>LCJG01000029.1 GCA_000998025.1 Candidatus Collierbacteria bacterium GW2011_GWB1_44_6
GGTAAATAAGGAGGGATTTCTACCAGAAGTAGTTTCCCCTTTGGATTTAAATGCCTGCGGTGCCGTTTGCCTGATTTATCCAGCCAGTATAAGATGAGTTCCCCAAAGGCGATATACCACTCAGTTCTAGGATGCCTGTGGTTGCCTCCAATAGTCTGGGGGGCAAAGTTGATAACCTGGGTATCCTTTACCCTTTCAAGGAAGGAAAACTCCTTCCAATTTAGGATACGGATGTCCTGGCCTGGTTTGATGCTGGTGTATTGAATCTCAGTAATAAGAGGATACATCGCAGCATAGTCCTTAGGCTAAGCTGTGACTTGGGCAATCAAACCGGGGACGAGAGGCCGGAAAGCCACGACGATGGGATGGGTGGCACTGGCGATCTGATTCTGGAGAACATCAAGCCACTCAAAGTAGTGGTCTGTGGCCATTTCGAAGCCGTGAGTCCAATGGGCCTGGTCTTCAGGAGAAAAGTGGTTCCAGAGGTCTCGAACCATTTCGATGGTGTCGGTGGTCATCTGGCTGTTCGGGAAGCCGGACTTCATCTGCATCAAACGGACGAAGATTTCGAAGTCTGGTGTACCGGTGGTGTTCAGGATGGTATCGATGAGCTCAGTCGAGTGAGCAACTTTCCAGTCCATCAGAGTCCGCATGTTGGGACTTTTATCATCATGCTGATTGTAGGGACTGCAGGGACGGGCATTTGCGGAATTCGCATAGCCACGGAGATGCTGAAGCATGGAAGGAATCTTCACCTCTTTGCCATCTTTGATGACAACGTTCACTCCTAAGGTAGGAGTAAAAACGAATTTTAGGGCATCGGCGAAGTTGTACCAGTCGACACCATGAAGATCAAGGCCGTTGACACGGGCGCCATCGACGCTGGCTACTGCATGTCGAATCAGGTGGCAGGCATCGGCGCCGTTTTCAAATCGATCTGTCCAGCGGGTAACCCAAACGGCAACCCGAACCGGAATTTCGCCGTTGTAGAACAATTCGTCGTTCCATCGGCTCTTTGAGGTTCCATCCTCTTGCTTGGTCATGATGTGCGGATGAGCGGCACCCGCATAGCAGGCAATGAGCAAGACCGGTTCTGAGACAAGACCCTTCAGCAAATGGTAGAGGGTCCAAGCGAAGATCTCACCGTGGTTCAATTCCCATTTGTAATCGACGTACCGATGTTGGATACCCGTGGCTCCGTCATGGGCTGCAGCCTCCAAAAAGGCAGCATCCAGTTCGTTCGGATAGGCGGTGGCTAGCCAGGGATCATTGCTGATAATAGCGCCACCACCAAGGGCATCAAAGATATGATGGCCGAGTTCATGACCGGGTGTACCGCGGCGAATGAAGGGTTCAAGGATGGCAAAAATTGTTTTCAAGTCTTTTGTGGTAAAGTCACGGACTTTACTGGAACGATCCTTGGCTACCGCCAAATAGGTGGCATTGTCTTCGAGTGGGCGAAGGACGTTGTTGACCCAGTCGATCATTTCGAGTTGAAAAGCACGATCTTTGAGTCTTTCAGTTAATACTTCGGGGGATAAATTGGGCACGACGGCCTCCTTTTTGGGCTGGGGTGTGCGAACAATTGGTTCCGGTTTCTTTGTGGTACCGTTGGAAATCAGGTACCAGACGTCGGCAACTAAAGCGAGCAAAAACGAACTGATATTTTTCAACATGACAAGAACCTCCTGAGGTGGATTGTATGAGATCCCCACTGTGGGGGGGCGACATAAGGAAAACCGAGTTAACGGTTGAAAAGGGGGGAAGGGTGTGGAATAAGGTTCGTTTGGCCCATCTGGGCGCTACTGAAACTTGAAATATTTTAAGGTCGAACCTTGTAAGTCAAAGAGAATTTTATATGGGGTGAAAGACTCTTACAAGACTAGAAAATAGTTATCCTCAATCTTTTTTGCATATTCTGATAATTCTTGAATGGGAATAATTTTTAGATCAAAGCCGACCGGCTTGTGAGTGGTTCGAAAGGTTTCTTTGGCCTTGATTTTTGGGAGGTGTGAGATATCGATAACGGCGGCAAACAGGTCGGAGATATTATTGGTCATACCGAAATCTGGGTGGGCACGACCAAGATCGACAATTTTCTTAAACTCCAGTTGATCTACACCTAAGTGGAAACAGATTTCTTGCTCGATTTTTTTTGGGAAGTTGATTGGTTTGTTATCAAAAAAATGTAGGTATAGTCCACCAATAGATTCGTATACCTCGCTAGCTGAAGAGAATTTGTGCATAATGCCGACTAAAAAATGGGAAATTTGACCTTCGGTTTCTAAAAAAATGATTCCTCTGGCCCCCGGATTGCTTCCCGTTTTCCAGGAAGCATATTCATAGGTAAAAACCTGATTGGTAATATTTGACCTGACTTCAAACACTGGTAGGAGTAAGAAGTGACCATAACCAATTTTGATTAATCTTAAAACGTCTAGTTCTCCGATTTCATCAGGCCGGGAAGCTAAGTCTACAAGAAAGCCCTCGTGATCTTCGGGAAGGCTGAGGACTTCCTCTTGGATTTTGGGATCGGTAGCTTTGAACCAGGCATGCGAAAAAAGTTTTCCGGCGATGGCTTGGCGAGCCTGGGATAGAGAACTGACATATTCCGGTAATTTCTGAGTTTGAATAGGCATAAGTTGCTTGTGAGATTATACCACACTATAAGACAAAGTATTTGTCAGGAGGGATAAATTGCCGTGGCCGGGGTAGATAGTAGTATTTGTGGGTAGTTTCGAGATTTTTTGAAGAGATTTTTTCAGATCGGATAGGGAAGAGTAGGAGAGGTCAGTGCGCCCAATTCCTTCAGCGAAGAGGGTATCGCCTGAGAATAGGGTACCGGGGGAGAATAAACAAATTGACCCTGGGGTATGGCCGGGGGTGTGAAGGACTTTTACTTGGGAATGGCCGAAGGTAAGAATATCATTGTCGGTCAGGAAGTGATCAGCAGGGGGAGGTTTGGGAATTGATATATGAGAAAAATGTTTGGCTGATAGATGGGATTTTTTGTAAAGAAATAGGTCTTCCGGGTGAATATATATGGGGATATTGAAATTTAGCTTTAGTTCTAAGGCTGCCAGGCAGTGGTCATAATGTCCGTGGGTAAAGACTATCGCTTTAGGCTTTACTCTTTTTTCTAATATAGTGGTGCTAATAAAATCGCCTTCGTCACCTGGATCTATGATTAGGGACTCATTGGTGTCTTCGTCGGTTAATAAATAGCAGTTGGTGGACAGATCTCCTACGGTGAGGCAAGTTATTTCCATAGGCATATTTTACAGTTCCCAACAAATGCTGATGTTTACACCTGTATTTGTAAGATACTTGACATTTACTTAATAAAATGTTTAGCATGAATTAATTATTATTATCAACAAAATATGAAAAATAGCGCATTGTGGGTTTTTGTACTTCTCGTTGTGGCTGCGGTTGGGTGGTATGTTTGGTCTGCCCAAGGAAAAGAAAAAATGATGGTTGCGCCGACAACGGTGACAACAACTCCGGCGGCAACATCACCAGGTACGAAAATATCGCCAACACCGACGGTACCTCCAAAAACAATCAATATGGAGCAGGTAAAAGTATCTGGTCAAAGCGGTACAGCCATGTTTCAAGATGAGGGAGGAAAAACGAAGGTGACCTTAACGATGATAGGGAAGAAGTATACGGCGCCTCAACCCGCACATATTCACGTTGGAAAATGTCCAACTCCAGGAGAGGTGAAGTATCCGCTGAATAATGTGGTGGACGGAAAGTCTGAGACAGTTATTTCGGTAAGTATCGAAGATTTGTTTGCAGATCTGCCTTTGGCCGTCAACGTTCACGACTCGGTGGAGAAAGCCTCTGTGTATACGGCTTGTGGAGATTTGAAATAGGTTTTGTATTTGAGAGCAGTAGCACCCCGCCACCAGGCGGGGTGTTGTGGTAAAGTAAGTTTATGAATATATTCTCTTGGATCAAGAAAAACTGGTTGGTAGTGGTCTTGGTTTTGGTTATTCTGGTATTGTTATTTGGAAATAAGCAAGCGGGAGTAACAAACCTGGCTGTAATGCCTAGTTTTGACGGAGCATACGACACTGTGTCTTCTAAGATATCGATGGGCCGGCCTCAGGGAATTATGCCGGAAGCCGCTCCTGTGACAAGAGAACAAAGGCTGACAGTTCAGGATACATCGATGTCGATGCAGGTGAGAGATGTGGCTGATGTGACTAAGAAAATAGAAGAGACAGCGACTTCGATGGGTGGATATATGGTAAACAAATCCTTGACAAGACCGGAGGGTGCTGCCAGTGGAAACATTACGATCAGAGTTCCAGCCGAAAAAAGAGAGCAAGCTCTAGATGAAATACGATCATTAGGTGTAAAAGTGGTTTCGGAAAATGTTTATGGATATGACGTAACCGATCAATATGTTGATTTGGAAACAAGAATTACGGACCTGGAAAGCTTGAAGGCAAAAATGCAGGCGATTTTGGATCAAGCAGTGCAGGTGGAAGACTTGGTCAATGTGCAAATGCAGATCAATAATATTCAGGAGCAAATTGATAGTCTCAAGGGTCAAAAGAACTATTTGGAACAGACGGCGAAACTGACAAGAATCACTGTGAGTGTATCCACCGATGAGCTGGCTTTACCGTATACGCCAGATGAGGCGTGGAGGCCAGGGGTGGTGTTTAAGACGGCAGTGCGATCTATGCTGGGAGCGATGAGATCGGTAGCGAACACTGTCATCTGGGCGGTAGTCTACCTGCCGGTGGTCCTAATAATAATAGGATTAGCCTATCTGCTTTCCTGGGTTTACCGGAAGTATCTGGTGAAATAGTTCGACTTATTTTGCTGTCCGATAGGCAAGGGTAAGGCGGTTTCTGCCTTCCTTTTTTGAAGAATAAAGAAGCGAGTCGGCTTGTTCCATAAGGCTTTCGGCATTTATAGATTGATCTTGATTTTTGGGATCCTCGTTTGAAAAATCTACGATAACGGTTCCAAAACTGACAGTGAGCTCCTGACCGTCATTGTTTGGAGATCTGTTTATTTGGGAGATGGCTTTTTGATATCTTTCCATGCTGAAATGGCTTAAATCAGTAGAGGCCTGTTCTGGGAAAATAAGGACAAATTCTTCACCGCCGTAACGAGCCAGAATGTCTTCCGGACGCTTGGTTTCTGAAACAACACTGGCGAGTTTTTTTAAAATGTTGTCTCCGTGTATATGCCCGTATTTATCGTTGACTTCTTTAAAATGGTCTACGTCAAACATAATAATAATTAGTTTGCTGCGAGCCCTCCTGGCTTCAGCTACTTGTTGGATGAGTTTTTCGTCGAGGGCGCGGCGGTTGTCAACGCCAGTAAGCGCATCCTTCATGGCTAAAGTAGTAAGTATCTCAACCTTTTGCCTTTCGTTATCGTATTGTTGACGCAATTGCACATACACCTCAAGGGGAACCGTGTTTTCCATGATTTGATTATAAATATAATTTAACTTTTTGTTTGTAAAATGAAGTATGAAATATAAATATTTTTTGTTTGACTGGGATGGGACGTTGGGGGACTCGCTGCCTATTTGGGTGCCGGCTTTTGTGGAAACCTTTAAGGAATTTGGTGTTGAGGTGACAGAGAGAGAAATAGGAGAACACGTGATTGCTAATTGGAATGGACCTGCCGAATTGGGTGTTACCGACGCCGATGCTTTTTTTAGAAAAGCGGCTGAGAAACTACTACCAATGTTACCCGAGGTGAAGCTGGTCCCTGGAGCAAAAGCGGTTTTGGAAAAAATTAAAAAGATGGAAGGAAAGATAGCGATAGTCACCACTTCAAAAAGAGAGTGGGTGGAGTCAGCCTTGAAATACTTAGGGATAGCAAATTTGATTGATGTGTTTTTGGGAAAAGAAGACGTGAGGAAGTACAAGCCAGATCCTGAGATACTCCTAAAAGCTTTAGATAAACTGGGTGGAACAAAGGATGGGGCAGTGATGATTGGGGATCACAAAAAGGATATAGAGGCGGCAAACAACGCAGGGATGGATAGTGTTTTGTTTTTTCCCAAGAGATACGAAAGGTATTACGATCGAGGTAAACAGTTGAGTTTAGGGGCTGATCTTGTTATCGAAGACCTTGAGGAGTTACGACAGATCTGGGGAGAGTAAGAGGGGGTATGTGGATATTTATCTTCATTTAAGGATATGTTACATTGGATGTAGTGCCCTTATTATTAATTCCTGCAAATGAAAAAATCTTCCCAGTCTAAAAAGAAAAAGTCAGCTTTGTCTTTACGTGGTATTGTGACAGTTCTTTTGGTAGTCGGTGCGGTAATTGGTTTGTTGCTTATATCCAGTAGGGTTTCTGGTAGACTCGCCGTTGCCCCCACTGCTCCAGAAAGTGAGCCACAAGCTGCCTATAAAAAAATTACCGCCAAGCCAACAAAGACACCACCAAAACCAGTCAAAGACACGCCAGCTCCAAAACCACCCAAAGACGAGCCAACGCCGGTACTAACAAAAGTGGTGGACAAACCAGTTACCACACCAACGAAGATACTGGTAGATAAGACTTGTGGCGGAGTCGTGTGTGCTAATGGATACAACTGCATAAATGAAATTTGTCAGGGCAACACTGATGTGTGGGAATGTGGTAGAAACACAGACACTGGAGCCCCGGTGTGCTGCACAGATCCAAGCTGCTTAAACGGAGATAAAGTTTGTGAGCCCCCAGGTAGATTGGAGTGTTTAGACAACGGTAAATATTGCCTTATCAAGGCAAATTCACCAGATTGTGGTGGATCTGCAACTCCAACAGAGACACCAATAGTAATTCCTACAGCTACCCCCACCAAACCACCAGTTCTGGTGTGTGAAACGATGAGGGCTTATAAGAATAATGAAGATGTGACTAACATCCTGAATACTATTAAGAAAAACGACGTGGTGGTATTTAAAGGTTACGCACCCAACACTCAAAAGGTGATATCTATGACTTTCCAGGTGACAATTGATAGGAGGGTTATCCTAAAACAAGATGTTCCTGTCGAGATGTTGGGATCGAGATGGGTGGCATCTTTCCCTTATACTTTTTCAGGCTATGGAAGTCATGTTGTTAAGGTTATTTCTATAAACAAATAATGAAAAAGAACAAAGCTTATCTAACAATCGCAGTTATCTTGTTGATCGTTGCTGTTTTGGGAATAGTCGGATATGGAGTCATGAAAAAAGAAGACACTGAGACTAGGACAAAGGCCGCTCCTGTGTGTGAATTGGCAATAAATATCGCGAAGCCGACGCCCACACCAACTCCTACCCCGACGCCAGTAAAGGCGTGTAACAGTATGTGTAGAAGTAGTTCACAATGTGAAAGTGGATTGACGTGTGTAAGGTCACCATGGGAGAGACAGGGGCGATGTAGAAATCCTCAGTGTAAGAAAAGCTCAACTTGTGTTTGTCCGACGCCGACACCATCACCCACACCCACACCGACCGTGGCAAAGTGCGAGAACTGTCAATATCAAGTGGATCTTTTCTACGGACCAGTACTTCAGAGCTTCGCTGGTGGAGTCAGGTATGCAGCAACAAGTAGATTGATTGCGGCGTTGAACGATTTTTCGGTTTTCCCGGGGTGTAAATTAAATTCTGTTCAGCCTATTACCCCTCCGACGGTAACACTTTCTGCGGGATGTGAAAACCCGATTGCGAATAAATATCTTGTACCGACAAACGGAAAATATTTTGAAAAGAAATGGATTGATCTTCCGGGTGGATATGTCTACGCAACTATTACCAACACAACCAAAAAGTGTACTTATGATGTGGGATTGGCCTCTTACAAAGCTAACGGCAATATCATTGATATCCAAAATTTAAATGATTATGCACATAAACTTTTGGGACCAGGACAGACAACCGAACTTATGGTCAAAATGCCGATGAATAACGATGCCGCAAGTTGCCATATTGACTTTGAGAAGCCGGCTATCTATCTCTATCCTGAGACAAAGACAGAGGTCTCGGTAAAGGTGGATGTAAACGGTAGGCTGACAAAGACAGATCCTGAATATGGAACTGGATGGAATGTGACTGCCGACCCGTCTGGTTTGATTGATGGCAAGTATGATTATCTATTTTATGAAGCAAATGTAAATAAAATTGAATTGCCGACTGAAGGCTGGGTGGTGGCGAAGTCTGACCTGAATGGTTGGCTTGATAAGTATCTTCCAAAACTGGGTTTGAATGAAAAAGAGAGCACTCAATTTAAAGAGTATTGGCTAACTAGATTGCCTTTGAGCAAATATTTCGAAATCAAGCTCATGTCAAATGCTTATTTAGATGAAAACCTGGCTTTAGATATAAATCCGAAACCAGAGACAGTTATCCGTGTTGAATTGGTATTCAAGGGTATAGATACACCGACTGAACTAGAGGCGCCTGAAATTATGACACCAGCACGAAAAGGTTTCGTGGTTGTTGAGTGGGGTGGAGTGGTAATGGAATAAATTACTATTAGACATGAAAACCCCCGCCTAACTGGCGGGGGTTTGGAGGAACTAGACGGGTCTTGAGAAGGAGTACTCGACGGTTACTTCTGGATTTAACTCAAGAGCGGTAAATAATTCGCTAAGGGCCCAGGTGACATAAGGGAATGAAGAAATAAGAAAAAGATCGGCTGTTTTTATTCCTGTTCTGACCATTCCGTATTTTTTGAGACTTACATATTGGACGGAGCACCATAGAGTAAAGATGCTTAAGGTGTGCAGAAGATCCTGTTCGTTTGAAAAAGAAATGGACAAGGTTAAAATGTGCTTGGGTTTTTTGCTCACGGTATACCTCCGAGTGTGATCTTTGAGTATTTTACAGCTAATTTGACTTGTTTGAGAGGGATAGGTAAACTGAAAATATGGATAAAACTGACTTGGATGTATTTATTAAATGGATATTGGGAGGACTGATGATCCTAGGGGCAGTCTATTTTTTCCCCTGGGGAGATATTACTTGGGGGAGGGTGATCTTGAAAAATGAAGCCGTGGTGACGGTAACTGGCTATGCTGAGTCGGAGGAAAAAAACCAGGTGGCGATGTTCTCGGCTGGAGTGACGTCAATTAACGACAACAAAGACACTGCTGTAAATGAAGTAAATACTAAAATGACCGCTTTAATAATGGTGGTGAAAAATTTTGGCATCGATGAGGCAGATATCCAAACTCAACAAGCAAGTGTATATCAAATGCAAGAAAATCTTGATCCAACCCTGATCGGGAGAGGCGGGGTGAAGCTGGGGCAGTGGAATGCTAGCAATACTATCTCGATAACATTGAGAGACGTTGATAAAGCGGGGGAGCTGACTGACATCTTGAACCAGAGTGGAGCAAACAATGTATATGGCCCGAACTTTCAGCTGGATACAAGTAAGAAAGCCGAAGACAAATTGATGGGAGCAGCGGTAGCCGACGCAAAAGTAAAAGCCGAAGCAATGGCCGCAGCAAGTGGTGCAAAGCTTGGGAAAGTAGTTTCCATAAACGAAAGCGGGACCGCTTCACCAGTTTACCCATTATTCGCTAGAGCGGAGGCTAAAAGCATGGATCTAGCAGTGCCAGCCCCGGTAGAAGTGGGAACAACCAAGATCAGCAAGACGGTGACGGTCGTCTGGAGTTTGAGATAAAAAAAGATCTCCTCGGGGGAGATCTTAGGTGTTGATGATTTGTAGACTGTGATTTTCAGTCGATGCGAGTAATAATGCCACCCTCTTGCATGATGACTATGAGTTCGGCACTATTACTGCATCCTCCTCCAAGGTAGTCATGTGAGCCTGCAACAAATGTGTAAATACCGGCGGCATCTTCATAGACGAAGTCCCAATTCGTTTCAAGGACCGAATCCTTAATAACAATTGTCTTGTCGTCGTCGTACTCTGTGCAGGTGGTGTCAGTAATGATGCTTGCTGTGCAGTTTTCGCAATCGACCTGGTAGGTGATGCTTTGGCCACCATATGCAATGGTGGTAAATTTTGAAAGACCTTCGTACTCTTGAACCGCAGGCGGTGGGGTGCAAGCGGCTAAGAGGGAAATCAGGATCAACGCAGTGAGTAATTTATAAGACTGGGTTTTCAAGGTGTACCTCCGTGGGTGAAATATGTGCTTGGGGGAGTATAGACAAAATGTCTTATAATGTCAAGTCGCCGATTGACGACAAGCCCTATAGTGCACTATAATGTTCGGAGCTGAAGTTCTTTGAATTCTGTCTCGTGAGGAGTAAACATGGATATGTTGCTGTTTTACATTATTTGGGTGGCGTTGGCGGGTCTAGCCTATGCTTTGGGGAGGCTAACTAAGTGCTACATCATGCGGTACAAGTATGATGATCGGTGGTGGAGGGAGTGGAAGCAGTATTTCTTAAATAATGTGTATTTATGTGCTGCTGTCGCCATAATGGCAGCGCTGATCAGGCTATTCCTGAGGTAAGCAAATAACTTGGAGCTGTTTTGAAACATGGGGAGACCCGGGTTTTTATGTTTTTTGGCACACCTACTTGCGTGAAAGCGGGAGGCTTGTTATAATTCTCTTTGTCCTTAGCAGACAATATGAAGATAAACCGAACAGTGAGCACAAAAGCCCCCTAGGTTTTTTGCCGCTTTGGTCGTATTCTGGTCCGCTAAAGGCGGATTTTTTGTTAGGCACGGGCCGTTAGCTCATCTGGTAGAGCGGTCGCCTAGGCGACAGGTGGTTCCGATAGATCGGAGCACGGTCTACTGAAAATTGGGCTTGTAGCTCAGTTGGTTAGAGCGCTGCATTTGCAATGCAGAGGTCAAGGGTTCGAATCCCTTCAGGTCCACTCTAACTAAACCTTGATCTGGTGATTGACTCTAGGGAAGTGACACCCTAAAATCAACCACGAGCTCAAGGAGCTCAGAAAGTTGTTCCTTGAAAAGTGAATAGATTATGCAAGTAGATCGCACGAATTCAAATTCAAATTTGAAAGCAAATATTATTGATTTATTCTACTCAAGCATTCAGTGGATGCCTTGGCAGTAAAAACCGAAGAAGGACGTTTCAAGTCTGCGAAAGTTGTCGGGGAGGTGACAAGAACTTATGATCCGGCAGTGTCCGAA
>LCJG01000030.1 GCA_000998025.1 Candidatus Collierbacteria bacterium GW2011_GWB1_44_6
ATTTCCAATCCAGGTCGGGATGCCCTAAAGGCGGCAGCTAGTCCAGAAAAAAGCTCAGCTTGGTTTTATCTTCACGATTCAAACGGCAACATTCACTATGCCGACACTATCGAACAGCACAATAAAAACATCTGCCTCTATCTCAAAAAAGACTGTAAATAATTTCGTCATTGCGCGATTCGGTACTCCGAACCAAAGCAATCCAGGGTCAATTAAAATCCCATCGTAACTTCACAAAAAACCGGTGGCCTTTCGGCTCACCGGTATGTCAACTATATAGTCCTCTGTTGGACTCATTCTCTCTCCTTTTTATCGTCCTCTCTGGTTTTTCGTAGAAATTCTTCCATATCCTCACCGGGCGGCATCCTGTAAAGCCCTATCTTCTTCACATACTGTGCGTAAGCAAGGTTCTCCAGAAAATCCCCACCCCTATTCCTAGCCATTACTTTTATGAGGAGTATCAGTGAAATTGTTCTCATGAGAAACCCCGTCAGGTACATCACCAAGGTGATCTGGACTGCAGGTAAAATGATATTTGGAGTAAATCCCGATCTAAACATCATCACCACAGTCACCAAACACAGTAATAGCAAATACCTGAGGGGAAGTCCTCTCAGTGACGATTTAAAGTAGTACTTCAGATAATC
Source organism: Candidatus Collierbacteria bacterium GW2011_GWB1_44_6 (assembly GCA_000998025.1). Lineage (GTDB taxonomy): Bacteria > Patescibacteriota > Microgenomatia > UBA1400 > MFAQ01 > UBA10133. Next base: position 648 of record LCJG01000030.1, read on the forward strand.
TTTCAAAGTAGCCCTCCCGTAAAGTGTGAGTTGACAGGATTATACTCCACCCTTATACTATGGACACTGCTCTAAACTTGGCTGGACTTTTTGCCAGTCAGGTTTTTGTATGTTGTCCATTGTTATTTACCCTGCCTAAAAATCCAAAAATCCGGATGATAAAACAAACCAAACGCGAAAATTGGGGCTCAATTGCCTCCAAATTACCAGAGTCCAACTTGGCCCAAACCCAGCTTGACTCCTACAAACAATTTCTCGAAGAAGGCATCCGTGAATCACTACTAGAACTTAATCCCATAAGAGACTTTACCGGAAAAGTCTTTGAATTTGAATTTTTAAGTAACCGCGTCGGCCTTCCCAAGTTTTCTCCCAAACAAGCAATCGAAAAAGGTGTCACCTTCGAGGCTCCTCTCTGGGCCACAGTCAAGCTCACAAATCTCCACACCAGCGCTACCCAACAACAAGAAATCTTCTTAGGAGATATTCCTATGATGACCTCCATCGGCACCTTTATTATTAATGGCGTCGAGCGTGTCGTAGTAAATCAGCTGGTTCGTTCTCCGGGAGCTTATTTTACCCGAGAAGTCGATCCACACTCCGGGCGCGCCATTCACCAGGCTGAAGTTCGTCCTATGCGCGGCTCATGGTTGGAATTCATTGTTAGTCGTAACGACCATATCTCCGTTCGTATCGACCGCCATCGCAAGGTTTCAGCCACCACTCTTATTCGTGCCCTGGGTTTCAGCACCAACGAAGAAATTTTAGCTCTATTCTCTGATGTCGACACAGACAAGGAGCACCGCTATATTTCCACAACCCTTCTTAAGGATTCAAGTACCAATACTGAAGAAGCCTTGCTGGAGTTTTACCAGAAAGTCCGCCCCGGCGAACCTGCCGTTCTTGAAAATGCCAAAGCTCTTCTTCACCAGATGTTTTTCGATTCCCGTCGCTACAATCTCGGTTTGGTTGGCCGGTACAAGATGAATCGCAAGTTGGGTACCAACACTCCTATCGACAAACAACATGTCACTCTCACCACTGAAGATTTTATTGGATCCATTAAATACTTAATTGGTCTTCAAAATGGCCAAGGAAAAACAGACGATATCGATCATTTGGCCAATCGCCGTCTTCGTTGTGTCGGTGAGCTAGTAAACCAAACTTCCTTCAAGGCAGGCCTTTTAAGATTAGAGCGATCCATCAAGGAAAAAATGTCGCTTGCCAAACCAGACGAGCTTCCTACGCCCGCTGCTTTTGTCAATCCTCGACCAATTATTTCCGCTATCACGGAATTCTTCAGACGCAATCGTTTATCTTCCATTCTAGACCAGGTTAATCCTCTTTCTGAGATTGACAATCTCCGCCGTATTTCTGTTATGGGCCCAGGCGGGATTACCCGTGAACGCGCCAGTTTCTCCATGCGCGATATTCACTCTTCTCAATATTCTCGCATTTGTCCAGTCCGTTCTCCGGAGGGTCCAAACATTGGTTTGGTTACATATCTGGCTCTTTATGCTCAAATAAACACCTACGGTTTCTTGGAGGCCCCTTATCTAAGAGTAAACAAAATCGTCAAAGACGGCAAAACTACCTTTAAAATTGGTAATGAAGTCATCTATCTGGCTGCAGACGACGAAGAAGACGCCTATATTACCCATGCAGGTATAGACCGAAACGGCGATATTATCACTCAAAAGTGGGTTCCTGTCAGGTATAACGGCAAATTCATTGAAGCCGATATCGACAAAGTCCAATATATAGATGTTATTCCCAAGCAAGTCGTTGGTACCTCTGCCGCTCTGGTTCCCTTCATCCAGCAAGATGAAGGTACTCGTGCCCTCATGGCTACTCACCACTTAACTCAAGCCCTCCCCCTCGTGAAGCCTGCTGCGCCTATTGTAGGCACGGGAATGGAAGCCATCACCGCCGCCGGAATGGGTTGGGTAGTTACCGCTGACTTCGATGGAGAAGTGATTTCCGTGGATGGCAACCATATCAATTTAAAGATTTCCGAAAAAGACACTGCTCTAGCCACAGCCAAGGTGTCTCCATTTGACTACGGTTTTGTCGACATTAAGAAAGACATTGTTACTTACAATCTTCGCAAATACCACAACTCTTCTCAAGACACCTGTTACAACCAGCATCCTCTGGTTTCGGTTGGCGATAAAGTCAAAAAAGGTGACACCATCATCAATGGCCCTGCCTCCGAAAACGGCGAACTGGCCCTAGGTCAAAATTTATTAATTGCCTACGCTGCGTTTGAGGGTCTTGGATATGAAGACGCTATTGTGGTTTCCGATCGTTGTGTCAGAGAAGACCTTCTGTCCTCTGTCCACATTCACGAACATACTTGTGATGTCATGGATACCAAGCTTGGAGCCGAAGAACTTACTAGAGATATTCCTAATGTCGCCGAAACAGACCTACGGAATTTAGGTCAAGACGGTATTATCGCCATTGGTTCCACTGTCGGCCCAAATGATATCTTGGTCGGCAAAATTGCCCCCAAAGGCGAGACTGAGCTTACTGCCGAGGAACGTTTACTTCGAGCTATCTTTGGTGAGAAAGCCAGAGAGGTTCGCGATACTTCTCTTCGTATGCCACATGGTGAGCAAGGCACTATAGTTTCCGTCAGAGTCCTCAGTCGTGAAGAAGGTGATGAGCTTGACGCCGGAGTTATTCAGCAAATCAAAATCAAAGTTGCCCAGCTAAGAAAAATCACGGTCGGTGACAAGGTTGCCGGACGCCATGGTAACAAAGGTGTTATATCCAAAATTGTTTCTGATGCTGACATGCCTCATCTGGCCGATGGACGTCCCATCGACATCATTATCTCGCCTCTTTCAGTTCTCGCTCGTATGAATCTAGGTCAGCTCTTGGAAGCCCAGCTTGGCTTAGCCGGAGAAAAACTTGGTAAAAGGTATTCGGTTCCTGTTTTCGAAAATATTAGTGAAGAAAAGCTCAACAGTGCTCTCATTGAGGCTGGTTTACCGGTTACGGGCAAGGCTCAGCTTTATGATGGTCGCACCGGAGACGCTTTTGGTCAGGAAACAGCCATTGGTATTGGCTACATCATTAAACTCAACCACATGGTTGAGGACAAGACGCACGCTCGCTCTATTGGACCTTACTCCTTGGTTACTCAACAGCCTCTTGGTGGAAAAGCTCAGATGGGTGGACAAAGATTGGGGGAAATGGAAGTTTGGGCTCTTGAAGCGCATAAAGCCGCCTACTCTCTACAGGAAATGCTTACTCTCAAGTCTGATGATGTGGTAGGCCGTTCCAAAGCCTTCGAAGCTATTGTCAAAGGGGAAACGATCCCAATGTCTTCGATACCAGAATCTTTTAAGGTCTTAGTTAAAGAGCTAAACTCGCTTTGTCTAGCCGTCGTTCCTACTGGTCAGATCGTTGCCGCAGTCGAAGAGCAGATGCCCGTCAAGCCAGACATTGCCGCGGAAATTGCTGAAGCCACCAGTATGTCAGACGAGCTCCAAGCAACCACCTTCGAAGAAGAGGAAGAAACCGGCGAAGAAACTGCCGATCAAGTTGACGAAGAGTCGGCTGAGGCGGGTGACCTTGCCCCGGATATCGAAAATCAGTAATTAAAACACCTAACTAAAATAAATGAATAACATAGTCGACTTTTCAGGTTTACAGATCAGACTTGCAAGTCCTGAAGATATTAGGAGCTGGTCATTTGGACTAGTTACCAAGCCAGAAACCATCAACTACCGTACCCAAAAACCAGAAAAAGATGGACTTTTTTGTGAAAGAATTTTCGGACCTACCAAAGATTGGGAATGTTATTGCGGTAAGTACAAACGAGTTCGTTTCAAAGGAATAGTTTGTGACAAGTGTGGTGTGGAAGTTACTCTTAGTCGTGTCCGCCGGGAACGTATGGGTCATATTGAGCTTTCCGCTCCGGTAGCTCATGTTTGGTTTTTCAAAGGTGCTCCCAGCAAACTTTCACTTTTGTTGGATATTTCACCCAAAGCTCTGACTTCGGTCATTTATTTCAGTAAATATTTAGTCATGTCTGTCGACGAGACGGGTAGGGAAGAGGCCATTAAGAGTATTGAGACCCAAAAAGAAACCAAGCTAAGTGAAGTCCGAACCAACTTTGATAAACAAATCGAAGACGTAAAAGCTCAAGGCGAAGCGGAGATCAAAGATCTCAAGAAAAAAATTAAAGTCAAAGACGAACTAGAATTAAAGTCCGAGAATCTCAAGGTAGAATACAAACAAAAAGTGGCCAATCTCCGGGAGCAAATGGTTGTTGAGCTGGCCTATACTGAGGAAATATATAACAAGCTATCGGGTCTTGTCGAAAGAGTTCAAACCAATTCTTTAGTTTCAGACTCAGAGTTTGCCAAACTGGAAGAATACAGTCTAGTCGACTGGATCCAGGCCGGTATGGGGTCAGAAGCGCTTCTTGAGGCTCTCAAAAAAATCAATTTGGAAGAGCTGGGTGCCAAATTAAAAGAAGATATGGGCAGTCCCTCGGAGGCAAAAAGACTTCGAGCCATCAAAAGACTTCAAGTTGTTCGTGGTCTTTCGGACTCCAAAATCAAACCAGAGTGGATGATAGTCCAGACTCTTCCGGTGATCCCTCCTGACCTCCGTCCTATGGTTCAGCTTTCAGGAGGACGCTTTGCTGCTTCCGATCTCAACGATCTATATCGCCGCGTCATCAACCGTAACAATCGTCTAAAACATCTGATCGATCTCGGTGCTCCGGAAATTATTTTGAGAAACGAAAAACGCATGCTCCAAGAAGCAGTTGATTCGTTGATTGATTCCTCCCAAGCTCGCTCTACCCGCAGATCTCGAACGGGTAAGACTCTCAAGTCTCTCTCCGACATGCTTCGCGGTAAACAGGGCCGTTTCCGCCAAAATCTATTGGGAAAACGTGTTGATTACTCCGGTCGCTCCGTTATCGTTGTTGGCCCTGAGCTGAAGCTTAATCAATGTGGACTACCGAAAGACATGGCCCTGGAAATGTTTAAGCCCTTCGTCTTACACGAAATAATCAAACAGGACCTAGCCCCGAATGTAAAAGCCGCCAAAGCTCTCATCGAAAAGAGACAGCCGGAGGTTTTTGATATTCTCGAAAAAATCACCAAGAAACATCCGGTACTTCTAAATCGGGCTCCGACCTTGCACAAACTTTCTATCCAAGCTTTTTGGCCAGTCCTCGTAGATGGAGCGGCTATTCGTCTCCACCCTGTGGTTTGTGGAGGTTTCAATGCTGACTTCGATGGTGACCAAATGGCCGTCCACGTCCCTCTTACTAAGAAAGCCATCATGGAGGCCAAGAAACACATGCTTCCTATGTACAACTTGGTCAAACCCTCAGCCGGCAATCCGGTTTCCATTCCGGATTCCAAAGAAATGGCTATTGGTGTTTACTACTTAACTTCTATAGATGCCAAGTTTCCCCACTACAACATGCCCTTTTCTTCTCCCGCTGAAGCCATCACTGCCTCTCAGACAGGAGTTGTCAACGTCAGACAGCCAATCTCCGTCAGACTTGACCCTGAAAACACCAATGAACTTACAGAAACTACTGTCGGACGCATCATCTTCAACAAAATTCTTCCCAAAGAATGGAAATTTATTAACCACAATCTGCCCCGAAAAGAAATTTCCGCTCTTTTCCACCGGGCTATTAGAGAGCTTGATTTAAAGAAAGTCGTCAAACTTATCGATGGAGTTAAAAATATCGGCTTCCATTACTCAACCATTTCCGGCCTTTCATTCGCAATTTCAGACAACGAAATGTATTCGGAAAAAGCTGCCTTTATTGAAGGGGGAAATCAAAGAGCTAAAGAAATCGAAGAAAACTATAACACCGGTTTGATAACCAATGAAGAAAGAAGGAAACTTACTATCCAAATGTGGATGGACACTGCCGACGAGCTCGCCGAAAAAACCTGGCAAGAATTCTCAGAAGATAATCCTGTCCGCCTAATCATCGACACCGGCATGGGACGTATTACCAAGAATACCATCAAGCAGCTTTCCGCTATGCGTGGTATCAACGTTGATCCTCTTGGTAACATGGTGGAACTTCCCACCAAAGGTAATTTCCGCGAAGGTTTGTCTATCTTTGAGTACGTTACCTCCATCCGTGGTTCCAGAAAAGGTCTTACCGATACTGCTCTTCGTACCGCCGATGCCGGTTATCTAACCCGTCGCCTTGTCGATGTCAGTCACGATGCTATTATTCGTGCGGATGACTGTGGCACCGATGAATCCGTCACTATTTCGGTAGACGGTTCCAGAGGAAAGGTCTTCGAAAAGACAATCACGACTCGATACGCTGCCAAGAAAGTCATCTCACCAGAAACTCGTAAAGTGCTGGTCGATGTCGGAGACATGATTACCGAAGACGTCGCCAACGCCATCGTCAAAGCAGGTGTCAAAGAAGTTGAGGTCCGCTCGCCTTTGACATGCAAGATGCGCTTTGGACTTTGCGCTAAGTGTTACGGCATCAATTTGGCCAACAACGCCCCTGTCGTTATTGGTGACCCCGTAGGTGTCACCGCTGCTCAGTCTATCGGTGAACCAGGCACCCAGCTAACTATGCGTACCAAACACTCCGGAGGTGTAGCAGGTATCGACGTTACCCAGGGTTTGCCTCGTGTTACTGAGCTTTTTGAAGTCCGCCAACCCAAACTTGTCGCCCCTATCGCTGAAGTCTCAGGCAAAGCCAAGGTTGTAGAAACAGACAACGGCAATTTGATCACCATCACCCCTACAGGCAAGAAAGAAGATCGTAAGGAATATCTTATTCCTCTCGCCATGCCGCTAAAGGTAGAAGATGGTGAAATGATCGCTGTCGGTACCCAATTGGCTGCCGGTGGAGTCGACATCAAGGAACTTCTCAAGATCAAAGGACTTCGTGCCGCTCAGAATTACCTGATTGCCGAAATTCAGTCAATCTATGAATCTCAGGGTATCAGTATCCACGACAAACACTTTGAGGTCATCACCCGCAAGATGTGTGACTATGTCCGGGTTGACTCAATTGGAGACACCAGCTTAGTTGCCGGAGACGTCATTAGTCGTGGAAGTTACGAGATGGCCAATGAAGGGGTCATTGCCCAAGGGGGAGAACCAGCCACAGCTACCAATCTTATTCTCGGCACTATCAGAGCTGCTCTTCACACCGACAGTTGGCTTTCTGCCGCCTCCTTCCAGGATACTACGAGTGTCCTTACCGACGCCGCCGTCCAGGGTAAAATCGATCACCTGGTGGGTATGAAGGAAAATGTTATTATTGGCCGCCTGGTTCCTACCAGCAAGATGCGTGCCAGGATTGAAAATATCTGATAAAATACACGTTTGCACTATGCCTACAACCAACCAACTAATCAAACACGGTCGCCAAGGGAGCGCCAGAAAAATTAAGACCACCGCTCTACGTAAGAGTTTTAACTCGGTCAAACGTAGAATGGTCGCCACCATGAGTCCTCAAAAAGCAGGAGTTTGTTTGCAAGTCAAAACAATGACTCCCAAAAAGCCAAACTCCGCTTTACGCAAGATCGCCCGTGTGCGTCTTTCCAACAAGCAAGAAGTGACTGCCTACATCATGGGTGAAGGCCACAACTTAGCCGAACATAGCATCGTCTTGATTCGAGGAGGCCGTGTCCGTGATCTTCCGGGAGTCAAATACCATATTGTCAGAGGCAAGCTGGATACAGGCGGTATTGAAAAACGCCGTACCTCCCGTAGTAAATACGGATCTAAGCGACCTTCAGCAGCCAAAAAATAAAAAGATATGAGATCAAACAAAACACCCGCTAAAAAAATCCAACTTGACCCTGTCTATGGAGACGCTTTGGTGAGCAAGCTTATAAACGGAGTCATGTCCGACGGTCGGAAATCCGTCGCCGCCAAACAAGTTTATAAAGCTATCGATATAGTTGCCGAACAAACCAAGTCAGACGGAATCATCTACTTGAATGAAGCTCTAAACAACGTCAAGCCAACCATCGAAGTTCGCTCTCGGCGTGTCGGAGGTGCCTCCTACCAGGTTCCTACCCCTATCAGACCCGAGCGCCGTGATTCTCTGGCTATCCGCTGGCTAATCAATGCCGCGAAAGCCCGCGGTGCCAACCCTTACCGCACTCTAGCCGACAAGCTGGCGGCTGAGATTGTCGAAGCCCACGAAAACGCCGGTAACGCCATCAAAAAGAAGCTTGATACCCACAAAATGGCTGAGGCCAATAAGGCCTTCGCCCATTTTAGATGGTAGCCCCTCGTCATCCCGACCGAAGTGGAGGAATCTCACATCACGTCATTGCGAGTCGCCTCAGGTGTCCGAAGTAATCTCATCTTTTGTCATTCCTGCGTAGGCAGGAATCCATCAAGTTGCTTCCACCTCCCTCTCCGACGGAATTATTGGTATAATGTCCCATAACAAGTCCTTTTCAAAAGCAATGGAGGTAATGTGAGAAAGATCCTAGATTTCATTTGGCCCTTTATTTTCCTCGGAATCGCAATCGCCTTCGTCTATTGGCGTATGA
>LCJG01000031.1 GCA_000998025.1 Candidatus Collierbacteria bacterium GW2011_GWB1_44_6
TGACCCAGTTGTTTTTCTAGCGTCTTGTTAATTGGGTTTTGTGAAAGTTGCATATCCTGTCCAAAATAATAACTTTAATTAATCAAATCATACACCAATACCTAAACTTAGAATTCTCATCTTTATCACTTTGTCATATTATCTCGTCACCCCGCACTTGCCTGTCCCGAGTATCCCCTAGGGATCCGGGATCCATCCCCTTCTCTTTAGATTTTTGAGCTCTAGATTTGTAGGCATATAGTTCCCACGACATTAACAGCCCGAGGATCATGAGCCCGTTAATAGGTGTCCCCAGTCCAAAAATCCTCAGTTCCAAGAAAATTGTCAGTCCCATTGTCCACCAGAGAGCCCTGGCCGCCGACAAGAATAGAATTGAGAGCAACCAAAACACTCCGCCCATCACCAAGATTGTCATGGGCATGTAACTCCCGGGGAGGATAAAGTCTTTGATTGTTTCCGGGTCCACCTTCCAAATTACTAAGGCTATCGCTAGCCAATTGAGCGTTGCAAAAAAAATCAACCAACCATACCTTTTTTTCTTTCTTCTATTATTTATCTCCATTCCTTGTCATTCCGGGCTTGACCCGGAATCTATATAAATTAATTCTCTATCAATTTAATCATACATTTCGTGTTATTTTCGTTCATTTGGTCTAAAATGAATCCATGTCCTCAGACACTCTGATCATTCTATTTTTCCTTGCCATTGGTTTGTTTGTAGTTTATCTACTCCTGAAACAAAAACTCGAAGCCCAAAAAACCGATCCGACTCTTAACGCCTGGCTCAAATCTCTTCAGCAATCGTTCGATACGACCAACCGCACCACCAATGCCTCTCTCCAACAAAACTATCGAGAACTTTTTTCCCGACTGGACCAGGCCACTGCTGTTATTTCCGATCTTAAAAAAGAAGCCGGCGCTTTTAGCGAAGTCAGCCGCTCCATGAAAGATCTCCAGGACTACCTCAAGTCGCCCAAACTTCGGGGTAACATAGGTGAACAGGTTCTCAAAGATCTCATTGGTCAGATGTTTCCCAAGAACAGTTTCCATCTGCAATACCACTTCAAAGGTGGTCAGATAGTCGACGCCGCCATCAAGACGCAAGCCGGTATTCTTCCAATCGATAGTAAATTTCCGATGGAAAATTTTCAAAAAATATATTCATCTCCAACCCCTTCGGAAAAAGCTATCGCTCGCACTGCTTTCATCAGAGACGTCAAAAAACACATCAAAGATATTTCGTCGAAATATATATTACCCGAAGAAGGAACCCTCGATTTTGCCCTCATGTACATTCCATCGGAAAGTATTTATTACGAAATCGTCAGCGAAGCCGACCTGCTCGATCTGGCTCGTGAGTCCCGTGTTTATCCCGTCTCTCCTACCACGCTCTACGCTCATCTTCAAACGGTCTTACTTTCACTTGAAGGCCAAAAAATCGCCGGCAAAACCTCTGAGGTATTTACCCTCCTCCGTGCGGTTCAAAAAGACTACGAAAAACTAAATGAAAACTTCACTCTTCTCGGTAAACACCTGACAAACGCCTACAACTCCATGAATTCCACCTCCAGAGACCTGAATCAAATCGGCAACAAACTCGACTCTGCCCACTCTCTCAAGTCCGGCCTCACCGGGGAAGAAATATAATAAACCCCGCCAAAAAGGCGGGGCGAAGTTTCATTTCTTCAACAACACAACCCTGACTCCCTCAATTGAATTCAAAGTCTGTAAACTACCTATAATGCTTTGAATTTCCTCCTCAGTTGCGCCTCTCGGCTTGACAGTCACAATCCTTTCAGTTCCACGGGTCCGGACTTCCAGAATGGCGATGCGGGGTGCATCCTTGAAAACAACTTGGTTTCCGTATGGAGAAATCCTACTGACATAAAACTCCTCAGGCATACTTCGCTCTTGTTCCGGCCGTGGTGAACAGCGGAAGCGACCATCCTTCTCGATGTATGAAGCCGTAAAATCGGGGATAGTTACTTGAAATTTTTTACAATATTCACACACCAAATTCCCCATTTTAATAAATTTCTTATGACCACAAAGAGGACATGTTCCTATGCCTGCGTCTACTCCTTCTTGCGCAATGGCCAATTCACCAAGATCACCAAAGGCTTTTTTCAAGGCTTCAATTGCCTCGGCGATTTGACTTGGCCGTTGGGATACAATCTTGATTCTAACTACCTTCCCCATTGGATAGAAATTCCCTCGGGTTCCATGCGACATAAAACTCCCGACGGTAATGTCAAAAACCCGACTATCTGATGAGGTTATACAATAAAAACTTACATTCTCAAAATTAAAACGCTGGAGATATTCAACAAAAGAAGCCAGATAACCACAGTGGTTACATTCAACCGACAGTTCGCCCACTGAAATCAACAATTCATTTTCTCCACAGTCAGGACAGTACATGTTTTTACTCCTTTGATGATCTTGTTGGTTCTGTCAAAACACCCCTTTATCACTCAATGTGCAGATACGGGCATATTATCTCATAAAACATCTGTGCGGTACAATACGGCCAAGAACGCACTTTAAGTATGGAGGACAAATGAAAGAGTTTAATAGATTGATTGTCGCAATGTCAACAGCAATGTTCTTGGTATGTTCACTCATGATAGTTACAGGTCCTGAGCGCCTACCAGATATAGAGAACGGAGTCCGTTTGGCTGTAATTGGAGATTTTGGAAAAGCTGGCATACCCGTTATTCAAGTTGCCAAAATGGTCAGAAGTTGGAATCCAGAAGCAGTCGTCACTGTTGGAGACAATAGTTACCCCTCTGGCAGTTACCGCGATCTGTTCTTCGGTATTTACCCTTATTATTCCTGGGCTATTCGTTCGGAAAAGTTGGTAACAACTCTCGGTAACCATGACTGGGGTTATCCCTGGGACGAGGGTTGGGACTCTGACGAAATTCCACTGCTCAAAGCACTTCCTTACCTGCCTGGCAATGGCCGTTACTACAGCGTGCTTTTTGGAGATAATCTGGTTGAAGCTTTTATCATCGACACCGACCCCCGGGAACCGGACGGTATCGAAGAAGACTCAACCCAAGGCCAATGGCTAAAGAATGGTTTGAGCCACTCCACCGCTACGTACCAGCTGATCTTTATGCATGTCCCGCCTTATTCTTCTTGCCTCTTTGGAGACAATTCTTCTGTGTCGTGGCCCTTTCAGGAATGGGGTGCCGAAGCGGTGTTCGCGGGACACTGTCATAACTACGAGCGGGTAATGAAAGACGGCTTCCCCTACTTTGTCAATGGTCTTGGAGGTCATCCGGGCCTTACCGAATTCGAAGAAATCACCGATGGAAGTACGGTGAGATATGTCGACAATTTTGGTGCCCAGCTTATCGAGGCCACACAAGAGAAAATGACCATCAGTTTCATCACGATCGACGGTGACACAATAGACTATTACGAAATTTATTCCAAGTAACTCTGACCCTAGCAATAGGGTCTTTATTTTAACAAAAAAACACCCCTCATCGGGGTGTCGTTTCTATTCTTCTGTTCCCTCAAGTCGTGCTTGTTTATCCCCCCAAAACTCTCTCAAGTCTGGGTCGTTTACGAAGCCGTCCCAGGTCTTTTGCATATTTGTCATAATGTCAAAAATCGACACTGATTCACCTTCGTGATCAGTTGCGTATGCAAAAGCCCTATTGAAACCGGTTTTGACACCCGTTTCACACTTGAGCAGATCCATCGCCTCGCGGATAGTATTGAACCTTCGGCGGTACATTTCTCGTTTTCTCGAGGACCACGGTCCACTTGCTAGAGCTGTCCTGATATCAACAAGTTCTGTTTCCAGATCGTCGATGATATTCTGCTCTTCAATACCGTTGAAGGCATTGAACAACTCCTGTAGTGGCAGACTGCGTACGAATTCCTCGAAAACCGCCTGCGCCACGACCAACTGAGCTCTTTCAAGTTCGTCTTTTGTTGGACTCGCACCTACAGATTCGTACACCGCGATGATGATGTCGTTTTCTGTTGTCCAATACCTCTGATCAAACTCATCGATCAAATCAATTAGATTATCAACGATCCGAGTTTCCGGCCTGGCTCGAACCAAGCTTAAGATGGGATAGATCCAGAACTTCATAATCGGATTTCCGGATTTCATCTGGAGCAGTTCCGCAAGCTTCATATTGACCCTTTCAAAAAGTTCCCGGCACCCCCTGAACGCTTTCCGAGCATCAGACCTTTCTGGCCCTGCGGGGAAATTTCTTGCGGTCGCTTCAAAACGGCTGATCCATGACGATTTTGCTTCTACTTCCTGCCACCACAGGTCGATGCTGTGGAGGCTCTCCTGGCTCACAGCAATTGTTACCACATTTTCCACGAACAAACTCTTCTTATACTTGGGCAATACAATTTTGTCTGCCATTTTCTCTCCTTGTGAGGGATTTTGTGCGGTTTAAAGAACTTTGTGCCCATTTTACCACAATATAGGTTATATTTCAAGCATGGTCAGATCAACCTGTAGTTGGTTATTGTGCTCGTCAGGAAAGCTTACTCCCTAACATTCTTGTATTTTATCTCGACTCCTTGGGCGCAGAGTGGGCATTCTTCCTTTTGATACAACTTAAACGGCGTCTCTAGTAGACTCGACACCTTAATGTTTTCAATTTCGGAACCTTTTCTATTCATCCACACGCAGATACCAAGTATCTCGGCACCGGATTGTTTCAAAAATCTGGTGAATCTTCCCATATCAACCCCGGACGAAATAATATCTTCTACCATTACCACTTTTTCTCCCGCTTCGGGAATATTCATATCATGGAAAACTACCGGATCTTTTTTCCCATCGATTATTCCCATTTCTTTACCTAGGTGTCTGGCAACATTACTGGCAATTAACGCGCCTCCGGTTACCGGTCCCATTATTAGTTCTACTTCCGGAAATTCTCTCATGATTTGATCTGCTTGCAGTCTTGCTACCTGATCGAGATATTTGGGATCCCTTGCGATTAAATCTTTTTGTAGCCAACCATCACCGTGCATTCCGTTTCTAAACTCAGTGTGTCCTTCGTGCCAAGCGTTTGCCTCTTTCAATATTTCTTCTATGTTTCTCATATTCCTCTCGTATTATATGTTATTGGTATTTAGGCAAGCGAGAAATTATAGTATTTTATCTACTAACCGTGATCGTTTGTCTGACGATCATATCTTCCCATTTTTCGATATGATCTGTGGTGAAGTCGAACCAGACACAGATAAAATCTTCTTTCAGTATCTTTCTCACTCCGCCGATTTCCGGATCTTGGAGATAGATGTAATCACTATCTAGTCCCACGACTACAGAGTAATGTCCGTCGGCCATCGAATCTTCAGGGTCGTCCGGTCGGCCCTTCGTGAACCAATCAACTATCACAGGCATTCCCTCGTCCAGCGCTGACTGTATATCTTTGTATGAGGAAAAATTCTTAATTTTTGCTTTCAAGCCTTCGCTTTCCAAAACCCGTTTGATATCCTGGTCGCTAATCCCCAAATTTTCGTCCTTGTCCGACAGGATAGCCAGTTCCATTTCGGATCTTTCGATACCGTAAAAGTCCAAAACCATCTTGATCACGGCCGGGCCACAGAAACCTCCATGCAGGGTTTCTTGAAACGGTGTGACGGGTAGGAGTTTGGTTGCATTTTGACTCATTTTATATAAAGTCAGTTAAGCACCACAATCGCCCCATTTAATATCGTCGCAAAGCTCACCCAGAGGATATACGGAACCAGAAGATAGAAAGCCGGTTTTGAAAGATGGTAAAACTTTTTCATAGTCATCAGAATCAAGACCCACATTGCAATAATAGTAACCAAACCAAGCTCGGGAGCTCGAAGTCCAAAAAAGATCGGTGACCAAATAAAATTCAACCCAAGTTGCGCCAAAAAGAACATCCCCGCCGTTCTAACCTTTTTCTTTTTCCAATCTTGAATCCAGATAAGATAGAAAGCGATTCCCATAAGGAAATACAGTAGCGTCCACGCCGGACCAAAAAGCCAGTTAGGTGGAGCGAAGGATGGCTTGGTTAGCGTGGCGTACCAAGTCGGTATCGCAGAAATCGTAAACGGAGTTCCTAATACCCCGACCAATTCACAACCGACAACGGAAATCAGGAGTTTGGGTAAGTGTTTCATCTATCTTCAGTATATCCCGCAGTTATGTTTCTTCCAAATTTTCTTTTTTGATAAGTTTCTTGATCACTTTCTCAAAATCCGACTCTATTGGTTGAGTTTTGTTGTATTCTTGGTATTCTTTCAGAGCTCTACGATCCGCTTCTTTTTTTGAAACGCTTCCCTTTCCCTCCAAGACCTTATATTCATTGAAGTTTAGAAATTTATCAACACTATTTGCAAATTCATCCATGGTAAACAATTGTCTGTTTTCAATTAGATTTTCCACATAATCAAAAAAACCGGAGATCGTTCGTTCTAGCTTCTTTATCTCAATTCCGGACAAGTAGTTCTTGGCAATTTTTACGTCCGAAGAGAGGATTCTATCACTCGGCGCAAATTTCCAGGTAGTGAGACCCATATTCGGGCTTATGTGGTTTGCGTTGTCATAAATGATCTCGGCGGCGGTTTGACCGGTTATTGCGAAGTGAAATTTATTTTGTACGGTTGCAAAAAAATCTTTGGTAGTTTGAGACTGCGGATCATAGTCGATGCTACATTCCGCAAAGATATCTGTAATTTGAAGATAAATCCTGCGCTCACTCGATCGAATAGATCTAACTCTTTCCAAAAGCTCATGAAAGTAGTCTTTACCAAATGCTTGCTCCCCTTGTTTCAGACGATCATCGTCTAAGACGAACCCTTTGATAATATACTCCCGTAGTATATGAGTTGCCCAAATTCTGAACTGAGTTGCTCTTCGGCTGTTCACCCGGTATCCGACAGCAATGATTGCATCCAAATTATAAAAGTTAGTGAGGTATTCTTTGCCGTCGGACGCAGCTATCCGGATTTTCCGGATAACTGAAGCCTCAAGAAGTTCAGATGACTGAAAAATGTTTTGGAGATGTTCGTTCACGGTACGAACATCTACGCTAAACAACTCAGCCATCATTCTTTGAGTAAGCCACATCGTTTCTTCCTGAATGTAGACATCCAACTTGACGTCGCCATCGTGAGAAGTGTATAGAATAAATTTGGACAATTCGGGTAACTTTGTCGACATAAATTAATTATATCCATAAATTACCCGAAAACAAGTATTGAGCAGACTATTCTTCTGAATCACCCATCGCTTTAGGAATTCCATTCGGCCAGCAGTGATTTTGGAAGTCACAATTTGCACAAGTGGTGTAGTCCGTTGTCCTGTCAAACTTAAGTTCACGTATTTCCGACATGGACTTCTTTATGATTTCTTTCAGATCGTTCACTTCATCCTCTGTAATGTTGAAGTGTTCTCTCTTAAAGTTCCCGGACTTATCCGGCTCGATAAAGTCCAGTACACACTGCACGGCTTTGTACTTAAACGACTCATCCAGATCTGCAAGGAGTGTATAGAAAACCAGTTGTCTCTTGTAATCCCCATCCGAGTTCTTGGTTAGTCCCTCTATTTCATTTCGGCTTTTCGGTGAACCAGTCTTGTAATCAGTAAATCTGACATGTTTCTCCTCTTTGTTTGTCTCATCAACCCTATCGGCCTTTCCGGATAGGGGAATATCACCAAGGATCACCTGGGACGACAAAGAATCTCCAAACTTCTTCTCGGTAAAAAGACACTCCTCAAATTCTTTTTCATAATTATCGTAATATTCCCCTAAAATCTTTTTTCCGTGCTTTAGTCTGGTCAGATATTCCGACTCCGTCAAGGTCTCTCTTTTTAACGCCGCCTCAAAGTCTATAAGAAAGTCATCTCTGGACTCCAGTTTCTCCCCATTGTTGAGTCCAAGATAAAGTCTCTCGAGAGCAAAGTGCACTGCGGTCCCAAAACACATCGGCGGAGCTTTGGCTCTCGGGATTTTGTACAAGTTATCCAGTTTAAATTTGTACGCACATTTTAAAAATGTGTTTAGTGCAGTCGGACTCAGCTTAAAGTTTTTTATTATCTCCGTCAAATATTCTTTTTCCCCGTCCGAAATTTCTGGAGTTGAGGGTATCTCCATGAGTGAAGCCAATATTTTTTCTGCCTTTTTCTCCAAGCCGGAAGTCTTAATTTTCTTGATCGTTTCTTTCGGAATATCATGCAGAAAGAGTGACGGATACATCATCTTCACCGACGAGGGGTACTTGGTCGACCCCACTATATATAGCTGTTGCTTTGCCCGAGTCATGGCTACATAGAAAAGTCTCCGTTCATCGGCGTTCTTGTCTTCCTTGCTCAGATCTTGCTCGTTTATTATCCCCGGAGGCAGTTTTATCATCTGTCTTCTGGTCTGATTCCCCCAGTGGCTATCGGCAAATCGGTAGATGTAAACCAGTTTCCACTCCAGCCCCTTGGCTTTATGTGTTGTTGTCAGAGTCACGGCATTTTTATCTGAAACCAGTGTTTGTTCTTCTAGCTTCAACCCATTCTCCTCCATGATCCCCAGATTAAATACATATCCAAACAGGTCAAGTCCTGAGGTTGTTGAGGCTTGAGCCTTCGCATCTTCGTAAAGAGTTCCAAATCGGTTCAATTCAATAATTGGTTGAGGTAAAGCCAGGATATAGTTTAGTAGTCCGGACTCTTGGAAAATAATCTGAAACATCTCCGGCAAAGTATGAGAAGCAGACTTACTATTCCAAGCCACCAGTAGATTAAACTTCTCGATCAAATCTCTATCCAGTTCCGGGTGAGCGTCCATGAGTGTATCTACCAAAGATTCTCGACTTTCGTGAGCATATCGCGCCGCTTTCAAAATAGGTAACGGCTTAAGTCCACTTGGAGTCCAACCACTACTTTCAGGATTCTCAGAAATTGCGATACTAGAGGAGTCTTCAAAACATCAGTTCCTCCCTCGAGTCTGTAGGGAATGTTTTTTTGTTTGAAGATATTCACCAGGTTTTCGACATCTTTATTCTCTCTGACGATGACCGCTATCTCCTCCGGCGGTATTCCTGCTTTTATTTTTTGTCCCACGGATCGACAGACGAATTCGTCTTCTAATACCGCCGAGTTAAACTTTGCCGTCTTTACCGACACATCTTTATACTTTACGTTCGGGTTTAGTTGTTCCTCACCAATGACCATCGCTGAAGCTTTGAGCAGTGTCGTGGTCGAACGGTAGTTGTCAGTAAGCTTAACCTGAGTATGTCCCGGAAATCGTTTGTTAAATTCCAACAAATTTTCTTTACTTGCCCCCTGGAAACGAAAAATTGATTGATTCGGATCTCCTACACAGAAGATATTTGCTTGTTCACCCCAGAAAGAAGCCAAGGCAAAGACCAATCTGTTTTGTGCCGAGTTGGTATCCTGATATTCATCCACCAAAATATATTGAAAATTCTCCTGATATTTCAGTAGGAAGTCCGAGTCGTTTTCAAAAGCTTCCACCACCCAGTTGATCATGTCGTCAAAATCCAACCTCCCCATGATCTGCAATTTATCCTGATATTTTTCGTAGATAAAAAGTAAATCAATATTTTTCTTGACCAAGGTCTCACGATCACCTCTGGCAGTTTTGCTTAGGTCGTCCTTCTCCATCTCGAACTCATCTTTCAGAATAGAAACCAGTTCGCCATATTTCTTCAGAGTTATTCCTTCTCTTTTCAGTGTTGAGATATTCCCGATAATATCTCTGATGTACATCAAAGGAGCGTTCACCGGCTTAAGGGACAGGAAGGTGTTTTTCTCCAGTATCTCGGAAATCACATTGACCCGCTCCAACTCGGTTATGTTCTGCATTCCTGAAGGTCGAGAAAATCTATCCGGATTGTCTCCAATAATTTCATTACATAGCGCGTGATATGTTCCGATCTTTACGTAATATCCGTCCTGTCCGATCAGATTTATCAAACGTTCTTTCATTTCTCTCGCTGCCGCTTCCGTAAAGGTCAGCGCCAGTATTGAGGATGGTTCGGTATCTGTTTGTTTGAGTATGTGGGCAATTCTCACCGTCAGTACCTGTGTCTTGCCTGTTCCCGGGCCAGCCAAAACCATCACCGGCCCGTCGATACTATCGACCGCTTGTTTCTGTGTCGGATTTAATCGTTTGTAGGCTAGTTCAAATGCTACCGTTGTTTCTGCCATGGTGACTAATTGTATATCGTTAGTTTAGAATCTATCTATGACTTCCGAAATAAAAGACCTCTCAGATCAAATACTAAACGAGATTAAACAGGCAAAAAATATTCTTCTGCATTGTCATGTCTATCCCGATGCCGATAGTATATGTTCAGTTCTGGCTATGGCCGGCATTCTTAAGCAAATGGGTAAGACAGTCACTCCCATCATGGGAGATTCGCAATATCCGGATTATTTGACAAGTCTGCCTCACAAAGACTGGCTAGTGGAAAAAAACTACACTGAAATAA
>LCJG01000032.1 GCA_000998025.1 Candidatus Collierbacteria bacterium GW2011_GWB1_44_6
AAGAAAAATTTACATCATCTGTAAAAATTCCAGAGACAGTTCGCTTCGAAATTTTGGTTCTTCTAGATTAACATAAAGAAAGCTTTTTCGTTCTTCTCCGTTTTTTATTTTGTTATGTATATACTGTTTAAGAATAGTAGACTTGCCTGCTCTTCGTACTCCGGTTATTACCACCACTTGTTCTGTTGCACCTACACCAACACCTACTCCCACACCGACTGCCACTCCCACCCCGACTCCAGTCACTTCATCTACCTCATCTTCCTCCACTTCGACAACCACCACTTCCTCTTCGGACTCGACAGACACTCCCTGTCCTCCTCTCAAAAGCGGTATCGTAACACCGGAAATAATCGAATCAAGAAGGGTAGATGCCGATAGCATTTTTCTTAGTTGGGGTCCTGATTCCGGGATAAACACATTTAATATTCGCTATGGTCCTTCAGATGGAGATTGGTTATACAACACAGATGTTGCGGGTTTCTCCACCACGATTAACTCTCTTCCTTCAGGCCAAGCGCTCTGGTTTCAGGTTGCAGCTAGAAACGAGTGTCAAATTGGATCATTCGGTTCAGCTGTTCCGGTAGGTGGTTCTTCGGGTGCACCCGGATTTCCAAACACGGGAGGAATAATATCATCTCGCTCGGGGGTTCCTCGATTCCCGGATACCGGCTTTGCCCCTCGAAACAAGAATGTTTACTGGTTTCTTTCAGGAAGTGTCTTACTTCTTTTCTTTATAGCTTTGAAGATCAAGATTAGTTCTCGCAAATGAAGCTACGAATCTCTCAACTATTTTTTCTCCTCATTGCTTTTTCACCCGTTTTCTTTGTATCTCTTGGCTTGGTTGGAAGCCAAATATTGATGAATTCAAGTTTAATCCAGGCTGAGGAGACTGTGCTCACCCTAGGGGCAAGTGCTCCGGACAAGATTGATTACGCACCCTCTCGCTTAATAATTCCCACCATAAAGGTCAATGCGTCTATCCAAAGTGTCGGATTTGAAGAGGGTGGAGAAATGGGAGTTCCGGATAGTCCTCTGGACGTCGGCTGGCTAGATCTCAACTCACTTTCGGGAAGTGTTGGTAGCGCTGTTATTTCCGGGCATCTAAATCAAGAGAATGGAAGCGATGGCGTCTTTGCCAATTTACTTCGGTTAAGACTCGGGGATGAAGTCTTTGTTCAAGATAATAATGGAGGGTTCACAACCTTCATAGTAAAAGAATCTCGTCTCTATGACCCAGGCTATGCAGAAGAAATATTTAACCCGAAAAATGGAATTAATCTAAACCTGGTTACCTGCGACGGAACCTGGGACAAAAAAACCAAAAGCTACAACAAAAGACTTGTGGTCACCGCCCAACTAGTTCCCTGACTGGTTGATGTTCACGTCTATCTCACTTGGTACATTTATTGTTGGAGTCGGCACTTGCATATTCCTCAGAGCCGGCAGTCCATAAATCCAAAGCAGATACCCTAGAACCAGTAAGATAATTAGTCCGACAAGCATACCCATTCCTCCTCCGGACTCACTGGGTGGGTTATTAATAATGGTCGTCGTCTTTCCCCCGCTTTTATTCGCCATATTTTTTTCTAACTTAATAATCGAACGATAAATACAATCACCGCCACCACCAGTAAGAGATGGATGAGCCCGCCACCAACTCTAAGCGAAAATCCACCTAACCAAGAGACAATCAGGATCAGAATAATAAAGTCAAGAATACTCATACTTTTTTGTTATTTATAAAATATTCATTCTTCTGTTAACACTTCTTTAATATCTTCTGCCCTGTCCATTGCATCTTCCCTCGCCTCAGCCAGTCTTTCGGCAATTTCTTCTTTTTTATCTAATGCCGCCCGTTTTACATCTTCCACATAGTCCATGGATTTGTTTTTTGCATTCGAAAAGGCATTCTTAATCTTTTCACGATTTTTTTCATCGCTCAGAGTCATAGCGCCGGCCGCGGCGACTCCTCCTACGATCGCTCCGGCAACAGCGGCGACCACCGGGTTAATTGGTTTATTTTTACCTGCCATACTTTTTCAATCTACTACTAATAATACTTAGTATAGCAAAATGTAAAATATATTACCACCAAAACCAACACCAGATCTTTAGTTCTTCTTAGAAGTTGAATCCATAAGAGCTTTGATTTGAACCGGAGAGAGTTGTACCCAGGGTGAAGTATCAGCATTAACCGCCGCAGCTGCCGGGCTTTCGCCTTCATTCCACCACTTGGCTTGATAAGGTAAGCCATCAAACAAAACCCTCTCACCGGCTTCGTATATTTCTGTACCGGACCAAGCTCGATATGTTCCTGTCGGTAAAGTGGGCTGGGGGATAGGCTTTTCTCCAGGCAGAACGGGTCCCACTAGACGCCAAGGGGTCTCGTATTCTTGTAAGACAGGGTTATCGGGCAAGTCACTCTTAGTCCACCACTTGGCTGTGTAGACGTTTCCATGCCAAACCACTTTAACCCCAGCTTGATAGACAGCGGTTTCCTGCCAGATTTGATAGGGACTCTTTGTCGGGTCATCCACTTCTTGGACT
The DNA here is from genome assembly GCA_000998025.1 of Candidatus Collierbacteria bacterium GW2011_GWB1_44_6. Classification (GTDB taxonomy): domain Bacteria; phylum Patescibacteriota; class Microgenomatia; order UBA1400; family MFAQ01; genus UBA10133. The sequence goes on from LCJG01000032.1 coordinate 2,551, forward strand.
GTGGTGATCTCTTCTTCGTCCTTAAGAATGCTGGCGTCGTCAGCGAAGTCTACACCAAAACCAACACTCAATGTCTGAGCAAAACTCATTTTTTGAGTTTTGACTCCACTGCATGAGTCAGAAACAATCTTTAGATCGACATAATTCTCACCGCAAGGAATATCTCTATTGGCTGACCACATTGACATTCTACCCAGTCCTTGCTCTACAGCAAACTTATTAAAACTATTGGCGTCTTCAATAGAAAAGACTTCACTGGCCACGTCGTTTTGACCGATCATGGGAGTAGCTCCCATTTTTCTCCAAATAGTGACAGGGCTTAGGTTTATCTCGGCTTGTTTGTAGAGAATACCAAGCTGTCGGTGAGTTTGTAGCAAAGCATCCCTGGACGCTTCAAACATAGACTGTTGTGGTTTTTTGCTATTTGAATAATCCATGGTCATAACATTAACACCGGCCAGATCAACTTTGCTGGAGAGCATCTGAGAAACAGCTTTAGTCCCTTCCGGGGTTAGGCCTTGAGGACTTACCGGCAGAGTCAGCCATATAGTTAATCTTTTATTTTCCGACTTACGTTTTTCTTGGAGTCTAGCCATTACCATAGCGCGGCGATCCAAAGCCTCAGAATTGGTTAACCCATTATTCTCCAGATCAAGATCAATTGTATCTACCCCGTATTTTTCAATTACAGATTCATATGCCTTAAGAAGATTTTCTTCATCGGTGCAGTTTAGTGCGAGTTCGTCGTTCAGAGCACCACCAAATGAAATGGCTACCTGACCTCCTTGTTGTTGCAATCTTGCGATCCGTCGATCCAGGTCGAGCGTGACACCGGCCTTGTCTAAGGTATAGTATGTTCCCCAAGTGGGAACACATGGGTCTTCTTTAGAAGATACTATAAATGAGAGAACGGCATTTGGAGTAGAAGTGGCTCCAAGGTGTTCAAAAGAATATCTTGGGGTCGAAGTCACATCAACATAGGCAGCGAACCAAGGCTTGTAAACACCGTATGTTTGTTGTTCTTTGCGTCTATCAAGACTTAGGGCAATACCATAAAATACTCCGGCCAAAATAAACATGGCCAGGAACGCTCGCCAAACAGACAACTTTTTCTGAACTTCGACAACTGCACTTTTATCTTTTTCAATTATTTTTTTCATCACCTTTTTATCCATCTACTCCCTGAGCATTATTAACAAGCATTTCTTGCATAGAACTGTGAGGCATAACACTACCGACTTCACCTTGATATAAAACTGATCTCCAATCTAAGGCGGGGCTGATTATTGTTTCTTTTTTAGTATTCTTAGGCCTAACCTCAACATATAGCCAGTCAGCGATTCCTAGCCAGATATCGGCAACCAAGTTGCCAACTCCAATAAAAGAGACGGTTGCCCAAATTGCAGCCATGGCATTGAACCCTGCGAAGGCTGCATTTCCCCAATTCTGTACAATGACATTTCTCCAGACAGTAAAGAGAGAAAAAACGATGATCAATATGGGAGCAACTACAAAACCAAGCTCAGTCATTGTTCGGTCCTTAATCTTCGGAGTTCTGGCAAAAGGAATTTTTTTGGCTGTCAATGCTTGCTGTATAGATTTTAGAACTCCGGCAAGATTCACGGGAAGCAGAATTAAATTAAATCCATAAATACTTATAACATCACTATATTTGTAGCGGCAGTATTTCAGATCACTGGCCATTGCCAAGAAATATGGAGTGGCTGCCAGTAGAACAAATGGGCTTAACAGACGACCGTCGTACGGATAAGCGAGTAAAAAAACTAAACCAAAACTAGCCCAAGCAATTGATGCCATGTAATTTATTCTAAGTAAGGTTCCAAAAAGAGAGGCGTTTTTTTGGCTTTTATTATGGTTACTAACTTGAGCAAAAAGTTTTGGAAGAATCAATAAACCGCCATTAGCCCAACGGCGTCGTTGAACTACTAGTGATCCAAAGTCCGGGGGAGTAGCGCTATAGCTTAAACGCTCTGGATAATTTATCAATTTCCATCCGTGAACCACCAGGTCGACACTAGACTCTGTGTCTTCGATTACTGTACTGTCTTGAATGTATCTCTTAACTTCAAATCCATTAATCCACTCTTTTTCGACAATATCATCCAGAGCTCGTTTTCTTATAACTGCATTGGCGCCAACCCAAAAGGTAGCATCGTGTTGACTCATTCCCTGGTGTAATATGTGTTGAATATCTGTGGTTGCTCCGGATAGTCTTTCAATACGCGATGAAGCTCCTCGAAAAGATGAGTAAGGTGTCTGTGTAACCGCAACTCTAGAGTTATCTGGCTCTTGCAGAAAATACACAAGTCTCAAACAATATTCTCGTAGTAGGACAGAGTCGGCATCTAGAGTAAGCAGGAATTCACTATCGGGAATGTCCACAATCTTGGCACCATCCTTCTTGGTGGGTACCAAAACAATACCCTTATGGCTCAATTCTTCAACATATTTACCCCCCATAAGTCCAATATACGAATTAAGATTCATCGCCTTGTTTGGTTCGTGAGACAGTGAAACATATCTTTTTCTCTCAAAAATCTTAATTTCTGATCCAAAGATCCAAACCAGACGCTGATACAACTGTCTAATTCGCTCGGTAGAAAGTTGGGCCTTTTCTTTGCCGGAGACAGTCAGGGCTCTAGCAACCAAGCTCAAGTCTTTAGCCAGCTCACGCAATACTTGATCAGCAAAAAATTCATCAACATGATCCTCGATCATTTCCTTATCGGCAGTTAGATTAAGCCATTTAGCCGCCCATCGGTAGTTTTTGACAAGCTCCTTGGTGCTTTCCGGAGTAACAGTATCGGAACCCTTATTTTCTTTGTCAAAATGTTTTAGAGCATTACTAAACTTGCTGAAAGGTTCAGACAAAAGATTATTTATTTCTTCTCCAAGTCCTCTGGTTTTGGTCAACCTTTCAAGGTCAGTCGTTTTTGTGGTAAAAGGATTGTCATCGACCAAAAGAACAATTCTGATGTGAGGGTATTCCTGTAAAGCTGCTGATAATAAGGTTTTACGAATAACCTGAGGTTCCTCACTATACGAGGGAATCAGGACGGTAATCGCAGGTTGATTTTTCGCAAAAAACTTATCCAACAAGGCTCTGGCAACTCGCACATGTTTACTAAAGCGCTGAAAAGCTCCTTCTCTGGCAATCAAATACATAAAAGCGGAAAATGTTAAAAAAGTAACCACGACAAAATAACCAAAAATTTCTATAGTGAAGTGATAATTCTTAGGCCCTTCGATCAATTGGCGGACAACGACTGAAGTAGCATACATAATCCAAAATATGGCGGTACAAACTATTGCCAGACGGCTGAGGGCTATCTTATTGTTTGATGGTTTGTCGTGAACGATCGGTAGAGGAGTTGTGTCTATTTCTGCACCCCACTGACGTTTTTTGGTAAGCTGCCTGTGTTTTGACACACGAGAGGATCTGGTGCGGGTAGTCATTTTGATATGAAAAAAAATCTGCCAGTAAAGGGTAGACTTGAAATTAAGATATTAATAGCTAACCAATAATTCTAACACAAAAGTTAGAATTATTACCCTGCAAATATCAGTTTTGATCAATTCATTATGACAAAATTATTCTAATTCTTCTCTACCCAATTCACCTAAGTGTTTGTCAGCAGACCCGCTTATCTTAGGATAATTAATTTATAATAAATCAACAATGAAACAAAGAAAGAAAATCGGACTGGCGCTTGGCAGTGGTGGTGCAAAAGGACTGTCCCATATTGGTGTCATCAAGGCGCTAGAAGAAAGCAATATCCCAATTGACATGATTGCCGGAGCAAGTGCTGGAGCCCTTGTTGGAGGAGCCTATTTGGCTCTTGGATCAATTCAAAAATTAGAGAAATATGTCACCTCCTTAACATATAAAGATTTGGCTTGGATATTTCTCGACTTGGGGTCTTCTTCTGGAATTATCAAAGGGGACAAAATCGAACAATACTTGAAAGAACTGTGTTCAGATAAGGTCATTGAATCACTGTCAATTCCGTTTGCCGCAATAGCCACTGAAGTTTCAACAGGAAAAGCTGTGGCGTTGCGGAGAGGATCGTTAGCCAGTGCCATTCGAGCTAGCGGTTCTGTACCGGCGCTTATTGGCTCGGTCTATCTTGACGGAAAGCATCTGGTCGACGGTGGTGCATCTTGTCCTGTTCCGGTTCCAATAGTCAAGGACTTAGGGGCTGACTATGTTATAGCTGTAAATCTGGATATTTATCCATTTTTTCAATCAGATTCGTCTGGTCGCACCCCCACAGTGCCGGTCATGGGAAGAACTGCCCTCGAAATGCTCAGATTCAATTTGGCAAATCTGCTTTGCCGGGATGCAGACCTCACTATTATTCCGGATGTTTCGCATACATCGTCATTTAATTTGGCAAAATTCGTTCACGGTGAGGAAATTATCCAAAAGGGTTATGACGCTGCCATGGCGATGATCCCGAAAATAAAAGAAGATTTATCTCTCTAAGTATGAGCGACCAGTAGTTTTCCCGCTCTATTGCCAGGTAAGTATTTCTTGTATTCGTACGCAAAGAACTTGAAATAAAATCTGCTCGAACTCTGTATTACTAGTAGTTAGTAATTAAAACAAAAACATATGACAAAACAGTCAATGCTCCTAGGTTTGGCCAGCCTCGCTCTAATTGGGGCCATGGTCGCTCCTAAGGCTATTCTCGCTTACAAAGGCGATCCTAACGTTAAGGGTCCAAACTACACTGTCGACCGGCACGAAGCCATGCAAAAGGCTTTTGAAACCAGAGACTACAATACCTGGAAAGGATTGATGAGTGGTCAGGGCCGTGTATCTCTGGTTATCAATGTTGAAAATTTCTCCAAGTTTGCAGAAGCTCATGAGCTTGCCGAACAAGGGAAAATTGCGGAAGCAAATGCTATCAGGTCAGAATTAGGTCTGGGCAATGGTTCCGGAAGTGGCCGGGGAACTGGTTGTGGAATGAATCGCTAAACGATTTATCTTAAGAGTACCGAGAGCCTTACTCAAGACAAGTAAGGCTCTCGTAGACTGATAAAATATATTCAGCTACTATGGAAGATTTATCAAAACTATCGGACGAAGTTGTCGTCGAAATAATCAGGAAAAAGGACAAAAATGTATATTCGGAGATTATCAATCGATACCAACAAAAACTTCTGCGATATGCCACCTACCTTCTCGGCGACGATCAATTGGGTGCCGACGCTGTCCAAGAAGGTTTCGTCAAAGCATATATATACTTGAACAGTTTCGACATCAAGAAAAAATTCTCAAGCTGGATTTATAGAATCGTACACAACGAGGCTATGACCCTCATAAACAAAAACAAGAGATACTTCCCCTTGAATATTGAAATCGAATACGACAGTGGTATTGATTTGGAGGATGAATTGATAAAAAAAGAATTGATAGATAGAGCCCACCACTGCCTAGATAAGATGCCGATTCTATACAGAGAACCTCTTTCTCTTTTTTTTCTGGAGGAAAAGTCTTATGAAGAGGTCAGCGATATTTTAAGAATCCCTGTGAATACTGTGGGAACCAGAATAAGTCGTGCAAAAATAATTATGAAAAAAATATGCCAAAAAAACGCAAAATAGTTACTATCGATATTGAAAAATCGGTAATGACAAAAATAAAGTCAAATCAGATAACCATGAAGCCTCGTTGGTACTTCGTACTAGGGACTATTTTTAGTTTGGTTGGTTTGGTCAGCACTGGCCTCGTTGCTGTGTTCTTAACCAATCTGACCATATTTTTACTTAAGCAACATGGACCAAATGGTCAATGGAGACTACAACAAATTCTTGAAAGCTTCCCCCTCTGGATACCCTTACTTGCCATTGTGGGAATTGTTGGTGGAATCTGGCTACTCAAAAAATTCGATTTCTCCTACCAGAAAAATTTCCCACTAATAGTTCTCGTCTTTATTACCTCAATTCTTTTGGCGGCCTTTCTTCTGAATTACATGGGACTAGATAATCTTTGGATGAAACAAGGCCCAATGCGACGCTTCTATCAGAACAATGGTGGTCAAGTATCTGGTTATCCAAACATAACGGGTCAGGGTAGAGGAAGAATGATAATAAACAGATAAAAGTTTTTTTCCCAAACTTCCTCCAACGTGCCGGAAATTCCAATTCCATCGTCTGTAATAACGAAATTCGAACTTATTTTCGGGACCATTACTAATCTATTGGCTCACCGCTCAACACTATCGTGTCTGGCGGAGCGGAACCACTTGCGCGCGATTAATATAGTATCCCGACTGCGGTCGGGATGATTGCTCTTGCGAGCAAGCGCCAGCTACCGCTGTCGCATCTTTATGTTCGCCACTATTCACATCCAGTGATTGTGGCGAAGTTTACCCGCCGGTAGGCGGGCTCTCTCAATATATGGCTCAAACTGTCGATTTCGCCATAAAAATACCCACTGATTAGGAGAAATTTTTATATTCAAGCATTATAACGAAGTTATAAGCGAATATAAGAGGAAGCACAGGAGTAATAGTTCAATAACAGAGCCGTTATTGAACAGACGACGAGCAAGCTCTTATCAG
>LCJG01000033.1 GCA_000998025.1 Candidatus Collierbacteria bacterium GW2011_GWB1_44_6
AAGAGGTGGAGGGTGTATCCAGGTGCTTCTTCAATGTTTTTGATGGGGTTCACTAGATACTGGGTGACGCCAGAGTCGGCGAGACGATCAAAGACATCACAACGCCTGGTAGAAAAGTTCTCCATGCAGAGAGTGAGAGGCAGCCCTTTGATATTGCGGGTTTCGATAGAGATTAGGTAGCTAAGTGAATGAGGTAAATGACGGAGATTTTGGTAATCACATTCGATGGCGTTTTGACTTTGGTAAAGTATGTCGTTTTCGCTGACGGTTTTGACTGTTTTGCCGTCATTGAATTGGTCACAGTTTAGATTTTCCGGCAAGAGGCTGTTGGAGCTTGGTGTGTTGATGATATCAAAAGTCGTGGTGCTTAAGGGGAGAGAAAATTGAATATTTTTTGGGTTTTCATTGAGGGTAATGACTTTTTCGAGAATGGGATTTAGCTTTCCTGAGCTAGAGAAAAGTAAGGAATGAATGGAGAGGGAAATGTCTTGGTAATTGATCTCTTGAACTGATTTGGTGTCGGAAGCTTCTAAGATAAAATTGGCTTGCTGAACTTCACCTGTAGAGATAGTAAACACCTGGGCTTGTCGTGGTTCTTTTCTGGATTCCAGGGGCTGGGAGATGGACTGGCTGGCCAAATCTTTTCCGGAAATATTGGCGTTGGCGAGTGTTTGTGTAGGTGAGGAGTAAGAAAAATTTAGGGATATTAAAGTATCTGTGGGGATACTGGGAAGGGGTGCTGACAAGCAACCAACAACATCTGTGCCGAGTAGGGAAATGCTGTCTACAGTATTGATTTTTTCTATTTTGCGGTTTGGTTTTTGGAGATAGCATTGAACAGGGTCGGACTGGGACAAGGATTCGAAGATATCGTATGAGAAGCTTGGAAGGCTGTCGTAAAGATTTATTTTTATGAATGACTCTGTCGGAAGGTAAGCAGAGGCCAATTTCTGGAAGCCGACAATATCCGGCACTTCTGGGGGAATAACTATTTGCCAGTAATAATTGTCCAACTGGAGAATAAAATTATTTTTTTCCCGGCCAATGGGTATAGTAATTTCCGTGGGAGTTGAGTCCAGATTTATTTGCTCTTCATCGGCGATCAGGACCGGAGTGATTGGAGACAAACGAAGTAGTAGTGAATTGCTTGATTTGGAATACTCTACAAAAACAGGTACGAGTGTTTCGGTGGAGGTGAGGGAGGGGAGGGAGAGAAGAGATCTCAGGTCTTGGTTCTCAGATGTCGGAGTGGGGAGGGAGGTGGAGGTGGAGAGGAAGCCGCCCTTTTCCACCCAATCGGTGTTGGGGCGGAGGGAGAGAGAGGAGAAGGGGTGGATGGAGGGAGATCCCTCGACTGCGCTCGGGATGACGGATAAAAAGTTGTGGACATTTTTGTCTACGTCGGATTTGTAGAGATAGATTTGGTTGTTGAAACTTTTTTCGAGCGAGAATTTTGATGAGGTGGTAAGAAATTTTTCCAAGGTAGTATTTCCCAGATCCGCCGTGCCATCTGCGGCGATAACATGCTTATCCAGCAGGAGCCAATTGATGGTGTATTTATCGATAATATTTTCAAATTCTTCTTGATCGTTTGAGTAGATGGCGGTAGAAATTTCTTGGTAATACTCTTCGTTTGTTTTTTCCCAGACGTCAAAAGCCCGGTCCATAAGAGTCTGTTTCAAACCATGCCAAAGGAAGCCAGAGCCGCGGTAGCCCCAGTCGTAGTGTAACCAGCCCCAAAAATCGTTTTGAGGGAAATTGGCTACTCTGGTGGCCGGATCTTGAGTTTTCATATAGTCGAATAGTTCGAAGTATTCTGGGGGGATACGGACTTGAAGTTTGGGGGAGATTAAGTTGCCCGAAAAAACCGGTGACATAAAGATGAAGAGGGCGGTAACTATAGAGAAGAGAGTAAAGAAGTAAGTAAGGCGGCTGTGGAGATAGGTAAAAAGATCGAGGATAAAGATGGTGCCGATAGCAAAGAAAAAGGAATAACAGAGCGAAAAAGGAATCGAGAATTTGGTAAAAGGGGAACGGAAAAGTTCGCCAATCAGAGGTACGGACCGGTTGAGAAGCAGCCCCCCACCAAGGAGAAAGAATAGGCAAACAAAGAGTGTACCTATGAAAGCTTTGGTCCAGGCAAATTTTTTCTTTAGCGAGTAGTAAAAGCCGGTAACGGCGGTGGCAAAAGTGAGTAGTCCCAGGAAATAGATGAGAGGGCTACTTAAATGATTTCTCCAGACCGAAAGGAGGTAGTCGTATTTAAAGTCGGAGGACATGTCTAAGTAATTAAATAAGTAGCTCTTCATAAGGGCCAGATCCTTGATGGTGGAAAATTCCAAGTTGCGGTAAAAAGTTTCCGGGGAGGAAATATTGTTTATTTTGGCGGTTTCGACAACACCACTTTTGGTAAAGACGAAAAAGATAATAGGGAGAAGCCAAAAAAGATGGGGGAGAATGAGAGAAATAAAAGAAAATATAATGTTGAAAACGGACTTAACCGTCTTTTTGGTTTGATAAAAATATTCCACAATAAAAGAGGAAATGGTGACAAAGAAAACCAAAAATATAGTCTCGACATAGAAAGAGGGGGCGGTGAGAAAAGAAACCAGCAGTAATGTGGAAAACTTCTTGAGGGAGGGCTTCTTGAGGTAAGAAAGAGTGAAATAAAGCAAGTAAGGAAGTGATCCATAGAACCAGGTAAATGTCTCGAAAGGAACAAAAAATGTTTGCAGGGTGTTGAGATTTAGCAAATAAAATAATCCGCCGAAGAAAGAAGCAAATTGGGTAGTGGCAGAGTCTAGTTTTTCTCTAAAAAGATGGTGATAGAAAAGAAAATATACACCAAGTGGACCGAAGACTAAGGGTAGAAAAGTAGTCAAATAACGGACAGAATCTGTGGGAATATTTAAGAATTGTAAGAGGGCAATAAACAATATTCTGGGAAGGTCGGCGGCGGGGGCTTGACCGGAGAGTAGGCCAGTACCGCGGTACTCCTGCCAGACGGAAAAGATAGTCCTTTTGAAATTCATCCAGATATCAAACTCGGGGTGAAGATTATCCCAACCAGAAAGAAATGTCCCCGGTTCGTAGTTTAAATAGGCAATAATGGTGGAGACGGACGTAAGGGCAAAGACAGGCCAGTGGCGGCGAAAAAAACGGGGGATATGCCTAATCTGGCGTAGGGGAAAGCGGTGCTTGGCTTTGGTAATATTTTTCGTCATAATTATTTGCTGCGCAAAACTAATTATGTTTAACATTCCGCTGTGCTATATTGGCTTCATGGAAGTGACGACAGAAGTATTGGAACTCCCCAAACCAAGTCTGAAAATACGAGATAGGAAACGAAAAGAAAGTCAATAGGTTGCCGTCTATGTTTTTTGATATTTGATTCGGATATAAATTTATAGTGAGGTTTTCTGCATACAAAGATAGTCTGATTTTTGGTCTGACTCAGGTGACAAATTACCGGAGTGAAGTCTGGCTCACGATAGTAAACAAGTTTGTCTATTTGTCGGGTACTATTTTTTTGTGGTCGATAATCGGGAAAAGTGTGAACGGTATCGCCGGAGTGACTTCGCTAATATCTTATTTCTTGATTGCCAACGGGGTACAGGGACTAGTGGATGCTGAATCGCTCAGATTTTCCAGGGCCATAAATAATGAAGTGAAGCTGGGTGGACTGAGTGCACATCTCTTGCGGCCCGTAAATCCGGTGATCTTTATATACTCCTCTTTCTTGGGTACCAGGGGAGTGGTGACGATTATGACATTAATACTAATAGTCGTGGGGTTTGCTTTTTTACCGTCGGTGATTCCTTTGCAAATTCTCCTATTTATTTTGAGTTTATTTTTGGCCTTTATAGTGGGGTTTGTGATTAATCTATTTGTCGGGAGCTTGTCTTTTTGGACACCGGAAGCAAGTCATCTGCAAAATGTTTTTTCTCATATAGTCCGGGTGTTTAGCGGAGTATTGATTCCGGTCTCTTTTTTCTCCGGTGGGGTAAAAACTCTACTGCTTTTTTCGCCATTTCCGGCCTTGGCGTATTTGCCTTCTATGGTGATGCAGTCAAAAACAGTTTCGGTGGAGATGTTGACGATTTTTCTTTCTGCAATTTTCTGGTCCGCATTATTACTCCCTTTAAGTTTTTGGTTTTGGAGAAAAGGATTAAAACGCTATGAAGCAATCGGTATTTGAAGAAATAAGAATAAGGTGGGTTATCTTGCGGGCTAATGCTCTGTTTTCTTTGAGGGAGTCGCTGGCATACAGCTTGAATAACTGGGGAGGGTTGGCCTCGACAGTTGTTTATATGCTAACTTATCTAGTATTTTTGTCGGCAATTTTTGGTAAAGTAAAGAGCGTTGCGGGCTATAACTATTCTGAAATTCTTTTGTTTACACTGGTGACGCAATTTAATTTTTACCTGTCCTGGATATGGAGCATAAAAAACCTAGACCGGTTAGGAGAAGATGTAAAATCGGGGAAACTTGATTTGATCCTCACTAAACCCTTACCGGCACTTTGGTATGTAACTTTTCAAAAAGTCGACCTATTTATGCTTGTTTTTGAAATGTGGCCAGCCACCATTCCGCTCATATATTTACTACTTAAGAACGCTACTTTTCAGATTGGTTTTAGAGGCCTGATTCTGGGTATTTTATCTTTTGTGGTGGGGCATATCGCGATACACTGTTTTCAGTTTTTACTGGCATTGGTAACTTTTTGGACTGGAGAATATCGGGGTTTAAATGGCTTGGGATATCAGATTGCCATTTTTGGTGACTCTCTCCCGCTGGAGGCTTATCCAAAGGCCTTGATGAGTATGGGGTTCACAGCGGTGCCATTTTTGATTCATTCCGGACTGACGACATCGCTACTGCTTGGTAAGACGACCGATATCCGGTGGCTGTTTTTGGCGACCGGCGTGATGTTGGCTTTTCTTTTTATTAAAAATAAAGTTTGGAGTCTTGCCCTAAGGCAGTACTCTTCAGCATCATCATAGTATGGAAAAAATAATTAACGTCAAAGATTTAACAAAGGTGTATGAAGTCCCTATAAAGCAGGGCTTTTGGAAAAGTATTTTTGTTTCAAAAAATAAGGAGTTGGTAGCTGTAAATAAAGTGGGTTTTGGGATAGAGGTGGGAGAATCGGTGGCGCTACTTGGGCCTAATGGAGCAGGAAAAACGACCACTTTGAAAATGCTTACTGGCTTGCTATATCCAACTTCCGGAGATATAGAAGTTTTGGGATATACACCTACAGACAGGAAGAGAGAGTTCCTTAGCCAGATTGCGCTGGTTATGGGGAATAAAACTGGTTTGTCCTGGGACTTGTCGGCCAGACAAAGCTTTACTCTATTTAAGACGATTTATCAGATACCTGAAAATATTTTTGAAAAGAGACTCACAGAGCTAACTGAGCTACTGGATGCGACAGAGTATTTGGACACGCCAGTCCGAAAGCTATCACTTGGGCAGCGTTTGAAAATGGAACTGGTAGGCGCGATACTTCACAGACCGAGTTTGTTGTTTTTGGACGAACCAACTATTGGACTGGATGTGGTTTCGAAAAGAAAAATTAGGAATTTCTTGAGGTATCTCCACCGGGAAGAAAAAACAACGATTATTCTAACGAGCCATGAAATGGCAGATATTGAAATGGTTTCCGATAGGGTAATTGTGATAAACAACGGACAGATAGTCTTTGATAATTCTTTGGAAAAACTGCTCCACAACTATCAAGATAAGAAGTACCTGACGGTAACTTTTACGAAACCAGTGGCCATCGATAAACTTTCCAAACTTGGAAACATAATCGATAGTAAGGAACTAACTGCAACCTTGGAAATTCCTAGGGAAAAACAGGGAAAAGTAATGGCCCGGCTTACAGAAAAGTTTCCGGTGGATGATATTGATGTGAGGAGTATCCCGCTTGACGAGATAATGGAAGATTTGTTTGCAAAAACGAGATAGGGCCGTGTAGATCGGTGATAGAATCTGGAAAAGCTTTGGTACCAGCTAATGTGTGTGGATACGGATATGTTTTGAACGAAGTTATTTGATGGATTCCTGCTTTCGCAGGAATGACGAATTGTAGTTAGAGAAAATTGTTAGGGGGATGTAATGATGGTGCCGGAAGTAGGTTGTCCGAGGATGGCGCGCTTTAGCTCGCCCTTACGATGACCACTAATAATGAGCGTCTGGATACCTCTTCTAGCTAAAGCAATACTCTCCGTGACTTTGTGAATCATGCCGCCTGTAACGTCGGTGTGTCCGGAGCCGGTGATGAATTTTTTCAATTTGCTAAAAGAACTGGGAGTGATAGTGGGTAGAGTTTTCTTTTGGTCGTCGTAAACTCCGTCTGTGTCGCCGCAAAAAATCAAATTTATTTTTGAGTATTTATTGGATAATTTTTGGGAGAGTAGGGTGATGGTTTTTTCGGCGGAGTAGATGCAAAAACCTTGCTTGTGGTCGAAGATAATGTCGCCGTAGAGAACAGGTAAAAAGCCAAGATCTAAGGCGTGAACCAGGGGAGCAACTTCAGCCGTTTTTGTTTTTTGGCCGNTGAATAGCGGCGTCGGCAACAATAGGTAGGCCACGAAAACTATTTTTGTTGATTAGTCCGTCTTTCGTGTGGTATTTGGCTGCCGGGGTGTGAGCGAAGGAACCACTACCGTGAACGATGATAAGGTCACCCTGATATTGTTTTCTCGCCAATTTGATTTCTTTGGCAAGCTGCCGGATGATAGCCGGCCTGGCCGTATAATCCTTGGATTTGTCGGTGATGAGACTACCACCAAGCTTGATTAGTAGGAGATTTTTCATCTGGGAATAGTTTAGCACTACCTGAGACCTGGGTAAAAAGTAAGGAGTTGACAAGATTGCCTTACTGGTATATAGTTTCCTTACTATGACTTACACGGCTACCATAACCAGTAAAAGACAGATTACTTTACCCGCTAAATTGTTTTCTCACCTGGGTTTAAAGAAGGGACAAAAACTCGTGATCGAACAACGCGGTGATGAATTTGTCTTCAGACCAGCGGTGGCGGCGATGTATAAACTGATGGGAAGCGTAAAAAGGCCCGCAAAATATAAAAATATGGATATCGATGAAATGATCGAGAAAGCTAAAATGGAGTATTTTAAGAAAAAAAAGATATGATACTGGTTGACACGAACTATTTCATCCGATTTATTGAAAATGATAACGAAAAGCAAGTTAAGATAGTTCAAGATTTGTTTTTGGACGGAATTCAAGGAATAAAGAAATTGACAAGCACGACGCCAGTTTTTTTTGAGATTTATTGGCTGATGAAAAGCTTTTACAATAAACAGAAGAAAGATTTGGAGAGGGTACTCAAGGATGTTTTGGATATGAACTTTATTAATTGGCAGAACGGGGAAACGTTGACTGAGGCGGTGGAGATTATGAAAAACACCGGCTATGACCTGGAAGATGCGTATAATTTGATTTATTGTAAGAAGAACAAAGCAGAGTTGGCAACGTTTGATAAAAAATTGACGAAAAACTGGGAAAGGATAAAGCAAGATGAATAACATGATTTCTGACTGGGTGGTGAGACTACACCAGAAAAAAGTGAAGTATCTATACGGATTGATTGCGCCTTTTCTTAAGAAAGGCGGAAAGATAATGGATCTCGGGTGTGGAAGCGGGGAGCTGACTAAGAAGATATCAGATCTTGGATTTCAGATTACGGCGGTGGATGTAGTGAATAAGGTGAAGGTGGCCGGGGTGGAGCCGGTAATTTATGACGGAAAGAAGTTGCCCTTTGGAGATAAGGAGTTTGACCAGGTACTTCTAATCACGGTGTTGCATCATGTACCTGAATATAGAGAGCTGTTGAAAGAGGTGGGGAGAGTGAGCCGCGAGGTGATAATAGTGGAAGATGTATTTGAAAATTGGTGGGACAGGGTAAATATTTGGTTTTGGGATAGTCTGCTGAATTTGGAATTTTTTGGGCACCCACACAATAACAAGAACGACGAAGGATGGAAGAGAGTATTCCGTGAACTGGGGTGGAAATTAAGAGAAGAAAGGCAAGGAACGATAAGAGAATTGATCTATGCCTTTAAACAAAGAGCTTACTGGCTGGCGACGAAGTAATCTGGGAAGTTTGATGCCTCTCATTAATACATAGAGCGGGTAGATGAGTGAGTCCGGCAGTAGGTAAACGGTAACAACTTGCAGATAGTGGATTAGTTGGGATTTTAGACTTGGTTGATAGCCATACTTAGTGACGGCGAGATGTCTGACTTTGAGAGTGGCCGAAAAAGTTTTGACTGGATTTTTGAAAGTAGAGGACCCCAGATACTGACGGTACTGAAGTACCATGGATTTTAGATTGTGATACTGACCATAGCTACCAAGGCGGAAGAAAAGGTCGTAGTCTTCGGCGGGTGGGAGCACAGCATTGTACCAAGTAAAATTTTTCGGCAGTAAAGCACGGTTTATGACGGCGGTGGGGTGCTGGATGGGGTTGGTAGTATAAAGAGCGTCCCTGATTTGTTTGTCAGTGCGCGGGAAGTGTTTGCGGCCGATGACTTTGCCGGTGATGTCAATGGTTTGGCATTGGCCTCCCACGATAACAACCTCCGGATGGTCCAGTAAATATTTGATTTGTTTTTCTAGGCGATGGGGAAGGGCGACATCATCGGCATCCATGCGGGCAAGGTATTGGCCTTTGGCCAGCTTGATGCCTCGATTGAGAGTGTGGGAGATGTTGAGGTTTTTAGGGTTTTTGAAAATTCTAAGGCGTTTATCTTCCTTGGCGAAGTTCTTCATAATTTCGTAGGAGTTGTCCGTGGAGCCGTCGTCGATGACGATTATTTCCAGATTTTTATATGTTTGGTTTAGGATGCTGAGTAGAGCCGCAGGAAGATAGCCGTTTCCGTTGTAAACAGGGATAATAACTGAGATGAGTGGCTGAGTTTTGGTGAATCTCATAAGATCCTATAATATCACAATTGAGCTCGAAAGTCAAGGGAAGTGTAAAAGAAAAGCCTCCCACTTTGCGGGAGGCTTTGACGAACGGAATTTGGAAGTTACGGGAGCGGGCAGTGCTGGCCAGTGGCGAAGTTGCCGATGGTGCCACTGCCGAGTGCCCACAACGGAACACGTATGTTGGTTTCGTCGTGGAAGATGGTTTCGCCCGCGAAGGTGAGGGTGGCGGCGGCGTACTCGCAGGCAAAATTGGGTGTGCCGTAGCTCTGGAAACGGTCCAGGGCGGGAGCGAAAGCCTTGTAAACATAAAGGTGGACGGTCGTCCCTGCCGGATCGGAGAAGCTTCGGTTGGCAACCCAAACGCCTTCACAATCAGCCCCTCTTGGACAGTTGCTTTCGATTGCCCCATTGTCCAGAAGGTGGCCATAGTTGAAGTCTGCGACAAGCATACCGCCACCACTGGCGACGGGGATCTCGGTGTCGGATGTGAAGTCCAGAATTTCCACTTCACAGACAACTGGCGAGGTCTCTGGCTGGCCTTCTGTCAGTGGGTAGGGATACCACCTGAAGACCAGGGGTTCTCCGGTGGGGAGAGTCCTGTTGGGAAGATTGTTGTAGATCTCTTCCAGTTTCTCGCACGTGGCTACCGGATCGCCGACTGGGGAGGTGGTGGGGGTGAAAGTGGGTTCTGCTGAGACAACCGGTTCCGCCACGACGGGGGCCACTTCAGTCGTGGGAGTCGAGGTTGCTTCGACGACTTCGACCTCGGTGGTTTCGGAAGCGATCGGCTGAGTAATGCCGAGGGCGATCTCGAACCAGCCATGGTTCCGGGCGTACATGAAACCGAAGGTTCCCCCCACACAGCAAGTGAAAAGAATCGCGATTGTCAGAATGCCAACCAAAATCTTTGTGGGTGTATCCATTTTTTCTCTCCTTTGAGAACTTGATTCCCTCCAAAGGAGGGTGAGTACTTCCAAATTTTTTAGTGTGCAGAACTTTTTGAATTCTACTCTCTGGGCTCAATTATAAGCTAAAAGAGTAAAAATCAAATGGTGTTAATTTGATGGATTCCTGGTCCCTTCGAGAATCCTCAGGGCAGGCTCGCCAGGAATGTCAAAAATGTTAAGCCCGCTTGGCGAAGACGAAGGAGGCGAGTCCGGCTAGGTAGGAAAGTCCGGCGAAGTTGAAGAAGATAGCATTTTCGGCACCGGTATCGACCACGACGTGCTCGGTGCAGGTGTTGGCTGCTCCGTATACGGGGGTACAAACTACTGTTTTGGTAGTGGTGGTGACAGTTTTGGAAGCAGTTTTGCTGTTTGAGCTATTTTTCGTGTCTATTGTCTGGCCACCTTTGGTGGTTTGATCATTCTCGGAGGTGGTGGGAAGAGGGGTGATCGTGTTACCCGCTATTTTGGTAGGGGTCAAAGATGGGGTGACGGAGGAAGTGGGTAAAACGACATTGAAGCCGGTTTTTTTATTGGTGGAGCCGGAAGTATCGCCGGTAGCTGATTCGAGCTCGTTGGCAGGGATGCCAAAACGGAGAATGTCACGAACGGGAACTGCCCTCTTGGAGAGAGAGTAAGTAATGGCTCCTGTTAGGAACAAAATGACAAGTATGATCGGCAGAATTGATTTCATATTCGGTGCAGTGTATCACATTACAGGATACTTGTCAATAATAAACCCGCCTGGGTTGCGGGTTCACATGTTATTTCTTTTTTGCCCTTGTTGAGGGCTTTCCTTTCTTTCTTGTCCCTAAATCAGCAGACGAGGCTATTCAAAAAATACCCACTATTGGCGAAATTTTAGTCTTTGTATTCTTTGTCTGCCTTTAGATGGCGCTCGACAAGGCCACGGAGGAAGACGGACCGGGGGATCTTCTTGTTTTGACTAATCCAGTCCAAGTAGCGTCCGATTTCCGGAGAAATATAGAAATTGAACCTGACATCTACCTTTTCCCTAGCTTCGTCAGTAGCTTTGGTCAGGACATCCTCAAGGTTGTCGGCACGGTATTCATAAATAAAGAGGAGATCCTGACCCTCGTCTAATAGGAGATGGGGCTTGTGGTCCTCGAGATGCAGAATAATGACTTGTTTGTTGTTTTGGAGACTGTAAGTGATTTCCTGACCGATGCCGAAGCTGGGGGTAGAGGCCTCTATGACGATCAAATCTGCCTGATTTTTCCGTTTGGTCATGAGTCGCTGGTTTTCTAGACTCTCTTTGCTGGTCTGTTTGCTTAGAGCATCACCGTCTTTGTTCGTCAGATGATCTGAAAGCGTGTTATGGCCGAGCTTTTTGAGAGTCTCAATGATGAGAGAATAGTTCTTTCTGGCTTGGTCGCTAACGTTGCTGATGGGAGCAGAAAAGTAAATTTTCATATATTTATTTTTGAATAATTAAGCAATCCGAACAGCGAGGCTCGTAAGTAATGGTATCTGTGGGGCCGGCAAAGTCGGGCATATTTACATTGGCCGGTTTGCCGTTTACCAACCGCTGGTCAAATCTGTCGGCCGGTTTGCCACACATGCTGCAGAGGGATTGGAGATGGTGGACCCTGTGGGCGCGTGTCTTCAAAAGAGCGGGGAAGATAAACTCACCACCGAGACTGTTGTAGTCCAGTCCAGCGCAGACAAAAAAACCACCCCGGTCTAGAAACAGGTGGAGCTCTCTCAGGAAGAAGCTCTGAAGTCCGTGGGGAATCAGCTGAACTTCGTCGACAGCAATAATGTCGTAGTCGTGAAAGATGTTTTCGATCTCGGCCTTGGTGCTGAAGCTGGTGGCAGTGATGCTTTCCTTGGTTCTGGATCTGATGGTGTCTTTGAGAATGTCTTGGCGGTCGACCAGTGGTTGGCAGAAGATAAAGTTTTGGCTCTTACTCTTCGTGCTTAGAAGCTCGCTGAGTTTGATGAGTACAAGTGACTTGCCAGAGCAGCTGCTGCCCACGATCATGGCAAAGTAACCCCGGTCTTTGGGGGATTTCTTAATTGTTCTGTAGAGTTGGGATGAAAGCCTGGCGGCTTTTTCCTCTACAAAGTTATAAATATTTTGGTTGGTGATGACAATATCCTTCCTCATGGTCAGGCATTATATCAAGATAAGAGTTTTTTGTCTTATATTGCGGTATGAAGGGCTACTTGGTGCGTGATTCAGCTTGGGTAGGTTGTCCTGTAGAAAGCAAGCCGGATGTGTATTTGCTGTGTATATTGGGTAATAACCGATGTGTATCCATTGTGTATTTAGTCCTATAACTTGACATTATTGGAAATTTGAACTATACTCCTGTTTGTAAGTAGTCCCTTAAGCCATTCTAAAAGAAAGGAGGCTCCAATGAAGAGGATTCATGTTTTGGTTTTGATCGCGTTTTTGCTGGGGTTGGTTTTACCCGCCTTTTTCGTTCCTAGTCAAGCCGTATTGGCTGGACAAGGGTGCGGTGGTCCGGCAGAAGACTACTGGGGTGATTGTCCCCAGGGTTATGTCTGTAAGGTAGGTGAACCCACCCCGGGAAATGCTAATTACCCGCACGGGGTGTGTGCACCAGTTGACCCTACCGCCACGCCTCCTTCAGATTTGCCACCGGCTGATCATGAAATCGGCTCGGTCGAGAAGGAATGTAACCTGGTTTGCCAGGTATTGGAATGGATCAAGAGCTGGTGAAGTTGAAGGAGGATGCTGAGGCACCCTCCTTTTTTTATGGGAAGAGACTGGGAATGGGGTTGGCTTGATTCCGTTGAGTAGCTTGCCAATCTGAGAATTCTCGATGATCAAGAAAAAATTTTTGGCGGTTGGAAGTGAGATAGCCAGGGTTGGCATCGAATATTGAGGCTGAGATGGCCAGATCTTCGATGGGATTATAGGTGTCGATATCTATTTGCCACTGGAGAAGGAAGTCGTTGGACCAATAGATAGACCCATCGGCAGTAATATTTTTTATCCACCCAGTTTGGATAATCCAGTCATCGATAAGTTCAGGATGTGCTTCTGTGAAAGAATGGGTTAATTCGTGTATAACTACGGCTCGAAGCAAGGCTTCTTGGGAGCCATAAATTTCTTGGTACATATAAAGAGTGGGTTCTTCAAAATCGAAAGTCGTGGGTAAGGTCAGAGTGAGTTGTCGGTTCTGATAGTTGGCCACTAAACCTCCTTCTAAATCAGGAAGATCTGATTGGTAAAGAAGAATTTCTTTCGGGTGGCGAGAGCTCTGCAGATAAGCCGGTGGTAGGGATCTAAGTGAGTCTTCAATAATTAGGAAAGTGGTAATGGCTGGAAGCTGGTTCGGTTCCCCATTCTCATTTAGTGCAGGACAGATAACTTTGACCCCATAATTTTGCTCGATACGGTCAATAACATCTTGCCTACTTGTACCATATTCAAGAGTCTCACCGGTGTAAACCAAGTCAGGAATGGGAAGTTGTGGTTCCACTGGGGTTGCCGCTTCTAGTTGAGTGTATGAGGGGGTGGAGTTGAAAAGTGCTGGAGTTCCAACGGTCTCTGCGTGAGGTGTGGGTGGAGGAACGGACTCTTTTGCTAAGCTTCTAGCGACTGGTGTTGGTTGGCAGGCTTGTAGAGCCAGACTTGTAAGAACGATGGCCGGAACAATATGTTTCCATTTTAGAGAAAAGTTGTGAGGCACTTCGGATGAGGAGAGGGAAGGTAGGTCAGTTATGGCCGGTAAGTCGAGAGTTAGCGCGAATTTTTTTCTTGCTCTTTCGATTTGCCGAATCGATTTTTTGACCCGACCTTTGCCGGCGGCGTAAGCCTCTGGCATATATCTTTGGATGGCTCGAAGCTTGGCCTCTCCCGTGATTAGTGAGGCTAGTAATTGCGCTTTGGGATTTAACTCGGTACCGTTTATTTGTATTCCGTCGGTGCTGAGGCGGAAGTTTTGGCGGCCGTTTTTGAATTCAATATCTGCATGTAAATTCTTTACGTCTTCGGAAGTAGTAAGTGCATCTAGCCAGACTTGTGGGTCCTGGATATTTTTACCCGTAGCGCTTCTTTCAAGGGAGTTATGAACGTCGTAAAATGAATCAGGAATGGTGAGTTGCTTAGATAAGGCATCGATGAGCTCTCTGCTGTGAAAGTAGGTATCGCTTTCTTTAGGGTAGCCTTCTGGGAGTGGTATCTCGGAGGAATTAACACTCATTGCCGATATTATATCCTGAATATTTTATATCGGCTATTTGATTCTGTCTGGTGCCGTTGTATACTGAATTGTGAAATGGTGGAAGTGGGTTTTTATATCATCGGGTGTTTTACTTGTTGGATTTTTGGTGGTGTTTCAGTTTTTTGGTCTTAAATATATTTTGAAGGCTAATAGCTATATCAACTCTCACCCAGAGGCGAGGGAAAAGCTTTATGGATTGGCGAGTAACCGGGTATATGGTGGCACGTTTGCTGGAGTCTATGGTGATCGAATTGGGATTTGGGGACGGCAGGGTCTGAAACTGTATAAGGGTTTAGAAAATATGGCGAAGTATTCAGTACTTCGTGGATGTAATAGCTCAGAACCAATCATGGAGAAATACGATGATGCTAAGACCTGGGGGAGAAGCTTGAGGATAGGCGACTATGTATTTGTAAATTATGCGATTAACGATGAGAAAACTGCGGTCATACTTTGGGGAAGCGATCTTTGGCTTTTTGTTACAGGTGAGTCTGATATTCAGTGTACAAGATTATGAAGAATTCAATAATCCTAATGTTGATTATTTTGGGGAGTGTTCTCTTTTGCATTTTTCCTTCAATCGGTTTTGCAGGAGGGTGTACTTGTGGAGGGAATGGGGGGAATTATTGTTATACTTTGCCTGAAGGAGGTCAAGAATGTACTGATGATGGGGCTAGTGGTGCAATGTGTTGCGACTATTGTGGAGGTACGGGTGGATGTTATGGCAGTGCTCCAGCTGAAACCATTATGTGTCCAGCGGGTACAACTGTAAATTGGAGCAGTACGACACAAACCTGTACCGGTACTAGATATTATGGACAAAAACTGGAGTGGAAACGAAGTGCCGGCTGTTGTAATGAAGTTGAGGAGTGTAGTGACCCTTACTTTGATCCTTGGAAAAATAAGTATGTACAGGATTGTGGCCCGGTGTGTATTGATC
>LCJG01000034.1 GCA_000998025.1 Candidatus Collierbacteria bacterium GW2011_GWB1_44_6
CCTTTATTCTTGACGTATTTGACTGTGATATTGGATGAAAGCGGCCATTAAGCCACCAACAAGGTAGCCGAATACCATGATGGCGGATAATAGATGCAGTCCTGCCACACTGGTTATGAAGTGAGCGACGCCAAACAGAATGACAATGGCAATGGAGATAGCAACAAAAAGAGTAATTATCTTTCGGTCGTTTCTCTCAAAGACTGTCCAGCCACCGATCGCGAAATAGATGGTAAAGATCAAAACGTGGAACATGGCTTCCTCCTTAGATTTTTCAGGTGCTGGTTAATTATATCACTATGGGGTTATTTGAGGCATAAAAAACTCCGACCCTTGGGCCGGAGTGAATGCCTACAAAAGATGTTTGTTCTGATTGAGATAGGCTTCTAAAGCGATCCAACAGCTAAAAAAAAGGAAAAAGAGAGATGCCCAAGCTAGCTGACCGTAGCCGTATTGGAAACTTTCGAAGCTAATATTTGCCGGGTAATCTGTCCAAATCTTGACCGTACCTCCGCCAAGTGAATATCTCTCGCCTAGTTTCGTTTGAAAGTCGGCGACATAGGGCCCTGTAGATTCACCTGGAAGTAGCTCACCCGGGAAGCCGGAGGTTACATATAAGCCTTCAGAGTCGTAAATGGTAAATTGGCTTGTCGAACTCAAATGGATAACGGTTTCTCCGTCGCCGATGATTTTTGAGCAGTCGCCGTACCAAATATACGGTTGGTGCAAGTCTGTCTGAACAGTGAACTCCTTTGGTGAGGAAGTCCTGTAAAATCCAAAAATGGCCAAACCTATTAGCAAAACAAACCATGCAATAGTCAAAACTCTAGTAGTTTTCATGGGTCTCCTTTTTTAATGTCCAGGTGGAAGGGTAACTTCAGATATATTATACTGACTTTAGCCTATAGGTCAAATGAGGCTATTTGGGTACAAAATGTGATAAAATATCCAGGTCGAAAAGACAAGAAAGGAATTTATGATAAATGAGCAATTCTCAACAATCAGAGGTTATTAATAAAAAAACAGGAGGCATGGCCACCACGGCGGGTAAATCCGTCATGGACAAGCTAATGGAGGGTGTAGGAAGCTTCCCTGGAGCCTTGAAAAGGGCTCAGAAGGTAGAAGGAACAGTCACAGCCATAAGTAAGAAGATGGTACTGATTGACATAGGGGCTAAGACCGAAGGGGTCGTAACCGGCGAAGATCTAGCCGAAGCCTATGACGTACTCAAGGAACTCAAAGTAGGCGATAAAGTCAGTGCCTATGTGAAGTTTCCCGAAAATGACCAAGGACAGATAATCTTGACTCTCAAACAAGCGGCTGACGAAAACCGCTGGTACAAGTACAAGAAGATCATGGAGGAGGAGAAAGAAGTGGACGTGACTGGACTGGAAGTAAACAAGGGTGGTATGGTGGTCAAGATTGGGGATATCCGTGGATTTGTACCGACATCGCAGTTTGGTGAGAAGTTCCTGGGTAACATGGAGTCTCTCTTAAACAAGACTTTTAAAGTACGCGTAATTGAAGTAGACAAAGACCAGAACCGACTTATTTTCTCCGAAAAATTGGTGTCCGACTTTGAGGCTCTCGCCAAGAAGGGTGAGGCTTTGGAAATGGTCACGGTGGGAGATAAGTTTGAAGGTACAGTTTCTGGAATTATGCCTTTTGGTGTCTTTGTGACGGTCAATGTGCCGATGAAGGACAAAGAAGAAGTGGCCAAGGTAGAAGGACTGATTCATATCTCCGAAATTTCTTGGGAGAAGGTCGAAGACCCCAATGTGATGTTTAAAGTAGGCCAAGAGGTCAAGGTGCAAGTAATTGGTATTGATAAAGGTGCGGGAAAACTAAACCTGTCTATTAAACAAATGTCCGGTGACCCATGGTCCGATATTGAAACCAGATACGCTGTAGGAACCAAACACTCGGGTAAGGCTTACCGCATAGCTCCATATGGCATTTTCGTTAACTTTGAAAAAGGTGTTGATGGACTGATCCATATTTCCAAGAAACCGGCCGATAAAGAATTTAAGGTGGGAGACAAGGTCGAGGTTTTTGTGGAAAGTCTGGACGTCAAAGCCAGAAGAATGTCACTCGGCGTTGTGCTCACCGAAGTGCCGGTGGCGTATAAATAGTCAGATCATAGATCTCGGATCTCAGCAGGGGGGCGGGCGGGTAGCCCGCTCCAGGAAAGAGGACGTATAATGTGGAAGTAGTTAATTAAAAACTAAACAAAAGACATGGCAAAAACAAAGATGATTGTTAAAGAAGACCAGATACTGGTAGACGTGGAGATGATTTTTAAAGAGATTGAAGCGGCAAATGGCGACTGGAAAAAAGTCCGTGAAGAATTTGAAGCATATCTAAAAGACGTAAAAGGAGAGGGAAAGTAAAATAAATGTTAAATTCTCCCGAGGCACAGCTGGGAATTGGACAGTATAGTGAAAGATCTGATCGCATTCCTGCTGGTGGTTTTGTGGACGTCTACATCGAAATATTGAGTAAATATCCAGAGTCTCAGGGAAAAAGAGTTTTGGAACTTGGGGCAGGTCCCGGCTCAGTAATGCCACATTTGAGAAATAAATTTGGGGAAAAAGTTTTTGGCATGGAAATATGGGAGAGGATGCTGCGTAATAAAAAAATCAGAGCAGGTATGCTAGCCGGAGAGGTACTTCCCTTGCCTGTAGCTCCTAACTCTGTGGATGTAGTAGTGTGTCTGCATCCGTTTGAGCCTGATGACTTGGAGGATATCTTGAAAGAACTGGAGAGAATTTTGACCAATGGAGGGGAAGTCACGCTGGTGATACCCACACCCGATGTGAAGGCTGACCGTCTGGGGGATCACGTGGAGAAATTGAGACGATGCGCCGGAGTGGAAAGATTGCTGGAGACATGGAAAGATAAAGAAGGCGAAAAAGCTAGAGTAATTTGGAACAAAATACAGAAAGGCTGGGCTAAAGAAGAAGTACAAATTGCAAAACTGCTGGAGATAGTGGAAGCTAGAACTGTGTCTGAGCCAGAGTCAGCCAAGTCAGCCTGGATGGTGACGATGAGGAAGAAAAGCGTAATAAAAATTCCAAAATAAATTTCAGATGTATTGACTTGTCCTTTGTGATGATGTGTAATGGTTTTATATGGATGAAATAACACCTGAACAAGCGAAAACATTTGCGCAAGATAACAAGACGATTTACGACGAAAAGGGAAGAGTCGCCGATGTGGGAGTGGCACACGAGGTGGCGGCTTTAGAAGCACCTGGACATGATATTCCCTCGACAAAAGTGGTGGCTGATGTTGCTGCAAGTGCAATGGAGAGTGTAAGACAGCAAGAAGCAGTGTTGCAGGGGATGTCAGAGGATGAAAAGAACAATATGAAAATTTTAGAAGGACTGACTAGAAAACCAGAAAATGGCGAACCTGCAAACACCCACGCATTTATTGATAAGGTAGATTCTAAGGGTAGATCGTATAGAGTTTTGAGAAACTCTGACAAAAGACAAGATACGGGTAACATGGAACCTGATGAAAGAGAATTTTTTGGATGGGTGTATTTTTTCACTAAGGACGGTCCGTTCATGGTAAATATTAGAAATTTTGGTTCAGCTGTAAAAGATACAAACGAAATAATTGACATTATTGATTGGGGAAAGCTGGGAGACATTATTGAAGACGCATCACAATTTCCAAAGGAAAGAGTTAATATTAACCTTGATTTACCTATAAACTATTATGGGCGAGAAGATAAGGTTTCGTCTGGTGTTTCGCGATACGATGTTAGACTGGATACTGCAAAATTGGCGAGAGCGATTCAATATGCTGAAAAGATTGGTGTTGAGCAAGAAAATAAAAAACTAAGGAAGGTTGTCGACCCTGATGAGGTACTTCGAGGATTGGCCGGGTAATAATCTATTTCCTGACGAAGAGGATGACGTTGGGGAGGTCGCGGCCGGGGCCGACTTTGTAGCCGCCTGACCAAAGAGCGGTGGAGCCGCCACTGTCGAGATTGAGGGCGTTGTCCATACCCATAGCTTTCATAACTCTGGCGGACTCTGCTACGGTGACGCCATGGACGACGCCGATATAGACAGTGTTGCCTTTGCTCGCCACAAAACTGCGATTGCCTCGGGAGCCTTGCTTGGGGTCGGAGTTGCCTCCGAAAACGATACTTCCACCAGAGACCATTAATGGATAGTTGCTGATCATGCTATCGATACCCGTGTCCCTTCCCCATCCAGAAACAGCTGAGAGAAAGCGTATGTAGCCACTTCCAAAGACGACTCCGGGATTATTGCTGTAAACGTTGTTGTCGGAGTTGAAATAGACTTTATCTTTGTTCATAAGTAACAGGTCGAAGGAGTTGGTCTTGCCGGCACATGAGGGATAACTAGCTGGGCAAAAATATGAGCCGTTCACACCCGCGTAGGCGCCTGTACGGCTAACGTAGGTAGCCAGGGGGAGAACCGGGCAGTCATTGCCGCATGTGCCAGCAGAAGCAGTGTCGACAATCACTTTGGTGGATCCGAGATCGCCGGCAACGAGGGAAACTTGATAACTACCTAGACCCTCAACGGTGACTTTTTGCCGGCTGTAACCTGATGAAGGTGGGGTGGAAGACTCGGGGACGCTCGCGGCTATGGCAAAAGTGGCTGATTGGGCGAGAGAGGCCAAGCGGGATTGTTCTTTGTTGATTTCGGTAGCTAACTTGAGGCTGTTGGCCGTGGCTTCTTTGAAGTTATCTTTGGAGAGGAAACTAAGAATGCTGGAAAAGAGATTTTCAAGCGGGGCGACTTTGCTGGCGGGTTGTTCGCGGAGCTTGAGGATTTCTTCGTACTGAAGCATGGCCGAGCGATAGGCGGACTTTAGATCTGATATGTTTTTGAGAATTTCATTGTTTCTCACGCGGAGGGGTTCGGCTTCTAGTGTGGCAATTTGGTTGTCCAAAATTTTGATACGGGTTTCGGCTGAAGCGACTTGTCCTTGAAGGTCGGTGTTTCTGGAGATGAGAGCAGTGTTCTCAGTGCGGGACAGGAGAAAGAAATAATAAAGTGCAGCGAAAGCCAGGGTAATGATAACGACTAGGATAGGCCAAATCTGTGAGGGGGAGGGAATTTTCGTTGCCATGCTAATTTATAGTACCATGATGAAAGAAATGTTACTTATGGGAGTTTAGTGTTCCAGTTTTGAATTGTAGACTTTTTGGGACTCACGGAGTTTGTTTTTGACGACAAGGATATAGATACCTACCACCAGCATGATGATGGTATTGATGCGCAAGGCAAACGGTGAGCCAAAATGTTCGGCGAGATAGCCGATTTCGAGATTTCCCAGAAAAATCACTCCTCCGAAAACTAGAAAGTAGATACTGGCAACACGTCCACGGTAATGAGGATCGGCCATTTGTTGAACTATAGTTCCTAGGACAATATTGACAGTAACGAGCCCAAGGCCGGAAAGGAACATGTAGATCAGACCCAGATTTAAGCTTTGGGTAAAGGTGAAGAGAAAAATGCTAACAGAAAATATCGTATTGCCGGCCAAGAATATGGCCAGCTTGGAAACTCGGGATGAAAAATAGGCGGTCAAAAATGTGGCAACGATGGATCCAATACCGACTGCCGAATAAAGATTGCTCATGCCGGTGGCGTCTGTGTGGAAGATATCTTTGGCGATAACCGGAATGATAGTGGTGTATGACCAGGCAAAGATGGAGGCGGCTCCAACGTAGAGGATGATTGAGCGGATCATGGGATTGCTGAGGGAGTAGATAAGGCCTTCTTTGATAGATTGGAGGGGATTTAAATGTTTGTCTATGGAGATGCTGGGTTTTTTGATGAGGAGAAGGGCAACAATGACAGCCAGGAAACTTAAGCCATTGATGATGAAAGCCCCGCCGATTCCACCTACTTTAATGTAAAAACCGGCAAAGACTGGACCGAAAATCCTTCCTAAACTCGAAACGCTGGCATTGATGGACATGGCTGAGGAAAGCTTATCCTTATGGATGATCTCACTTATGTAAGAGAAGTGGGCAGGAGTATAGATGGAATTTATTACTCCACCGAGCAAAGAGATGATGATGATCGCGGTGACATTTATGTTGTCTGTTATGGTAAGTAAACCAAGAATGAAGGCAAGGACCATGGAGCTGGTATGCGCGATAATGAGTACCTTTTTCTTTGGAAAGTGGTCGACGATCCAGCCACCAAAAAGTGAGAAGAATACCGCG
Organism: Candidatus Collierbacteria bacterium GW2011_GWB1_44_6; assembly: GCA_000998025.1. GTDB lineage: Bacteria > Patescibacteriota > Microgenomatia > UBA1400 > MFAQ01 > UBA10133. Next base: position 6,224 of record LCJG01000034.1, read on the forward strand.
GGAAGCGATGAGCAAGCGGCAACAACACCGACCCAAAAAGCCGAGCTGGTAATCTGGAACACCAGCCAACCGAGAGCAACGATCTGCATCCAACTACCAATGTTAGATATTAATTGGCCAAAGAAAAACCGGCGGACTTCTTTCTCTCTTAGCGCGGGTACGCCCCTCAGTATTCTTTTTGCCCAACCAAAACCGGGGATGGTGTGAGTACTAAACTGACTGATAATAAACTTCTCGGTGGGTTTGAAGGCTTTTCTTTTTTTGATGGGCACTATTTATCTTAATCTATTACTTACTCAATAGAATAGCCGAGGTCGCGGATCACGAAGTGGATTTCGTCTAGGGTGACTTTGCCTGGATTGTATTCGATTTTGGTTTCCGATTTGGCATAGTTGGTTTTGGCTTTCACACTGGGAAGATCTTCAAGAGCTAGATCGATGTTGACGGCGCAGGAAGTACAGTGGAGGCCGGAGAGTTTTAAGATCTCAGATTCTAGTTTTTGGATGTCAGATTTTGGGGACGATTTGGGTTTGAGGAAGTTGAACATTTTTATTTTTTATTATTTATTTCCTTATGTACTTTATCCATTATAAAAACCGAATGCTCGTTCGCCAGCGCGAACGCCATTCTTGCTTGCCGTCAAAAATTTTATGAGTACATAAAAACCGGCTTTTTGACATTGCGCAATATTTTTATAATTGGACAAGTACATCGTCAATATAATAAAAAATCAATTAATAATATTAAACCTGCCGGTGTACATGCCCATGGAGCAGGAGAAGGCGAGGGGGCCGATTTTGTCCGGGGTAAATTCGACGATAGTTTCGCCTGTTTCCGGCAGAAGTTTTTGGATGTTGAGGGCGGGTATGCTAAAAGCGCGGGAGCAAGACTGGACGTTGTTCGTAACCAAAGTGATAATGGCGGGGACGCCTTTTTTGAGTGTAATGTTGGTAGGGCTATAGCCGGAGTTGGCAACGTTGATGGTAACGGTTTGAACTTTGTCGCCGAGGACGGCGGTATTGGCTTCTCGTGGAGAGGAGTTGGCCGTAGCGGCTCCCCAGAAATTTTGAAGAGTGTAAGGCGAGCCTATAAGACCGCTGCCGCCATTGATCGAAAAGATAGACATGCCGAACATGGCGGTAGCCGCGACGGCAGGGAAATATTTTCTAAACCAATGAGAGCCTTGATTTAAGAGAAAACCAAAAATCAAGAAAGTGGGTGAAGTACCAAGAACAAAAGAGAACATGATGGCGGCGGCGAAAAGCGGGTTGCCCGTACCAATGGCAATTACTTCCATGGCCTGAGTGGTGGCACAGGGAATAAAAATGGTCATGGCGCCGAGTAGGGCGGGAGCGAAAGTGGATTTACTTTTTGATTCGTTTTTGATTAATCTCATCAAGAATTTGGGAGGTGTGATGATGAAATAGCGGAAGAAGGGGTGTAGATCGAGCAGATTACCGGCCACGCCAAAAAGATAGATGCCGATAAAAATTTGTAGCCAGCCGCGGGTGATGGGTGAGAGGGTGAGGTTTTGACCAAGAAACCCTAACATAAAACCGAGGAGGGTATGGGTGACGAGTTTGGCAGAGAGGAAGGAGAGAATGGGTGTGAGGTTGGTGGAGTGAGATCTCTCGACTCCGCTCGAGATGACGGATTGTGTGTGTTTCAATTTTTTCTTGGAGCTGGTGATGAGGGGGTCAAGAAGTTTTTCTTCTTGCTTGGTGATGACCGAGGTAAGAAGCCCGCCTTGTAATGCCAGGCAGGTAAGTCCGCCTGTAGTTAGGCCGGTGAGGAAGATGATTAAAAGATTGGTACTTTGCATGAGATGTTATATTTTAACTGAATAATTACTAGGGAGTAATTATTCATAATGAAATCAGAGCTTGAGAGCTTTAAGTCTCAAGGAATTGGTAACGACGGAGACCGAGGAGAAGGCCATGGCGGCTCCCGCGATAGCGGGGTTCAGAATAATTCCAAAGAGCGGATAGAGAATGCCGGCCGCAACAGGGATACCGATGACGTTGTAGAAGAAAGCCCAGAAGAGGTTCTGCTTTATTGTTCTCATGGTTTGTTTGCTGAGCTTGATCGCCTTCTCGACTTTACTAAGATCTCCGTGGAGCAAGGTAATGCCTGCA
>LCJG01000035.1 GCA_000998025.1 Candidatus Collierbacteria bacterium GW2011_GWB1_44_6
CCGGCCATGGCGTATCCAAGTGGATCTTGAATCCTGGTTGGTTCAATCACGGAACTGACCACCCTCAGCTTTCGTTTTATTTTTTTTAATTCATTCCAGCTAGGATCATATTCGGATCTTTGAAGTTTCATCATCTTGAGTCCGAATACGCCCAAGGGAACAATAAAAGCATTCATATTGTGAATACCATCCTCCGCCGGGACAGAAACCACCCCCCATCCTTTATCCATCAAATATTCTTTCCACCCGGCAGTCTGTCTAATATCCTCCATTTATTTCCTGAAAAAGGCTACTATTTTTAAAACGGACCATCGTATTTTTTCCGCCAGGTTGTATATGTGGTATCCTACGGGATTTATCACCAAGTCATAGGTACCGACAAACTCAGTCAAATCTCCACCATAACCTTGTTTAAACTTATGGAAACCAAACCACGGATCTCCTCCATCCGGTTCTGGGCCCAGACTTCCCCACATGTCAAACAACTTGCAGCTATGTTTTTTTCCAAATCTGATTGCCTCCCACATCATTAGATTGCTTGCCATTACTTCCCTGTATTTGTTACTCGAAGCTCCATATGGGTAGTACAAAATTCCATTAAGCACGAATAAAATCCAAGTGGCCAAAGTCTCATCGCGGTAAGTTGCTTTCAAAAGGTGGCCCATCCCTGATGAGGTCATCGCTTGCCACATTTTCCGGTGATATTTTTTGGTGTGGGCGTAGAATCGTTGCCTTTTAGTCGTCTCTTCCGTCAACCGCCAATATTCTTCAAAAGCCTCCCCCGAATTGTCTTCAAGTATTTTCACTCCTTTTTTCTCGGCTAGTCTTATGTTGTATCTGGTTTTCTGGTGCATATTTTTCAGCAGTTCCTCTTCGGATTTCGAAATATCCAGCTGAAAAGTATACTTAGTAAAAAGCGCCTTTCCTTGCCCAAAATCATAGGTATTTTTCAGAGTCTCAATTCTTTTGATCGTTTTTTCGGTCAATTCTTCATTCGGCTCGAACTTCACTAAGATAGCCTTGTTTTTCAAGGCCTCATTCTTGATCGCTTCCATGGTTTCCGGGCTAGGGATCGTCGACTTTGGACAATAACCGATATACATATTCAACTTAGGGAGTTTGTGCCAGGTGATTTGGTAGACTTCTTTGGCCTCTCCATCAACTATTTCCATTAGTCGTGTTTTCTAAACTCCCCCCACTCCCAAGATTGCAGTGGATGTCTTGCCGCCCTGTTAAATTTGTTTTTATCTTTTTCCGTTGCTTCTCTAATCACCCCTTTATTTTACCCTCAATCTACCTCCTAATCACATACCAGATTTTTTCGACATGCAGCCCTTATCTCCTCCGAGCTCGCAGTCTCACAAACTTGGCACACTCTGCTAAGTTTTTCCCTTACCTTAAGCTTTATATCCTCTGACTCGTCAAACTCAAAGTCGCTTGGTACCTGAAAGACGGAATCTGTTCCATCCCATTCGTAACACACATGATCACCTGAAAGAGGAGACTTCCCAAATCTCTCGACCGTGTCTTCCGTCGTCAAATTAACATCGTATTTGAAATCTGGCGCCTTCGCCTTTAAACCTCTGGGGTTCTCAGGCTTGGGCCCACCAAAATATATTGGTGGTTCCCACATGTAAACCTGCCCGTTATTGTTAAGTATCTGAACTTTGAATGATTCCTCGTTTGAAGTCGCTCCGATACGATAATCTGCCATGACTTTGTTTCCGGCAATATATGTAAAAAGCTCGGTCGTTGCTTTGAGTGCAACCACCACACTCTGACATTTAATTATTTTCTCCGGCTCTGAGAGTCCTTTATCGGAAACTTGAATACTCGCAGGCGTCACAACAGTTTTATCTGGTCTTGTGACAAAAGATCGATATACCCAGAACAGAACCAAGAAAAAAAGCAAGAGCAGCAATAGTAACAACCGTTTTTTTCTTCTTTTGTTTTCCACGCACCAATTATAATCCAGAAACTACCTTAACAACCTACATCATTTTTAAAGCTCGATACGACTGGATAAAAACTTTTGACCAGATAGCGAATTTCGCATCTCGTCAAGCTTGGCTCGCCAGATGGGACGATTTTCGAACTTTTTTCTCCAATCTTGCAGTCCGCTCAGCATAGATCACACATTTACAAGAAATCTAAACAAATTTTACCGGCAATGATTCAGGCAATTTCCATTCAGACGCTAACGCCATCGGATCATAACCCTTTCTATCACGATCCCAACTTTCTTTGTCAACTCTACAGATCAATGTCCCTTCCCCATCGTTAACGACTTCAATTCTAGTTATCATCGTTCCCTTTGCCTTCTCCCCCACGTCAATACTCAATGGAAGCCAATATTTTCCAGTTTCATCAGCTTTGATCGACCAATAAGTTACGTAGCCAGTAACGGATCCACCTTCTTCAACTCTAATATCTTTCAATATTCTTCGTTCAGAGCTATCTTCCGTTACTCCCTCCTTTTCCCCTTTAGCAGAACTTTCCGGTTTTTGAGGCGATGGGTTGTTATCATTTGCTCCCGAATCAACCTCCTGTTCATGGCCATATTTCTCTTGACCACCAAAGGGTCCACTATTAGAAATCTGATTACCAATCATACTTCCCACACTTCCGTCATACACACCACTTATACCCAATGCTATCTCTGTACCGAAGTTTTCGCTCATATAATAAAAATTATATATCTCCCTCGCTGAATACTCAAAATAAAAGACTCGTCAAACGATATTGGCTCACCCTCCATCTCCTTACACGAACCATTAATAACTTAAGCAGTTAATACTTTAGTCAAGGTCTCTTTTTGAATTCAAGTATTATTCCTTAAAATCACTTTATCCATATCAACCTCAATAACAAGTAGTTTTTGTCCAGTCACCAAAGCAGCCGCTACCCGATGAGTTCCATCAAGGACCGCACCAATCATTCCATTTCCGTATTGAACACTTGCTTCTGCATATTTCCCCACAAAACTTGGACAAAGAGCTTCACCTAAAGATATATTTTTTAATAAATACTTCATTGTTTTATTGTGGTCTTTCCCTCTTGATAAATCTCTGAGATACATATCATGATCTACGCCAACATGATGATTTTCATCAATATAATTAATTAACTTAGTCGCTACTTCCTCCGGAGCAGACTCTCCAGGGAACTCTTCTCGAATCCTATCTATCTCCCCCTTCATTGAAGAAACGCTTGCGATATTCCCAATTTCAGAAAAGTATTCAAGAGGATCAACAACATTTACATCCACCTGGAAATTTTCATCTGCTAAAGCACCCAGAAAATCACTAAACGAAACTTTGTCTCTCCCAAAATTTCCATGGGCTTCATCCAACGTATCAAACAGACCACCCAGCATCTTTTCTTTGTCAATTATTAACCCGTTTTTTTCTGCAACCTCTTTTGTTATTTTTTCTAGCCTACCCACTGATTTAATCGCTAGATCTATTAGTTCGGGAGAGGTTTCTAGATTTTTCTTTTTACACAGCTCCATTGCCTTGGTAGTTTTCAAAAAACCCAAGCTTACTTCTGACAATTCGACATGATTTTCATCTTCCTGTTTTTCCCCATCGCTCATTTATAAAATTATAAACCACTATAAGAAAACAATAGTAAACAAACAGTATAAGGTTTGCTCCCCCGGCAGGACTCGAACTAGGATCAATATCACCAGTTATCTATATCTTCAAAGTCACCTTTTGTTTCTTCCGCCACTTCCCAGTCTGGCACAATAATTCTTTTCTTCTCACCAAACTCATCAAACAACTCTTTTCTCTTCATTTCCTTTTCGAATACATTGACCATACCTATCTTTTTCAGAAGCTCTTCAGGAATCTCGGCCAAAAACCTGGACGGTATCGACTGGTGTCGACCACCATAAGACAATCTCGACCTGGCCCAGGATAAAGTTAGATTTTCTTTAGCTCTCGTCATGGCCACATACATGAGCCGTCTTTCTTCCTCCAGATCTTCTTTATTTTCCAAAACTCCCGACCGGGAGTGGGGGAACAGGCCTTCTTCCAGGCCGACTACAAAGACATTTTCAAACTCCAGACCTTTGGCAGCATGTACTGTCATGAGAGATATCTTGGCATTTGACCGGTGTTGCTTGATATCCGACTCTGCAAGCGCCGCGCCGGTAAGGAAGTCCACCAGAGTCGCGTACTCACTGGCCACCGCCAGCAACTCATTGATGTTTTCTATCCTGGCCGCGTCATCCTCGTCTCTCTCATCATATTTATCTAAATAATTAGTCACATTGATTATTTCTTCAAGTAATTTCGCCGGCTCTTTTCCCCGCCTATCATCAGGCAACTTCTCTGCCCATGTTTCAAAGACTGATGCTTTTCTTTTGCCGATTTTTTCAATTCTGTTCCGGCTAATCTCTTCTAGTGGATTGTGAATCAGTCTCAAATACGCAATCAAATCTTTTACCTCTGCCCGGTTATAAAACCGCAGTCCTCCTACCAGCTTATACGGTATATCTCTTTTCAACAGTTCATCCTCAAAGGCACGTGATTGAGCATTGGTCCTGTACAAAACCACCACTTCTTGGCCCAGATCACTCAATATCTTACTTCTGACAACCACATATTTTGCTTCATCTCTTTCGTCTAGCGCCTCGTATAGATTAACTTTCTCGCCGGCTTCTCTGGTAGCCGAAAGTCTCATTGTGGGGTGGTTTGTATTGTTTTTGACTACACCATATGCAGCGTCCAGGATAAACTGAGTGCTGCGGTAATTTTTGGGCAACCCGACTGTTTTTAATTCCGGATAGGCTTGTTCGAGTAGTTTCAAATTTTTGTAGTCAGCTCCGCGGAATGAGTATATCGCCTGAGCTACATCTCCGACGGCCATGATATTTCTCCTCTCACCGGCGAGTAACTTCGTCAGCTCAAACTGAGCTTTGTTCGTATCTTGATATTCATCGACCAAAATCCATTGCAACTTTTGGTTGATCACTTCTCTTATCCGGTCTATCCGCAGGATGTCCACTGCCTTGACAAGAAGATCATCAAAGTCCAGTGCATTGTTTTTTACCAATTTTTCTTGATAGCTTCTCCAGGCCTTAGCCACTTGACGGTAAAAATATTCTTTCGCCGTATTCTCTGCTTCCTTAAGTGTCACCAGGTCATTCTTCATCCGGCTGATAATAGCCAAAAACACCTTAGGCTTATACTGCTTTGGGTCAAGGTCAAGCTGTTTTACTACTTCCTTCATTACCGATTCGCTGTCGTCACTATCGAGTATTACATAGCCAGGACTGATACCAATATTCACGCCATATTCCCGAAGTAACCTGGCACAAAAAGTATGAAAAGTACCGGAAAACCCCAACTCTATTCTTTTGCTGTCAATTTTTTTGATTCTCTCGGTCATTTCACCTGCTGCCTTATTCGTGAAGGTTAGCAGAGCAATATTTTCAGGTTTTACCCCCCTCTCTTTGATTAGCCAAGTAGCCCTATGGATCAACACTCTCGTTTTTCCCGATCCGGCCCCTGCCAGCACCAAAAGCGGACCCTTCTCGTGTGTTACAGCTTTTATTTGCTCTTCATTTAAATAGTTATCTTCCACTCAAATATTCTAGTTCATATTGCTATAATTAACTTAGTGAAATACGTCATCGGCAACTGGAAAAGTAATCAAAACATCACCGAATCTCTTATTTGGCTCGATCAGTTGGCCGCCCTCCACCCCAAGTTTTCGACTGAGACAACCATTATTCTCTGCCTACCGTTTACCGACATTGCCTCATTCAATCACAAGATCGCTGATCTTGGTTTGCCTATCATTTCTGGTTCACAAAATGTTTCGCATCTACCACCGGGCAAGCATACTGGAGAGATAACGGCTAACATGCTTGGAGAACTGGTCAGCTACTGCATTGTTGGCCATTCTGAACGACGCCGGGAATTTGGCGAGAGTTCTGAAATGGTTGCTCAAAAAGCCCGCCTCCTTCTAGAAAATTCCATTACCCCCATTGTTTGTTTGGATACGCCATATATGGATGAGCAAATCAAGGCCATGTTTAATTTTGATGTCGATGTCTCCAGGTGCTTTTTTGTTTACGAGCCCATTGACGCAATCGGCACAGGCAAACCCATAGATCCGATCGACGCAAATCACATCACCAGCCAAATTGGTTTCCTCACTGATAACTCTGCCCCCGTCCTTTATGGAGGATCGATCTCTTCAGATAATGCTGCTGCTTTCACTAATCAGAATCGCATTGATGGAGTTCTTGTGGGTACTGATAGTTTGGAACCTACCCTTTTTGCCAGCATTATCACCAGTCTTTCCTAAATTCAATGAAGCTAAGTCACGTTCGACCTACGCGTCTTCTGATAAAATATTTTTCTGTGATTAGACAGCATTTATATTTGATATCCATGTCAGCTGTGATCTTGTTCATTAGTTTCCTAGGTGTTATTGGTTATCGTTATTTATCCCACTTTAAAGTAAGCCCTCAAAGCCTCCTAAATTTTTTTGGAACTCCAAAAGAACAGCTGGAGAGTACTGGAGGTCTGACAAACTTCTTGGTTTTGGGAATCCGAGGAGAGGGCGAAGACTCTCCAGATCTGTCTGACACTGTCATCGTCATCTCATACAATCACGAAAAAAAAGTCGCTAGCATGATCGGAGTCCCCAGAGATCTGTGGATTCCTTCCTACCAAGCCAAAATTAACACCGCCTATCATTATGGAGAAGAGGCTAGCCCAGGTGCCGGTATAAAGTTCGCCCAGGGAGCCATCCTCGAGGATCTTGGTCTGCCCATACATTACACCGCGGTTGTAAACTTTAGCCTTTTTAAGCAAGCTGTAGATCTGGTTGGTGGAGTGGATATTGACGTCCAACCCGGCTTTGTGGATGATGAATTCCCCATTCCCGGTAGAGAAAGAGCCCTGCCAATCTCATCTCGCTACGAAACGATAATCTTCCCAGATGGCCTAAATCACATGGACGGTCAAACAGCCCTGAAGTTTGTCAGGTCTCGACACGCTGAAGGAGAGGAGGGAACCGATTTTGCCCGCTCAAATAGACAACAGCAAGTGCTCTCTGCTCTTAGCAAAAAAATAATCACTCCTAGTTTCTTACTCAATCAACAAATGGTTGATGAGTTAATTAATATCGTAAACTCCAACTTAATATCAAATATAAATGCCAATCTTTATCCTTCCCTCGCCAAAATTGCCCTGGATATTAAAGATAACCCCGTTCGCTCAGTACCCCTAACCAGTTCCCCGGACGAGAATGGGGTAGCCATCCTTTACCACCCTCCAACATTTAAATACAACGGAGAATGGGTACTGATTCCAAAAGACAACAACTGGAACGCTCTAAAACAATATGTAAAAAACCGCCTCTCCCAATAACCACCCGTCACTCCACCCTCACTCTTATCAAATACGTCTCTCCTTCTTCAAAAACAATATCACCCATCTCTTTCAAAGCCGGGTTATTCACGACGTATTTTGCCACCTCATCTTTACTGACCAATATCCAGCCCACATTATATTTGTCGATCAACAGTTTTCTCTTCGCTTGGTCTCCGGTTTCGTAGATATCTTTGACTTCACCTTCGCGGATGGCCACTTCGTCATATCCTCCTCGCCATAACCACTCGTGGACTCTCCATCCTTGTATCGTTGGTACCCCTGAAAAAACGGAAACTGCGTTAAATTCGGTGTAACTATCACCCACCGCTTCAACCATGTTCCGGCCGTCTGCATATTTTTGAAGATATTTAATGACTTTGTATTTTTCCGGCATGCTATTTTTCATCCACTGTTCTCCATTCAATCCTTGATATGTTTTGAAATTATTGTAAAAATTTGGAAAGGCTTCAGCAGGGAATATCAATGTTCCGCAAAAAATGACTCCTGCAATTATTATTCCAACCCATCTGACTGGCGCTTTCATTTTTCTTTCTCCGTCAAGCAGCTTCCCCCATAAGGCTCCTGAAAGTAATCCAATCATGATCGAAGCTTGGAACGTAAGCTTAAACATGGTATTTGCTCTGGGATGATCAGGATAAATATCCTTGGCATAAACCAATTCAGGTATTATTATGAGTAGGATCAAGGTTATCGCCAGAGTCCGAATCATCAAACTTCTTTCTTTCCTTCCTTCAATCCAAGTCACCATCACTGTTATAAGCAAGCCTCCGGTCCAGAGGGCTGCCAGTTGCCACATAGGAGACCTTTCACTGACCACTCTAATGCCACTAGAAATAGATTCGAAACTTAGAAGCCATGGTAAAGCCGTTAGTCCCATAAATAGACCCATTATTCCAGCTGATTTTATCAAGCCAAGAAAGTTTTTTGTATCTTTGATCACCAACTGAATTCCTACTACCACCAGGAGAAGTCCGTACACCGCCACATCCCAGGTATTTGTCATCATCATAATTCCGAAAAGTATACCCAAGATCGCCTCATAACCCACCGTTCTTTGCTTTGTCCATAATATACAAACCGCTAAAAACAGTAACACCATTGGAATACCTAAAACATGTCCATGTAAGTCAGCTACTACAAAGCTGTAACCTGGGAATTCATGAATGGTGCCTTCAATAAAACGGGTTGCGTCGGCATACCAATAGCCACTTAATCCCTTATTAGTTATAAAATACCATATTACATGGGTATTTCCGGCTAGAATTGTTGCCATCGCTCCCGTAAGGCCTCCCAACATGGCGGCGATACCCTTTTTTGCTCCAGTTAGATAGTAAGAAATTGAAAACGCCATCGACATCGACAGGCCAGCAATAAATCCCAAAACCAAATTGTAGCCTACGGCACTATCCACCATAAAAAACCGTTTTTCCAGGCTATCAATGTTCGGGAGAAACGCCCGGATTAATGTAATACCGAACAACCCAACCAAAAATAAATATTCCTCCATCACGATCATTTTTATGGTTTCTTTAGTTATCCTGGGTGCCTCACCTCTCGTCAGCAACCACCAATAATTGGCCACCAGTATCCCTGATAGCGTCACAACAAATCCAGTATTGGTATTTATTGAAACCCCCAAATTAGCCAGCTGCCAAACAAACAAACTTGCCCCCAAGGTAGTTATTAGCCTCGACATTGGCCATCCTTTGTCGTTCAATTTTTCAAAAAGCCTCATGGTCGTCGGCCAGCAAATAAGCTGCAACACCAGACTAACTAGATATACTTTCAAGATAATCAAGAGGTCATAAGTTATCATTGTCTTAAGTCATCCTTGATAATCCTTGCTACGTCACGGCCCATTTTAACTGCATAATTTGTTCCCCTATCAAAAGGATAAACCATGCTCATGTTCGCCAGATATATGCCTTTTGTCTTTGTTCTCATTTTTGGGATCACTCTGGAATAATTTATTGGAAAAACTGGCTGAGCGTACGGCACTCGGAATAGATAAGCGTTTATTATCATGTCTTTATTGAATCGGCCATTGATCTTCTTGAGGTAGGGCATGTAAAGTCTTAACAGTTGTTTTTCGGTCATCTTTAGTTGTTTGTGGCCGTCAGGTAAATAATTTCCCACATATATTATGTGTTTGTCGTCGTAATTTCTCTTATCTACAAAATTGGTGTGTTCCACCGCCACCAAAAAAGGCCAATTCTCTTCTAAGATATTCATCCAGTAACCCTTAATCAGCTTTCCCGTTGTTTCCAAAACAAGGGTTTGTCCCCAAAGATAGTTTAATTCGGGAAAGTCAACTCTGGGAACAATTTTTTTGATTGTTGATGCGGGTACGGTCAATACGACCGCATCATAGGACTCCCCGTTCACCGAAACCCCGTTTATATTATTTTTGATAGAGGTAACTCTAGTGTTCAATCTTATTATTCCTCCATGACCCGTTATATATCTCGCGGTCTTATCCACGAGACCTTGGAATCCACCCTCAAAATAACCTAATTTCTTGCTTCGCTTCGCCACTCGAGTCCAAAACCAGGCCATATTTACTAAGTCCTTATATGGACCAAACTTAGCCTTTAATAGTTTTTCCCAAATATGTTTATACCCCTCTGATCCAATAAGCTTTGGCAGTAGATCAACTACTCTATATCTTTCCAGAAAAATTCCGTTAGGAATTAATTTTAGTATTGCTAGGCCAAAACCCATTCTGAGTCGCGCCGGTAAACTAATACCTGAAAATTTTAGTAATGATACCGGAGAATCAAGAACCGTCTCTTTGTGTCGAAAATAACTTGTGGTCTGAGGTTCTTTAAAGAAATATTTTGCTGCTACTTTCTTGGCCAGTTCTGTTATTTCTCTGTCTCCGGTAAAGATGTGGTGATAAAAAGATTCCAGATTCCACTTCCAGTGGACCTGTCCTGAGCCCGTCGAAGGATTAAACCCGCTTG
>LCJG01000036.1 GCA_000998025.1 Candidatus Collierbacteria bacterium GW2011_GWB1_44_6
CCAGCAAGCAGGATGAATTCCCTCCTGTTCATTTGAACTGAATTTTATCAGATCTGAGGGGTCAGCTGAGTGCTAAGATAGATCATGAAGATATTAAAGTTCTTGGGCGCTCTATTGCTGTCGTTAATATTGATAATAGTTCTCGGTCTTGGGTATTTGGGATTTATCCCCGGACTGTCAAAAATATTCGGCTCTGATAAACCGAGAGACTTGGGGGTCGCATATACTGAATCAGATTATCAAGCAATGTCAGGAAAGGTAGGACTGGAAATAAGAGAACTGCCGGCAAGCACTCCTTTGGAGAAAAGTATTGTCGAGGAAGGGAGTCATGAGGTCAGTGAGACTTTTTCCCCTGCAGAAATGACGGCCGCAATAAATAAAAATACCTGGAGATATTTTCCTTTTGTGAATGTCCAGATAAGAGTAAATGCAGATAACTCCATTGAAGCCTCCGGCCTGGTGGTGGTAGACAGACTATTGAAATATGCTCAAGCACTTGGAGCCACAGCTGAAGAAGTACAAATGGGCATCGATGCTGCAAAGCTGCCAAACACCACTTTCCCATTTTATGTAAAAGGCAAGGGCGAAGTAGTGGACAATCAAGTGTCCGGCAACTTTCTTTCGGCAGAAGTTGGAAGACTACCGGTACCGGCGGGAATCCTTTCCGATATCCAAGGAAGGATAGTGGGTGCAGTAGAAGCCAAGCTGGTGAACAATCCCAGTATATCTATCAAAGAAGCGCGACTTGAAAATGGTAGCGCAAAATTTGTCGGCACCCTGCCAAACGTGGAGTACGTGGTCAAATAAAATTATCAATTGGTGTATTATTTATTTATGTACAATTCACCCCTCTCCTTTATGAATCCAGGAACCAGACCACTTTTTTATTTGCTGGTGGTTTTGGACGTCGTCTTGAAAGGGATTACTTTGTATAAAAGTGCCCGGAAGGACCAAAAAGTGTGGTTTGTGGCCCTGCTCCTAGTAAATAGTTTGGGAATATTGCCTATTATTTATCTATTCCTAAACAAAGATATCGCCTTTTCACCAAAAACAAGTGTGGCCGTTAAGAAGACGATAAAAAAGAAAAAATAGATATAAAAACGCCCCGAGATATCGGGGCGAACGAGCTAGTGAGTTTGGAGAGAAACCATTTGTGAATATAGGCCGCCCAGGGCTAACAATTCTTGGTGTGTACCCTCTTCCACCTTTTTACCCTGATCCATGACGACTATTTTGTTGGCAATGTCCCAGATGGTAGACAGACGATGCGCTATGATGATGGCGGTTTTGCCGGTGAGGATGGTCCGCATATTTGTTTGAATTTCTTTTTCAGTAATGGCATCCACGGCACTAGTGGCTTCATCCAAAATTAAAATTGGACGGTTGGCCAGAATAGCCCTGGCCAGCGCAACTCTCTGCTTTTGACCACCGGACAGACGAATACCTCTCTCTCCAACTTGGGTTTGGTAACCATCTTTGAGGGTGAGAATAAAGTCATGAATACCTGCTAGACGTGCGGCTTCTTTGACTTCTTCTTCGGTAGCATCTGGAGAGGGAAAGCGAATATTGTACACAAGAGTGTCGTCGAAGATATAGACATCGTCACCTTGAGGAACATAAGAAAACTGTTCGAGTAGCTGTGTTCCATCCCAGTCATTTATTTCGACGCCACCTACAGTGATTGATCCCTTTTGACATCTAGAGAGTCTCGTCACAACTTTGCGGATAGTTGTCTTACCAGCGCCCGACGGACCAACAAGAGCGACGATTTTCCCTGGTTCGACTTCTAAATTAAAGTCATGTAGAGCACCATCGTCTTCGCTGTATTCACCTTCGTAAGAAAAACAAACATTTTGAAAACTAATTCCAAGAGTTTTGTCTGGAATATTTTGAATAGTTCCAGTTTCAACCGGTTCTTTTTCGGTTAATAAATCGGCCAAGCGGAGAATACCTTCGAGTGCTTCCATGGCTCTATCGGCGAGGCGAGCAAAACGCCAAACATTGGCAAGTAGGGTTTCGGTAAGAACACTTAAGAAAATTAAATTGCCGATGGTAATTGATTCACTCAGTAGTTGGGCTATCCAGACGATAAGAATAATTCGACGGGCAGTGTTTAGAACAATAATTCGCCAACGAGTGTAAGTGAAGATGGCAAGTCGGTATTCTGCCAATGCTTTGTCGACAATACCATTGTGGATACCTAACTGTTCATCTATTAATCTTTGCTGTTGGCCGAACATGAGATTGGTTTCGATAGATTGAACTGAGGAAACAGATTTACTCCATTCCAGTTCGTAAAGATCTTGGCGCTCTGATCGTAACTTTTTTCTGGCGTTATTACCTTTGACGGTCAACCAGCCAAAAAGAAGAAAAGTAATTGTCAAAATCACTGCAACCCAAGGAGACATTACTATTAAAGGCACGTAACTAACTACGGTTTGGACGATAGCGGGAACAAACTCCCAACTGAAAATGTCGACAATGTCTAGGGCTTTCCAAACACCATCCCCCACTTTGCCTACAAGGGTTCCTGAATTGTGGCGGTGGTGCCAAGGAATATCCATTTTGAGAAACTTTTTGATAGCGGTGAGTTTCAAGTAGCGAAAAATGGGAAAGCTGTGCCTTGAGACTACCCAGTTGTCAAAATAGTTGTCCAAAAACATGTTTACAGTGTCGTATAAGACTAGAAAGCCGATTAGTAAGTATCGAAAACGGAAAAGTTGCTGTGATTCGTATAGGTTGACCACTAGACTAATAACGTACCTAGCGCCCATTTGGACAATTTCATAGACAAGGGCTATCCAGACAAAAATAAAGAAATTGCGGTGAAATGGCGACAAAATAGACCATAACTTGCGATACATAAAACCTCCTGTAAATTTTTAAAGATCGTTAATCGAAACAAACAAAAACGCCGCGTATGCCGCGGCGTTTGAGTAAATCTAATTAATTTTTCTTTAAGTAGTAATATACGCAAAAACCGAGGCACAATTTGTGCCCAAAAGTTCTACCGGAATCGGCACGAGTAGAACCAGGTCTAAATATTTAGTAGTGTTTTCCATGTTGTTTGCCAAAATTGGCAAAGAGAAGAATAGCATAATGTTATAGGGTTGTCAAGAGTTTCTCTTTGAGGGCTTGGTAGCCACGGGTGAAGTAGACACCATTTTGGGCTTCACGCAGGTCAAAGCCGAAAGCCCGACGGCTGACGGCAATAATGGGAGGTGCCTGGATTCTTTTGAAGATATTTGCTTTAAAGAGTTTCCATTTATGCTCTAGATCGCTAATAAATTCTTGAGTGGTGGGGAAATACTTTTTTACCAAACCAGATTCCAATTTCAGCTCTGCCTCTAAGGTGCCGTCCTGATATAACTTTAGAATACGTTCCGGATCCGATCGAAATTCAACAAAAGAACGGATGAGTTTGTCGTGGTAAGGGTAAAGTATGGGGTCCCCCTTACCTTTAGTGACATCTTGATCGGCACTAAGTTCAGCCGAGGGAACTACATTCAGAATCGACGAGGGAATAATTTCTCTACCTTCCAACTCGTTGATGTAACGGGCTAGCTGATAAACTTCGTTCTTGTAAATATCAGCAATGGGGGCCAAAGCCCCATCAACATCTCCATACAAAGTGCAGTAGCCCAAAGCAGTTTCGGTTTTGTTGCCGTTATTTACAAAAACCCCTCCAAGGCAGGCGGCGATGACGGCCAGGATGCGGCTGCTTCTATCTCTGGCTTGAATATTTTCGGTAATGGCACTGGTGACTTCCAAATCTGTTTCGATATGGGAGCTGTTCTCGCGAACAAACTTTAACCGTTTCAGTTCTGCGAGGGTTAAGTCGACAGAGTCTTGTATGGGACAGATTGAATAATTAAGGCCGAGATTTTTGGCCAAGACAGAGGCGGCATTTTTTGTGAGATCTGAATTGAATTTCGAAGGCATGTTGACAGCATAAACATTTTCCGGCTCCAAGGCACGGGTAAGGAGATAAGCGACGAGAGCGGAATCGATGCCTCCACTTAAACCAATCACCGCTATTTGACGGGGTAGTGACAAAAAGAAATGATGGATGCCGAAGCATAAACCGTTGAAAAGTTCTACCACATCCTGTTTTTCGGTCAAACCTGTTGGGGTCAGGACTGGAGTTGTTTTTTCGCCTAGTGTAATATTTAGAGTTTCTTCTTGGTAATCGGTGGTGACCGCCATCAAAGTGCCATCCGGATAGTACACGGTTGAATTGCCATCAAAAAGAAATACTGTTTTCCCATTGTTTTGAATGCCAGCATTGTTGCAGTACAAGAAAGGGATAGGGTCTTTTTCGAGTAGAGATTTGACTACCCGGTGACGTTTGTCGTTCTTGCGCCAAGTCCAAGGAGAGCTGGAGAGATTGACGATGACGTCTGCTCCGTTTTTGACTAAGTGGTGAATGGGGCTTTCGGAATAGTCATCGCACCACATATCTTCACACATACTTGCCCCAACATTGACGATATTTCCATTGATATTGATGGGAAAAGGCTTAAGGAGATTTTCCAACCTTTCACCTTTTTCGGCGGCTAGCTTAGCCATAGAGTAAAAATGTCTTTCATCGTCGAACTCGCGATATTTGGGCATAAGCGTTTTGAATGTATGACCTTCGAACACACCGTTTTTGACCCATTGTCCATTTTGGGCAACATGGGCGGCGTTGTATTTTCTGATCCGGCCATCTTCACCCTTTTTATCAAAATCAGCACAAACGTTTCCCCAAATTACAGCAATATCTTTACTTTCTTTTCTAATATCTTCGTTGTATTCCATGAGGTCACGGATAAAACTCTCATTTTCCCATTCGTCTCCCAGGAGGTATCCGGAAACGACCATTTCTGAAAAAAGAATGACGTCGACACCTTTGGACCTTGCTTTTTTTATCTCAGAGATAATTTTCTGGGTGTTGAGATCCGGGCGGCCAGCCTGGACATCCAACTGGGCGATGGCTACCTGAAATTTGGTTTGCATGGTACAATTATAGTACAAAATACACTAACTGACCAAGGACTGTTTCTTGAACCTGGCATAACCAGCCTTGGCTAGCGGAAGCACTTCTGGGTTCAGCATCTTTTCCAGGATTTGATCGTCGCTTGTCTCCAGGGCTTGGCGTACTTGGGTGGCTGACTCGCCATGATCTTTATGGTCTCGATTGTGCACGATCTCCACCTGAAACCTTTCGGAAAGGACAGCCAAATCCTCCGCACAACCACCATAAAAAATGAATTTGGCTTCCATCTTGTCTGCCAACTTCTCCAAACGATCTAGCCACAGACCGTTTGTGCTGCCGTCAAAGAATATTTTGGAGGGGTTTATATCAGGGAAAGGAAGTACCCTCACCCCCGGATAAGCAGCTTCGATCATGGATTTTCTCTCCTCATAAGTGTATGGCGTCCTGGAGTTGTAGGAATTTGACGATCCGATCAACAAGAGGATGTTTTTGGCGCTATGCCTGGCAATAAGAGTATTGATCATTCTTTGGTGGCCAACGTGAAGCGGGGCAAAACGGCCCAGGAAGACGTGATATGTTTTCTTATTTTCCATAGCATGATTATAATTTCAAAAATGATCAGAGTATAATTGGGATATGGCTTCCGAAAAAAATATTAATATAAACATTGATCTATCCAGCTTTCAAAAAATGCTTGGTGATTTGGGAGTTAGACTTTCTCATCTGACGGGCACCGACGTAGGTTTTGTTATTCTCGCAGTGATAATGCCGCCACTGGCTGTATTTATAAAAGTTGGATTCACTTTTCATTTTTGGATCAACCTAGTGCTGACCTTATTAGGTTGGGTGCCTGGTCAAATCCACGCCTTGTGGGTCGTACTTTTTGTTTGATCTGTAGCAAAAGATACCAATTGTATTTTTGTTTTGATATGATGGACGGAGGAGGATTTTGAAAAAGCCAACGTGAGAAAAGAAGCATGAGCTTAGAAATATATAAGAAGAAGAGAAGTTTTATAGTGACCCCGGAACCGAAGGGGAAAGGAACGGAGTCCGGGCCCCACCATGGCGAGCAGGTCGCTCGGGATGACAAGAGGATATTTGTGGTCCAAAAACACGACGCGTCTCACTTACATTACGATTTCCGACTGGAAGCGGAAGGGATTCTTAGGAGCTGGGCAGTACCCAAAGGACCATCGATGGATCCAGCCGATAAGAGGCTGGCGATACAAGTGGAAGATCATCCAATGGAATACGCGAAATTTCACGGAAGAATTCCTAAAGGTAACTACGGGGCGGGAAAAGTGGAAATCTGGGATAAGGGAACGTATGAAACAAAATTTGCCGATGATGACATGTGGGAATTTAACTTGAAAGGAAAAAGGCTAAAAGGCATGTTCACCTTGATCAGAATCAAGAACAGAAATCCGAAATATGGAAAAAAGAATAATAAAAACAATTGGCTGTTAATAAAGAAAAAGGATAGGGATGAAAACTAGGGAGGAAATATCTGACGACGTGGTCCTGAATATAGGAAAACAAAAGGTCGCAGTGACTAACTTAAATAAGATTTTTTGGCCCGCCACGGCGGGTAGTCCCGAAGGGTATACCAAAGGCGACCTAATAAGCTATTACCGGGAAATATCACCCATCATTCTCCCATATCTCAAGGATAGACCGGAGTCTTTGCTACGATACCCCGATGGAATAAACGGGTTAAATTTTTACCATAAGGATGTGGAGATAGCTCCGAAATGGGTGGACTCAATAAACATAAAATCTGAATCTGATGGGAAAAATGTTCATTACGTGATATGCCAGAACGAAGCAACACTGGTGTATCTAATTAACCTCGGCTGTATCGATTTGAATCCCTGGAATTCTCGCGTAGATCATTTGAATAATCCAGACTATATGATTATTGATTTGGATCCTGAAGAGATTGGTTTCCAAAAAGTGGTAGAAACTGCTTTGGTAGTCCATGAGGTAATGGAGATGGTGGGTATTCCCAATTTTCCAAAAACATCCGGGGCGTCGGGAATGCACATCTACACACCGCTAGGAGCTAAATACACATACGAACAAGTAAGGGACTTTGCGCAGATAATAGCCGTAAAAGTAAATGAAATCCTACCCAAAATTACCAGTCTCGAAAGAAGCCCTGAAGACAGAAAAGGGAAAGTGTATCTGGACTGCTTCCAGAATGCCCGGGGGCAAACCTTGGCTGCTCCGTATTCAGTGAGAGCTAAGCCCGGCGCCACAGTCTCGACTCCGCTTGAGTGGAAAGAGGTGAACGAAAAACTTACACCCCAAATGTTTACGATGAAAAATATTATGGAGAGAATTTCAAAAGTTGGCGATCTCTACTCTCCAGTACTAGGAAAAGGTTTTGATATGAAGAAGTCGCTACGCAAGCTTTCCTTGTGATAGAATTTCGTAAATCGTTCATTGAAAGGAAACCCACGATGCTGATAAAAAATGTGGTTGATATTGATCCGGCAGACGAGATGGTGCTGGAACTGTCAAAATTGGCTGGAGATTTCGGAATGAGTGACATGGTAGAAGTGGTGATGCAAGTAGCCGAAATGGGAACTACAAGCGGATTGCAGGTAATGTTTGTAGTGAATAATAGTACCGCCTCGGAAGTGATAGCGGCAATGCTTGCATGCGCAGTTGTAAACTACGGCTGTTGGATCCACGAAGAAATTGTCATTGAATTTCTAGTGGGGGGCGAAACAAAACCAGTGAGGTTCTATAGACAGGCCAAACCGGAACAGTATAAGTTC
>LCJG01000037.1 GCA_000998025.1 Candidatus Collierbacteria bacterium GW2011_GWB1_44_6
TTCCGGAGTAACCGTGCCGGTGGCGGGTGTGGCTCCGGTATCGACAATACCCGCCACGACACAGTACACAGCGACTATTTCCTGGTCACCCGCAGCCGCAATATTCGCTGCCAGTACCGTTTACACGGCCACGATTACTATCTCGCCCAAATCGGGTTACACACTAACCGGAGTATCTACAAATTTCTTTACAGTTGCCGGAGCGACGGCAACCAACGCTCTCAACTCGGGCGTCGTTTCGGCGCTATTTCCGCCAACAGGGGAAGTGCCGCTGGAAGACGACGGAGTTTTGGTTTTTGAAGATACCCATCAACCCTCATGTCCACCATCCGACCCTTATTGCCGCCAGCAAAACTAACCCAAAGCAATTTTATTTTCTTATTCTTAATCCTCTTCAATGTCCGAAAAACTTCTAAGGATAAACTTATATGATCTGGATGACCCGAAACCCCAGACAGGTCGTAAGTTACCACCAAGCCGGGACTGGTTTCAGAAACAAACTTTGACAATCTTTCTCTCCACCTCATCGTTCTACGGAGTTTTCCATCGTCGAATTTCCACATAATCCAATCAGACACCCCAAGCCTGCTCATCGCTGAGGCCATCTCCTGCCTTCGGATTTCGGCAGAACTTCTCCCCCGACCGCTGATATGAATTTTCCCTCTTCCACCTTCAGTTAGAGTCAACACTGTCACTTGATATCCCCCAGCCATCGCCCTCTGAATTAGACCTCCAGCCATCACCGACTCATCATCCGGATGCGGAAAAACCACCAGCATTTTTTTATTAGTAATAATCTCAAGCAAACTATCATTTGATTTCATTTCGCAGCAAATTATTTGTTAATTTGTTGCGGGGTCACCTAGGTGACCAGATTCCACCTCAACTCTTTAGTCCGCCTATGGCGGATACTCAATTTATCCTTTGACGCCGGATATCGTCGGTGATTAGCCGCCCTATGGGTCCGGCGCACGCTTCCAGACCAGGTTTTATAAATGTAATAGTCAAATATATCACAAAAAATGCGGCCACCTAAGCGACCGCAAATACCCATTTACCCCAACTTTGCCTTTTCCACCTGAATCTGAAACTTCGCCCAGCGGATCTTCTGATCTATCCAGGCCAGAGTGTAATATTCCCAATGATCTTCTTTTAAGTACCGGTACAGGACCGGCACTTGCTTGATGGCCACGCTTGTTGCGTCTGAAATCCCCATGGAGTAATAAAGGCCAGGGCGGCCGTACCGAAGTCCAGATTCCGGAAACCACGACAAAACAAAATTGAATCTTGGAGTCGTATACCTTGACAGTCTGGCAACAAAGTCCAGTAACGCCGGTACTGGATATTCTGAACCTTGGAGCAAAGTCCAAAATCTAGGATCGGGATCGGTCACGTTTAACTGTGAATAGGCACGGGCGATGTTGAGACCAGCAACCATTCCAGAAAAGTATGCAACACCATTCTGACTAAATTCATCGACACAAAACAGCGAAGACTTGGCTACAAATTCCAGATCACTAACCACAACAGGTGCAGACATAATACCTCCCTTGAAGGTGCTTTACAGCCTATATTTTACCACCTCCCAAATGTATACTCTTTGCCATGTGTAAATGGTTAGCTGTTATAGGGATCTCCTTAGTCTTGATTCTCTTTATTTACCCCTCAGCCTTTATCTATCCCAAAGACACTCTTCCGGACAACAACGACACTCGGCTAATCGCCTACATCATTGGCCAAGCCCAAAAGAACATCCTGCAAGGCCAGTCCCTGCACTACGGTACCTTTTTCGCTAGTCCCTGCACTACGGTACCTTTTTCGCTCCTGACAAAAATACTCTCACATATTCAGATCTGTTCCTCACCTCCGTCATTATTACTTTACCGGCACGACTATTCACTGATCACCCTATTATCATTTTTAACCTAGCCCTAGTCACACACTTCCTACTAACCATCATCGCCTCATATTTACTATTTGGATACTTGCTTAAAGATCACTGGGTCACCACCTTAGCAGTCATCCTTTTTAACTTTTCCGGATATCACCTTCACTATCTTCCCCATCTCCAAATGTTTTCTCTCTGGCCCTTACTCCTCTCGATATATTTTTTTATCCGTTTCCAAAACGAAAATCGAATCGTTTTTCTTAACCTCTATTTTCTCACCGTCACCGCCCAAATCGCCGAAAGCATCTTCCCCGTTTATCTCATTTTCTTCGCCAGTATTTCCCTCGTCATTGCGCGATTCGGTACGCTGAACCAAAGCAATCCAGAAAAACCTGGATCGCCACGTCACATATTCCTCGCGATGACGAAATATTCCCTACCCTTCCTTCCGGTCTGGATTTTTCTTTTGTTTCCATATTTCCAACTCCACCTCTCGCTCCCAGAAGCTTCCCGCCCCATTCGCGACGCCGCCCATTTTTCCCTAGGTCTCGACGAAGTTTTCACCAAATATCACAGCTGGACCACAATATTATTGTTTCTCGTTTCCTATCTATCGTCACATGGGTGGTCGCAAAATCATTATCCAATTTTGAAAAGATTGCGCAAAGCGAAAAAGCATGGTCTCCGACTACTGTCGGAGTTTTTCGCTGCAAGACAGGACGGCTTTGCCGCAGGGCAAAGAGCGATCCGTTTTTCAAAAAGGATAAGGATGAATAGCGACCATCTTGCATGGAAAATAATTTTCTTTTTCTCCCTAATTATGTCCCTCGGCCCGGTCCTCAAAATATTTGGCCAAAATTTTCGGATCTTTGGCTTCCCCATTCCCCTACCTTACGCTCTTTTTTACTATCTTTTTCCTGGCTTTACTGGCTTCCGCACCCCCAGCCGCTTTATAGTCCTGACACTTCTGGCGGCCGTAATAATCATCGGCTTCTATCTCAAACCTCTTTTTGAAAAACTGAAATTAAAAACCAAATTTATCTTTATACTTTTGCTCCTTTCACTACTGTTACTCGAAGCTGATCTTCCCCTCAAAGGCTATCCAGTCAACATCAACACGCATCCCGTCTACGAACAGGTCAAAGCCCTACCACCAGAGGCCGTTATTTTGGAACTTCCCATAAAACTTTGGAACATGCCCGACCACGAAATTGAGTCTATCCGCTCACTATATTCGTTGACGCATCACCACCGCCGCCTGGGAGGTTTCTCCGGCTTTGCCACCAAAACCTGGATCGATCTGGTCGAAAAGATAAACACCCATGGCTTAAACCCAGAAAATATTGAAAAACTGAAATCTTTCGGTGTTACTCACGTCATTGAAAACAACACCCTCTCCCCTCTCTAAGCATTGTCCATTACTCTTTCTGCTTTGCCGTTTCTCCATGCGCTCCCGCCCCCACCTTCTTTAGCAAGCTCTGAACAAAACTTTCTTTCTCTCTTTTTTCTCCAGCTTCCTTCTGCTGTTTTTCTTGGTCTTGCTGGGCCTTCTCTTGGGCAATTTGCTGATCTAATTGCTGTCTTCTTTGCCGATATTGCTCCAACTCTCCCTTGACCTGCTCATATCTTTGTTGATCTTTTTGTTTGCTCTCTGCCGCTTTACGTTCTCGGTCAATTTTCCCTTGCTCACTAGACTTATCTGCCTGCGGCGCACCGGCTCCGCTGGGAGCACCGGTAATTTGCTCAATGGTCGTTTCCACAATCTGCTTCCCCGCATCGGCTGCAGATTTAACAGTACTCTTCCCCAATTCAAATAAATTATCGACTACTTGCTGACCAATAGGTGCGGGCATTACCCTAATTTAACCACAATTAATCGGCCTTTTGCGGATTTTCCACACTCGAATCAATTCGCTTTTCCAATAAGTTCATCTTAGTAACAAACTCCGGTTCCAAATCCACTCCTAATTTTTCCGAAATATTAATTATCGCCCAAAGGCAGTCACACAATTCCTCTTTTAATTTATTGTCTACGTCTACAATGACTCTTTTGCCTTCTTTCGCCATTATTAGTTTCATTAAATCCCCAACATCACCCACCAACCCTTCTGTTAGCTCCGACAAATTCCATTCCCTACCCATCCTGGCAATCTCCAATTTTCGGTATTTGTCTTTAACTCTCAACGCAATTTGTTGTATTTCCTTAAACTCCATATCTTTTTATTCTACATCGCACCCCGGCCCTCCAAGGCTCTGGTCAAAGTCTGGCCATCTGCATATTCTATATCTGCCCCGGTGGGCAGCCCACGGCCAATCCTGGTCACCTTCAAGGAGTCTCCTTGTAGGCCTAGTTCTTTAATACGCTCCACGATATACATCGCTGTGGCCTCACCCTCCATGTTCGGATTGGTCGCCAATATCAGCTCTTTTATCTCCCCTGTTTTTAGCCTAGCCATAAGCTGGGGAATGCGAAGATCATTGGGACCTATGCCCGCCAAAGGCGCCACCGCGCCACCCAGTACGTGATAAACCCCTTTGTACCCATCCGCCCGCTCAAACGCCAATAAGTCCAAAGAAGTCTCTACCACGCACACCGTACTTTTATCCCGGTTATCATCCTGGCAAACAGGACAAAACTCTTCTTCGCCTACATTGAAACACAAGGCGCAAAGCTTGGTGTCCTTCTTCAGGTTTTCCAATGCTTGAGCAAACCTAGTCAACTTTTCCTGAGGTACATTCAACAGATAATAAGCCAGCCTAGCCGCCGACTTTGGCCCTATCCCAGGCAAAGCCTCAAACGCATCAATCACTTTCTGAACAGGGCGGATACTTCTCATAAACTCAATATTCTATAACCCCATTTACGAACTTCATGGATAGTAATTCATTGGGTAATAGCCGCAGGTCAATTTCTCCTTTTACTATTACAAATAATTTATTGTTCCCTGTTTCTGGCGCTTCACGATCTTCTTTGTCAGGAAATTCATAACGAAGAACTTCCATTCCATCATCGGCCTTTTCATTTGTCTTTTCCTCATAGTCCAATAGCTCCTTAAGAAAATCATCACTTACTGAAACAAGCAATTTTAAGCCAGATTTATTAAAGTGTTTATCCAAAAAGGCGTTCACCGGTCCTCTGGCTACATATCTTTTCTGCATTTGTGTTGCACCTTTAGCCGTTGTCATCTTGTATTCCCTTTTCCATGCTTCCAGGAGTTTTCCTAATTCTACGTTTAGTTCTTTCAATTCATCATCTGGTACCCTTTCGGGTGCATTTTTTAGCACCTCGGGAGTAGGCTCTGCGTTTTTTTCGGTCATGAGGATATGTTATACCCCTTTCGGTAAATTACCTAGTACTTTGGACAAGTCTCCCATGGAGTCCTTCATTTCTTCTGCCGCGTACTTCTGGGCTTTCGTAATAGCCTCGTTTATTACTTTAACTGCCGAATTCATATTCTCTCCACCAATATATAGCTCTTTGAGCTTGCCGTCCCCGGTGACTATGGCCTTTACGTCCCCATCCTCAATTTCTGTCTTGTGACCGGCAATCTTCCTCTGGAGCAAGGCTAATTTTGCCAAAGCTGCTCCCTGAGACCCAAACTGTTTTATTCCGTTAAACATTTTCTTTACCTAATTTCTAACTTCTCTATTGTATAACAAACCACAACCTTGACACCCGCAAGGACAGGCCTTGCAGCCTTAATTGCCAAAAATCTTTTCTGCGGCAGACATCACCCCTTGGATAGTATCTACCCCTCCAGTCACCTGAGAAATATTTTCGTCTTCCTTTTCCGGCTCTGTTCTAATAACTTTATCAGTCAAAACGCATTTAAAAGTCATTGGTCCCCATACTTTGGCCATCTGTTCTTCTATTACTTTTTTCTTGACATCTCTCTCCAGCATTTCTTGCTGAAATCTCGACGTCACCGAAATAGTTAGCGATTTGCCGTCCACGTGCACCGGCGAAACCAATCTGAGCATCCCGGCCAAAGACCCATTTTTCTCTGCCATACAATTTAAAAAATCAACCCAACCTGTTTTTACGGCGTCAATATTTATCGTATTATCAGAAAAGACCTGAGGAACTTCTTTGCTCTGAATTATCTCCTTATCCCTATCTACCAAAGTTTCCACACTAGCTGTTATCACTGTGTCCCTAGGAGTTTCCTTGTCTTGGACAGGGACCTGGACTTTTGGGCGGGGGTTCTTTCCCGCTCCCAAACTAGTTGAGAGCAAGGCAATCTCCAGTGGCAATAACGGCAATGGAGACACCTTTATTTTATCTGAGGCGTCTATAAGCTTTTCGATTAACTCTAAATATCGTTCGTAAGACTTTGCTTCACGTACCGCCTTCTCCATTTCTGCCTTAGCTATTTCAAGTAGTGAGGATGCCAGTATCGTAGCTTTTGTACCCGCCTTATCCATCTCATCAAATGTTTGCATAACAATTTCGTTTTCTCCATTTATGGCCGCTTCAAGTAACTTTTTTATAGAATGCCTCCCGGCCACTCCCAAAACTTTAGATAAAATACTTCGATCTATCTTCTTCCCAAATGACGCCAACTGCTCCAAAAGCTTGTGCCCCTCACGAAAACTTCCATCTGTTGCCTCCGCTACCTCTTGCAGGACATCATCCTCGACACTGAGGCCCTCTCCTAAAACCGCCTTGGAAAGCGATCTGACTACCTCATCCATTGTGGCTTTGGTAAAGTTTACCCGGCTGCAACGACTGATAATCGTCTCGGGAATTTTCTGGGGCTCTGTGGTACAAAGAATAAATAAGGCGTGTGCAGGCGGTTCCTCTAGTGTCTTGAGAAGTGCATTGAAACCTGCCGTCGATACCATATGCACCTCATCGATGATGTACACCTTTTTGACAAGCTGCACCGGTGAGAGTCTAACTCTATCGCGGAGCTCACGGATGTCATCTACTAGGCCGTTACTCGCCGCGTCTATTTCTATCACATCCACACTGCTTCCCCTAGTTATTACCTGACAAGCTTCGCACTCACCACAAGGTTCGGAAAAATAATCTTTCTTACCTAAGTTTTCTTTGCAATTTATTATTTGGGCCATGATTCTCGCCGTACTAGTCTTACCTGACCCACGGGGGCCCACAAATAGATAGGCATGGGAGATACTTCCCGACACAAGCGACGCCAGAAGAGTATCCCGGACCGAGGAAAGGTCTAGTTCCGCAATTTTTTTGGGTCTGTAGGTCAAGTAAAAACTCACATTAACAACTTATGGCCTTTCGTGTGCCGTGTCAACTGCAAAAAACTTGCTCATTACCCGATCTTAGTGCGCTTCAGCCAAGCATTTTATAAACCATGTGCCTGGAACACTATCACTCATAATTTTATATAAGTCAGACGAACAAAATCCGAATCTGCTCAAAAGAAAAGCCCCAACTAAATGGGGCTCTGTGTGATCAATATTGTCTTTCTCCAGCCCGCAACAGATTCACGATACAACAAAATATCTCCGTTTCCCCCAAACTCCAGCCCAACTATTTCCGTATTTATATCCCAAGCAATACTCCCGCCCGGCTTCAACAGTATACTTACCTGGCCGTTTTTACAAACAACCTTCCCTTTCAACTCTCTATTGCAAAATCTCAACCGCCTGGAATCCGTCTCGGTAAGTATGTTGAAAAATTTTCCGGACAAATGTTTTACTATCGATTCCATACATTTTTCATAATTTTCCGCATTTAAGGGGTATGCCATTTTCCTCCAAATGGTCTATAAAGGTGCCGACTCTACAATTCTATCCCATCTTGATATAATCGCAGCTGTGAAACCCAACGTAGAAAGAGCTTTAATCAATACTTATGGATTTGTCCCAGAACCAACCCCCGGCGAACAAGCCCAACACGAACTACTCATAGACTCAAATACTTTTCAGGAACAACAGCTCAAATCAGATATCCTTCGTCTGGCTATATCTGCCAATCTAACAAACGATATTGAAATGGCCCGAATAGTCCTTGACCGCTGGAACGAACTATATCCAAACAACCAATATCACAACTTCGAACTATTCCTCGGTGTAGAACTCAGTCCATAATGAGTAATTTAATCGTGATGAATACCTAGCAGGTGCAACAAACCATGGTTGGCTAAGAATTCTATCTCTTCGTCGACCAGTCTGTTCCATTGCATCGCTTGTCTCTTGGCTTGAGGGTAGCAAATGACAATATCCCCCAAGTTATTACCATCTGCATCTTCCGGATCCGGCTCGCCTTCGCCAAGCGGAAAAGAGAGCACATCAGTTACCTCATCCCTCATAAAATACTTTTTCTCCAACTCACGGATCTTTCTCTCCCCCACTACACTTAAAGATATTATGACCTTACCCTCAATCCCCTGTTCCACTAAAGTTTTTTCCATGGCCAGCCTGACACGTTTACGGTCAAAACCATAGCGGGAGTCCGCATTGATATCTAGTTGCAGTTTCATCCTCTCCATTTTACTTCATATTCCAAACTTCATAACCATAAAAAAGCGGCCCCGTGAGAGACCGCCATCCGAACATGAACTAATCAAGAGGCTTGAATTTTTGAAGAGGACTGTCTGCGCCTTCAATAGGAACGAGCAGGCCATCTTCACCTAAAACGTATTGGTGATATAGCTCCGGCTCCGGGCACTCCCGGCACTGACACTGTGCTCTCATAGCCAGCAATCCGTTCACACTGGTAAATGTCGCGATGCCATCTGCGTCGACATCGGAAACAATGCTCCACAAATTACCAGGCAAAGTGGCCTGAGTAGGCGAAGCTTCAACGGTCGGCGTGGCCATCGGCGTAGGCACGGAAATAAAGCGAGGCATGGTTACCGCCTCTTTTTTGCTGGCTCCAAAAGCTAGGAACAGAATCAGAACCAAAAGGATCAGCGCCAGCACTCCGCCACTGATCAACACACGCTTTCTGTTTTCCTCGTCAGCCCAAATTTCCTCAAAATACTCTTTCATGACTCCTCCAAATACAAATATCAGTGATCTAAGATACTGTATTTTACACCACAGGATATTTCTCGTTTACCACCTTCTGCACCACAGAGCCTTCCACCTTGCCTCTTAGCTTGACCATGACTGCACCCATTAGTTTTCCTCCAGTAAGGCCAGTCTCCGTGGCGGTCTTGTCTACTACCTCAGCCACCTCTGTTTCACTCATCATCTGGGGTAAGTATTTTTCAATTATTCCCAGCTCATACTTCTCCTGGTCGGCTCTTTCAGCTGAGCTGGCCTTTGTATATATCTCAATCGAGTCTCTTCTCTTCTTGGCTTCTTTCATCAGAACACGAACGACTTCTTCATCGGGTAATTCACCTTCCTTATAGTCTACTTGGGCGTAAGAAAGCTCCGAAGAGAGTAGCTTGAGAGCCCCAACCAGCCTAGAGTCTCCTGCCTTTTGGGCAGCTGTAATATCTTCTTTGATTTTTGTGTATAGCATAGCTAAAGTATAACTCTTTTTGACACACTACCTTTTAGGCACAAA
>LCJG01000038.1 GCA_000998025.1 Candidatus Collierbacteria bacterium GW2011_GWB1_44_6
CTCAACTGGTCTGGCGGGCTTCTTCTTGTCAAAAACAGTCTTTATTAAATCGTCCGGTTTTTTTCCTGAAGACTCATATGACAACATCATCACTTCTTCGATACTTTTTCCCATCATTTCCTTCTCAGCCAACCCAAACAAGTTCTCCATGGCTCTGTTTACCAATACCACTTTTTTCTCTGTGTCTGTTACAAAAACCGCATCCCCCATATCTCTCAAAATTACTTCCAATTTTTGTTTTTGTGAATGAATTTCCTTATTTGTTTTTGCCAGACTATTTTCAATATTTTTTCTCTCTGTAATATCCTGAAAAATCGTCGAGAACCTGTCTTGTCCTAAATAGACCGCACTCACATAAAAATATCGATCAAGTGGAGAAAAATATGTCTCAAAAACGACTGGTTTTTTTGTTTTTATAATATCTGTGTATTCTTTTAGATAGGGCGGTTTTTTCACCCCAAAGACTTCCGTCACTAGCTTACCTTTAACAAAATCGGGATCAATTCCTGAGTGGTGTTTGTAGGCAGGATTAGCATCCAAAATAGTGTAATTGACTATCCTATTCTTTTTGTCTCGCACATATTCGTAAAAGGCCACCCCTTCCGCCATCGAGGTATAAAGCTTTTCCAACTTGACTTCTGCCTCAGTTCGACTCGTTCTAAGTTGCAGAGTTCGAAGACCAAAAACTAGATCACTGGCATAACTAGACAAAACCTCTAAATCGCCATAACTAAACACATTTGTTTTATTTGAGTAGATGCCAATGAGACCAAATGGTTTCCCGTTCTCTTTTAGAGGAATAGCTATCAGAGCCCTGTAACCCCGTTTCTCTGCCGCCAAACGCCACTCAGGATAGTCCTTGACTTCATCTATATCATTGATGATGACCGGTTTACCGGAAGTGATTGCCATCGAACAGGGAGTTCTCTCACCAATAGCTCGCGTCATTGTTATTTTTAACTCATCCAAAAAACCCTCGCTCTTCCCCGCCACAGCTATCTGCTTAATCAGCCCATTTTTATTCTTTTCTACCAACCCAACCCAAGCCATGACATATCCCCCTTCCTTCACTAACGCATCACATATCCCTTGGTACAGATATTTTTCCGTCTCCGCTAAAGCCAGTAGTCGACTACTTGCCAACACGGACCTTAAGGCTCTACTGGTTACCAAGTATCTCCCATAGTTAATCTCAATCAGCCAATAAATAATTAAAGAGGATATCAGCACAAACAACCACCCTTTAATCGTCTGCAATTGATTAATTAGTTCTGGACTCGTAAATACATACAAAAGAGCACGGTCTGAAAAAAAGATCCAAGCAACACCAACGACCAAGTAAACAGCCACAATTCTCAAACTCTTAGTCCTTTCGGAAATTTTCTCTTCAGAAATAATCAAACTAATTTCTTTCTTCAACAGTAGAGATATTAACAACCAAATTAACACCCCCAATGTCCATACAAATAAAACAAAGATGTTAAGGGTACTACGAATAGAAGAAGACCAACCGCCTAAACCAATTCCCCCCAATTCCCAATAGCCATCAACTGTCACAATTTTTTGAATTACCGGATTATTCTCAAATATTTTTTCATTTCCCCAAAAAACCTTCCCCGTCTTATCCCGAAGAGATAGGTCAAGGTTCTCTGACCCCTTTACCAAACCAGAGTAATCAATAACCGTTGGCACATCAACTACTACAGAAACGAGCCCCCACAATTTACCATTCTTATAAATTGTTTTCCTGGCTGCAATTCCCAATCCTCCCTGTCTTAACTGAAAAGGATCGCTCACCACCACATCTCCCGTTTCAATAGCTCGCGAAACATCTGATTTTACGCTGGGCGTTTCATCGGTCAACAGGTTGTATCCCATGGCTTGTTCATTCCCCCTCAACGGATATATCAACGTCAGCACTCCCTGAGGTGCGATACCTACATTCCTAACTCCCTCAAAGTCATTATGCAAACCTGGAGCGAATACCAGAAAGTCCTTTTCTATCTCTTTGTCGCCCCTACTCACTACAAATCTATCAAGCCCGTTAACCAATCCCAATCTTCTGATTAATATTGATTCTATCGACCTCTGGTAAATTTGAAGAGTCTCGGAAACTTTCTCTCGATTATCGTTTAATAGCCATTTTTCATATTCTCTAGTCCCCAAATATCCAAAGGTCAGCAAAACAACCGCTATTATTAATAAAAAAACATTTTTTGTTGTAATCCACTTTCGAGCGAAGTCCATTCATAATCATCTTATCGGCATCCAAACCCAACGTCAATGGTTTATGTAAGAATAGTTACTTATGCGGAGGAGGTGGGATTCGAACCCACGTGTGCCGAAGCACATTCGCTTTCCAAGCGAACGGAATGGACCACTATCCGACTCCTCCAGAGTGAGTGAAACTGAGTCCACTCAAGTTTTACGAACGGCGGAGGCAGGATAACTACTGTTATCCGACTCCTCCGAGTGAGTCAATGAGACGAAGTCTCAAATTGACGAGCGAGGAGGGGTTGGATACGAAGTATCCGACTCCTCCAAACCTGTTTATTTTACCTTAACCGGCTCAAGGCTGCGAGTGTTTCGAAAATTTCATCAATTATCTCTGTTCCTTCCGGTACATCCCCCTCCCGGTAAACCGACCAGGGACTAGGGAGGTAGATTGTCCTTGCCCCCAGCTCTGCCCCGGGGCGGATATCTCCACCCAAACTATCCCCTACCACCAGGCAGTTCTTCGGTTCTGTCTCAACTGCGTCCATCCCCTTTTTCCAGTCAATTGATTTTTTATGGCCGTTCTCATCCACAATTATGACCGCATCAAAGTCATCCCAGAGACTCAAAAAATCCAACTTAAACTCGGTCCACTGAACGTTTGCATGAGTTACCAGTACCATCTTTACTCCACTCTGACGAAAGACGTCGAGCATCCCCCTAACGCCTTTTCTCAACCGAGGACCCATGGTGTAAATCTTCATGAGAACATCCAAGTTCCCCAGGATTTCTTTTTCTCCATGCCCAAACTGTAAAGCCAGTTTTTCTACCACCGCTTCCCACCTTTTGGGGTTAACTCCCATTTTCTTATATTCTTCATCATTAATCCCCTGTAATGCCTTCATAATCTCTTCCGGCTTTACGTCAATTCTTTCTGCCACCAAAGCCGAATATACTTCCATATAGTGGATAAATATCTCACTCGTATAGATCAAGGTATCGTCTAAATCAAACAAAACAGCTTCAATTCCTAGCTCATCCAGCTTTCTCTTAGTTTCGGAAAATATCGGATCACTCAATAATTCTTTCATGCACCACATTCTACCCCTAAACACGTAATTTGAATTTCGAGTTTTCGTCTTCTTGGTGTACCCGGTGAGATTCGAACTCACAACCACTTCCTGAGGGGCTCTGAGAATTTGTTCCCTCAAAATATCCCTCGTGGAGATTTTGAGGATTAAGAACAAATACGAAGAGAGGCAAAACGTCGACGGACGTTTTGGCAGGGGTGAAAGAATTATCAGAAGATAATTCTTAAACACCTCAGAAAAAATTAAAACATGAACTCAAATAAAAAATTTGTGCGCTCGGTGAGACTCGAACTCACAACCTTTCCCTTCGGAGGGGAATGCTCTATCCAATTAAGCTACGAGCACAAATTACAATTTCCTCCCAATTTTACCCCAAGCTACAGAAACACTGCGCTACAAATAAAACCATATATCACGACGCTAACGGTATCCTGAAGTACCGTCGCAATTGGGCCCGCTCCCACTGCCGGATCAGAATGCTCAAGCTCCAACACTTCGGCCACCAGCATAGAGATAAATGGTGCCGTCGCCACCGCCCCAAACATACCAAGTGACACCGCTAAGGTTAGCGTAAAAGATCCCAACCAAAGCTGTACCGCCACCCCAGCCACAAGGCTAAAAATAACCCCCAACAATATTCCCAACAAGGATTCCTTAATCAAATATCCTCTAAAGCTAGCTTTGCCCGTCAACAAATCTCTTGTATAGATACTTTGTGTTTGTGTCCCCACAGCATCCGCCATATAGACAATCAAGGGGATAAAAAAGGCAATTTGCACATTTCTCGCCAAGACCTCTTCAAATTCAGATGTCACAAATGAAAGAAAAAGACCTAGAAACAGACCCACAAACAAAGAGGGGGTTCTGAGCCAAACCAAACGTCCAAGAGACATCGTATCGTCATCTGCATATCTTAAATTCAATATCTTCATGTCTCCAGTTTACATCACCAGTTTCCACCCAAATACTTTTTTCTTTTCTCATCCGAAAATCTTTCGATAGAATATCGCAACATGGTTCTGGGCATTACCTTATACCGTTCTCTCAGAAACAATTCTAGTTTCTCTTCACCACATTTTTTACCACTCTCTCGAAGCATCCAGCCCACCGCTTTTTGAATTAAGTCGTGGTTATCCTTCATCAAAATATCGGCCACCTGGAAGATTTCTTCACAGCTCCCCCGTTTTATAAATGCTGCACAAGACAGCACCCCAATTCTTTTCTTCCACAAGCTATCGCTTTTCACCAGTTTAATAACCTCACCCCGCTTTTCAGCAATATCCAGATAATCACCTACAATATTTGGCGCAGTCAAATCCACTAGGTCCCAGTTGTTCACCTGTCGGTAATTTTCTAAATAGTACTCAAACACTTTCTTTTTCTCTTTTTCTCCACCCGCCTTGTACCATTCCACTAGTATCAACAGTCCCAACAATCTTTCCTCATGATACTCACTATTTACCAAGCTATCGACTTCTTGCCAACCTAACAAAATTTTGTATCTCTTAACCAGTTCTCTTGTCTGTGGCACCATGACTCCTAAAAACTTATCTCCCTCTCCATATTCCCCCTTTCCAGTTTTGAAAAATCTCATTAACCCCTCTTTCTTCCCTTCTTTGACCTTGCTCCTCAGCTCCTCCCTCAACACCTCCAGGTTACCAACTAAACGAGTCTTGTCTTTATTATTCATATTCTGCGGAGGGTACAGGGGTCGAACCTGTTAGCCCAAAAGGGCATTGGTTTTCGAAACCAACGCATTACCGTCCTGCCCACCCTCCAAAAAGTGAGCCCGGTGCGATTCGAACGCACGACCTATTGCTCCGCAAGCAATTGCTCTATCCAACTGAGCTACGGACTCATAATGCATATTTTACCTCAGAATCAATGAAATTATCCTCCAAGATCTACTCCAACGGCAACTTTTCCCCCATCCACTTGATCGCCCTATCCAACCATGTCTTCTCAGGCTCCAGATACACCACCCTCTCTGCCATGATTTTCTTTATTTCATCCTCCTTCTTAGAGTCAATTACGACCACCAAGTGCCAAGGGATTCCATTCAGGTTAATCCTCATGAGTCTTGTCCCCCACTTTGTCTCAAACCAGTAATTAGTCATTTCCTCAAATCGGTATGTTTTTTCAAATGACTTCAAACCCCAGTTTGTTACCGCTGTTTTTGTCATCTTTGGCTCTGTCCTCGCCATAGCCCAAAGCATAAAAACCAAAGCCCAAATCACCACCACCGGCATAAAACCTTCAATAAAATACAAAATCACCGATACCAAGAAAGCTATCACAATCACAGAACTGTAAAATTCTTTAGTCCAGACCTTATGAGGACGATCGTATGCCTCAAATTCCAACAGCACTTTCTCAGACAAATCTCTTATTTCAGTTTCTTCTTTAGCCACATTTCATCTTAACATAGCAATGGGCGGAGGGGATGGGATTCCCCTCAGTAAAACTTGGTAATGTTTTCTTCGGGGCGTGTCTCGCTGGATTCGTTACGAAACGGTGTTTCTCAGCAGAGCTAAATGTCGAAATCAGTTTTCGTCGAAGAAGAAATGACTTTCGACCTCCGACTTTCGAATCCCACTTGGGGTAAACATAAATATCCCCGTCAAGCGGGGACATTTATGTTTAGCGGAGGCAGTGGGATTCGAACCCACGAGACTCTTTCGAGTCGCAGATTAGCAATCTGCTGCCATACCACTAGGCGATACCTCCAGCCTGAAAATTATAACATTGGTAGCTTCAAAAGAAGTCTGTTGTTCGAACTACCTATTATGTCGAAATATCTTCGAACTTCCTTAGAGTCATACAGCCACACTTTGTTATACGAGGCATATTTAGGATTAAAGCCAAGTGTTGTTAGGGTCTCAAAAACAAATTTTAATAATGGCTTGGACATATTTGTGAAACATATCTTAAAATAATCATAGTATTTATTATTCACCTTATATCGGTGCAAAAAGATTCCCCCATCAGTATCCATAAGTCCTCTGACACACATTCTCGAGTAACTTAAATTATTCTTTATCCACTTCGGAACATCGACCTGCAATTTTTTCTAATCTCCAATTTTCAAACCGTTGTCAACCAAAAACTGAATTAGATTGACTCCTGAATAGGTTATACAAACAGCCTTACAGTTCTTAATTTTAAAAACATGAGGATTATAGCCAAACAATTCTTTAGACTTCTTCATTACGTATTGAATATAATCTTTATCAGCTTCAGAATTAAGAGTAATTGTAAGTTGATATGGTCTAATGCCTCCGTCCCCTAAAACTGTTCCGAAAAATTCGGCTAATCGCGCTGATCTCGGACAGTTAAAATCTCTTGGAATAGGGCAGCCTAATTGCCTATAATAATCAGGATATTCTTTTCTTTTTTGTTGTGACACAATCCCTCCTTTTCTGCGTCCCCAACTATTACCAGGTGGTCCATAAATTTTCATTCTAGCAAGAGCCCCACTCTCTCCGTTAATTCTTCCACTCCACCATTCTTCTCTCTCGTCGATAATTACAGGTAGCTTTATTCCAGACATTTCGCTTAGTTTCAACATTTTATCTTTTATACCAAGTGTTTTCTCATTGATCCAATCTCTAAAGCTTCTTCCAGAAATACCAACAATTCGTCCCAGATCATCGGAATCAGCTTTTAGTACCGATCCAACGTTCTTCAAAAACCTGTTTTGCTCTCCAACACCAAACACTAATCTCGACATAAATTAATACTAACAAAACCCGAAGAATAATTCAACCCCTAGCTTCAGTTTAATGGTAAAATATATGAGATGGAGAGTGGGCAGGACGGTAATGCGTGAGTCTTGAAAACTCATGAGCGTAAGCTCTAACAGGTTCGACCCCTGTACTCTCCGCCACAGGAGGGGTCGCATAGTTGGTCGAGTGCTCCAGTTTACTAAACTGGCGTATCGCAAGATACCATGGGTTCGAATCCCATCCCCTCCGCCAATTTTCACTTTTCGTGAAATCGTAAGAAATAGCCTCGGCGCAAAGCGCCTCGGCATGGTATTTTTCCGCAATTTGAAAGGCATTTTTGAAATC
>LCJG01000039.1 GCA_000998025.1 Candidatus Collierbacteria bacterium GW2011_GWB1_44_6
AATCCACCGATAAAACAAGCAATCATGACAGCAGCCACTATTAGCGACTTTCCCATGGCCTTGTTCCGGTTAATTTCAAGAATCTGGACTACAACACCCGCAATCTGAAAGATGATTCCGGTTATTGACAGAATTTGATCGGCTGGATACCACCATCGGAGGAAGGTTCCCGAGAGATAAAGACCAAAAGCAATGACTGAGAGATCATGTTTTTGGCTTTTAGTCCCACTAATCCACGCTAACACCTGACAAAGCAAGTTAACGAAGATCCCAAACCCCAAAATCAAATTCGTGCTGGCACCAAGCACCGATCCAATTTGCGGCGCAAAAAAGATGGCGATCATCAAGAAGAGCAAACCGATATTGGAAAGCACCACGTCCGAACCTTCACCCTCCTCAGTTCTCTCTTTGTATATTGAATACAAAAGAGGCAGAACCACGGTAATGGAAAGCAACCAGTTCAGATAGTCTCTCCAGTTAGCAAAAAAAACACTAAAGCTTGCAGGTTTGTGGAAAAAAGAAGTATCTTGAACACTCTGACTAACCTGGCTATCTGCCAAAGCAATCTTCTCTTCCGGAGTCATATTGGCAAACGCAGGATCTACTGTCGCCACCGGGTCTACTACTTCTGGGGCAGTGGTGGTGCTAAAGTCGTGAGAAGAAGAGTTACCAAACAGCTTGACCGCCCCGAAGATCACTGCACCCACCACCACCAGTGTGGCGATGGCGATCAAAATGAACTTCAGGCTGATCCGCTTTCTTCTTAAAGATTCTGCCAAAGAGGGTTGGCTTCGTTTCTCCACGAAGCACCGCCCGTCTTTGTTCAGCGCGGGTCTGTTTCTCCCCACCTTCACCGCCAGAAGGAACGATAAACCCCGGTAATACGGGACCTGAATCAGGCTCATTTTCTTCAGCCCGCGCTTTCAACCTTTCCCTCAATTGAGCCACGCGTTCCGTCTTCTCATCATCCGAACCGTTCACGGAAGTCGGATGAAGAGTTGGTTCCGACGAACCTACGAGCTCAGTCATCATTTTGTCCTTCGACCACCCTTCCCTAATTGCTTTGGCAATGATCGCATTTGGATTCCCTTGCTTATTAAGAAGGTCAACAATAGGGCCCAGTTCTCTACCCGACACGTCAGCAATCTCTTGCCACTTTCGCAGTAGACTTCCTTTAATTGCCATTTCTCACCTCCAATTAAAAATTTAGAATATTTCAAAGGTCGACATCACCTCATTTTTTTGAGCTGATATTACCCCATATTTTACACCCTTTCACTAGTTGTCAACACGGAAAGCATCTCTTACTTGCGCCAGAGGGTTTTTGTGCTAAACTATGTAAGTTCCAAGACCTAGGGCAACCAGCCTGCCGGCAGGCAGGTCATTAAGTCCCTAGCAGAGCAAAATCATTTGCACGTCTTGGATACGTGCTTTTTTTGTACAAATAATATAAAAACCTATGCCAAATCAAAGAAAAATTCATCAACTAGCCGAAATCGTTAAGAATTTGACGGATTCCAAAGCCGTTATTCTCACCGAATATGCCGGCCTGACTGTCTCCGAGCAAAACATGCTCCGGGCCGAAGCCGACAAGATGGGTGGTGTTTTCCTAGTCACCAAGAACAATCTCATGCGCCTAGCTCTCGAAGAAAAATCCAAAGACTTAGCCAAGGATCTACACGACTCGCTTCAGGGACCCACCGCCGTTCTATTTAGCCCCGACGCCGTCGCCGCCGCTAAAATCGTCGCCAAGTTCGCCGAAGATCACGACAAGCTCAAGATCAAAACGGGCATCATGGACGACAAAATCATTACCATTGCCGATATCCAAGCTCTTTCCAAGTTACCCAGCAGAGAACAGCTTCTGGCTTCCCTTTTAGCCCAGCTGCAGGCCCCAGCTCAAGCTCTAGTCAGACAACTTCAGGCTCCGATGCAAAATTTTGTCTATGGTCTCGAAGCTCTCCGAGCCAAATTATCTTAGTCTCGTCAATTAGCAATTAATAAAAAAACAAAAAAACATGTCCGACAAAGTCACAAAACTCGTCGACGCAGTCAGTGAACTCTCCGTTTTGGAAGTAGCTGAACTCGTCAAAGCTCTTGAGGAAAAGTTTGGTGTCTCCGCCGCTCCTGTCGCCGTAGCCGGTGCCGGAGTTGCCGCCGCCGCTGCTCCCGTAGAGGAAAAGACCGAATTTGATGTCGTCGTCACCGACGCCGGCGCCAATAAGATCGCTGTTATCAAAGCCGTTCGTGAGCTCAAGACCGATCTAGGATTGGTCGAAGCCAAGAACTTGGTCGAGAAAGCTCCTGCCACCATCCTTGAAGGTGCCAAGAAAGAAGACGCCGAAGCCGCCAAGAAGAAACTTGAAGAGGCCGGTGCAAAGGTAGAGCTTAAATAACTCGTCATTCCGACCGACCTGCCCGCCGTGGCGGGAGTGGAGGAATCTCACTCCAATCGCAAAAAATCCGTCGCCAAGACGGATTTTTTGTACCCAAAAAAAGGTTTTGCCCCGCTTCTGGCGGGGCAAAGATTGGGTTTGCGGCGGGCGGACTCACTCCGCCCGAATGAGTCAGGGCGTAAAGATGCCCGAAGGAAAAGACGAACCTTTCGGATCATGATTTCTCCTTATTAAAATTTAAGAAAGTCTGGTGGGTTCCCCCCTACAGAACATCTTCGAACTTGCTGCTTTTGGGATATATTACCACACTGTTATAGGTCTGTCAAGAGTAGTAGCCTTTATGCCGTATAATATGGGTTAATCCTACTCTCAGAAAGGAGGGTACCTTGAAAAAAATTCTCTCGATTTTGATCCTAGTATTCATCATTCTGATCATTCTCGATTTCAATAATATTGAAGTCATGGAACTTTTTGGTAGCTTAGCCGCACCGGATAGTTCAGAAGAAGCCTCCAGATATCAGTTCGGGGTTCCCTCTGAGTCCACCCCAAAACCAGGAAATTCCTTGATAACAACGAGCATCACCTGGCCTTTCTATTACGAAGAACCAGGCTTGACGATTTACAAAGAGGCAGATCAATCCAGTAATTACTTGTTCGTGGTTGATCCAACCCAAAAAATCGTCTCTGTTCAAAATGGCTGGGGCAGATTGGCGGACCAGTGGGACAAAGCTATCAACCCAGTTTGCGTCTTCAATGGTTCATATTACGAATCAAGTGGTACACCAACTTCTCCACTTATCGTTGACGGCGTTGTTGTACCCGGGCAGTATACGGAGGATTATTCCTTCCGCATGTTGTATATCACAAACGGCCGATTAACCGTCAAAGAAATTCCCTCAAACTCTGAAGTAGAGTCTGCTGATGCTGCGATGTCCGGACTGGAACCTGGCGGTGTTAACGGAGTCACGAATTACACGGTAATCTCGGTCAAGGACAACCTGCTCTATGTCAGCATTATCCAAAACCGGTCACCCTCACAAATTGTAGAGCTCCTCACCGGGTTTGGTGTTCCGGAACAGAATATTATTTTTCTCGACGGTGGACTTAGTTCTGCCGCAGAGTGCAACGGTGAAGCTTTATTTGTCCGGGACAGAATTTTCGCCAACGCCCTGGTCATCTCAAATCCATAGAAGGTAGGGAAAATGAAAACGGTTTTTATTCTGATTTTCGTCCTGCTGGCGGCCATCTTTATCATCTTTCTTCTGTCGCCAGATGTGGCTCCTGACTTGTCCAATCTGGTTCCCGAACCCACTGAACAAGCTAGATACTCATTTTCGACCAACAACATTGAGCCACAACCAACCCCGACATCTCCAGCAACGATTACTCCCACAGTCAGTTTCGCCGTCATCGGCGACTATGGAGATCCATCCGGCCCGGCAGATCAAGTTGCGGATTTAATTAAAAGCTGGAATGTGGACGCCATTGTCACCACAGGTGACAACGCCTACCCTAGAGGCACAGAACAGGACTTAGCCAGCGCGAATGAGCGATATGCGGATTTCATCTCAGCGTGCCACTTTTTCCCAACACTCGGGAATCACGATTGGGGCTATCCCGACTCAAATAGCTACACTGCGGAAACCTTACCCAGTACTGAATTCTTCGGGAACTGTACAGGCAACCGGTACTACTCCGCAGTTCTTGGAGACGGACTGGTGAAGATCATCGTTCTCAGTACCGACTCCAGGGAGCCGGATGTCATCCTCCAAAGTGATTTTCTGCAAAGAGAATTACTCACACCGGAACCATATAAGTTTGTCTTCACACACGAACCGCCCTATGCCAGCTGTGAAGGCAAAACCAGCGACCGGTCCCGTCTGAATTTCGTAGGGGTAACCGCCGTCTTCTCGGGTCACTGCCACCTCTACGAGCATCTCAATGTCGATGGTATGACTTACATCGTCCAGGGCGCAGGTGGTGGCGGTCAGACTGATCAGTTCAATGCTTATCAGGAAGGCAGCCTCCTGCAGTACAATGCCCAAAAAGGCGCCGTCCTGGTAGAAGTCACTCCCGAAGCCGCCAAGATCTATTTCATCGCAGTCGACGGCTCCGTGATCGAAGAATTCTATCTTTCCCCAACTTCAAAATAATTCATACGTTAAACCCCGCCATCTCGGCGGGGTTTTATTTTTATAAATAAATCTATGCTTCAACAATATAAATCTTTTTCTTTCCTTGCGCTTGCCTGTTTCTTCCTTGTGCCCCGACTTTCACTGAGTTGAAAAATACTTCAACGGCTCCGGGTCCTTCAAATCTCATAACCAAATTCCCGTTTGCATCGGGCTCGACATAAATCATCGGTGTCGTGCCCACATACTGAATGTGAGTTTTTCCGTTTGAAGAATGCGGCAGAGCGTCTTCGTCTCGTACGCAAACACGAACCACTTCTACCGGCACTCTGGTGATGCGCGCCTGAAGCACGAAAGCATCGATTTCACCTTGTAGTCCGGCAAGCTCAGAAAGTTTACGCACCCCTTTGCCCAAATTGACACGCTTAAGCTCAAAACTATCAGTATATACGGTCACCTGAGTCCTCCAAAAAGATTTAATGTTCCTGCTGCAGTGCTGGCTAGAATTCTATCATAAAAATATTTCTAAACAACCCCATTGACTATCTATTACCTATCTGATAATTTGTATATCAGACATGGACAACAACCTTGATACAAACCAAACTCTCAAAAGTAAAAAGAATTTAGACCTCAACAATCTTCCTGATTTATTGACTGTCTCCGAAGTTGCCGAACTACTACGTGTCTCCACTCTTACCATCAAGCGCTGGGGCAAACGCGGCAAACTCCCCGCCATCCGCATCAACTCCCGTGGCGACCGCCGCTACAAAAAAGAATCCGTCCTCTGGATGCTCGGCATCAACCCCGCCTCATCCAATTCCTAATCTTTGCTCCTAAAGAGAGCTTCTAAATACCAACCAAGGAAATACAATTACCCCACGAAGAATTCTTCCGATCCTGCGAGGTTCCACCCCCGCCACAACCACTTGAGTCCCATCCGTTCCATCCACTCTGGCGCTTTTTTAAACTCACCCAAATACTCATTGAAGGTCCCCCCTACTCCAACAGCCACCCCCACCTTCAGCTGAGACAAGTGGGAAGCAATCCATTTCTCTTGCTTCACCGGATTGTAAGCTACAAAAAGAATGTCGGGCTTAAACGCATTAATTTTCTTGACGACCCGGCCGTCAGTTGCTTTGTCAGTCCCCACTCTCGCCTCGCCACTGTCATATTCAACTCTTAACCGTGGAAACCGTTTTAGGAGCATTTCAGCAGTTCGCGCGCTCACGTCGCCCCACCCACCAAGTAGGAATATTTTCCAACCCTTCTTCTCGGCCACTTTAGTCAGTTCGGAAAATAGCCAAACTCCCGTCACCGTTTCGCCAACTCTACCCGCCAATATTTCACCCCCTATTTTTATTCCTTCGGCTATTTTCCCCAGCAAGGTCTTCTGTTTCGCTGCTTTCATATATTTCACTGCCGCCAAAACCGAAACTCCATCCGGGGTAATTAAGTCAGCTTTCTTTATGACTCTAGAAAATTCAGGATCATTCTGAGCATACACAAAGAATTCGCTGTAAGCCGTGACTATCATTCTGGGTCGTGAAATCGGCACCTTCAGCCAGTCATCCAACCGCTCCATAGTTTCCCATCTGTTGAGTATATCTACCGGTATCCCCAAAACTTCTGATCTCATATATGCTATTGTATATTGTAGAGATCATCTTATACATCCACTTCCAGATGCTCATCCTCATTCCAGCCTCAGCCTTATCACTTCCTTCCTTTATCTGCTAAATTGCTATTTTTTACCTTTAGTAGGATACTTCAAGCTATTTCTACTGTTTACCTAGTTAGCTTACCGGGAAAACAGTGTTCTTCAAGTCCCAGTCAGTGACCCAAACCTAAAATTTATCCCGAAATATCACTAAAATATGATTAATATAAGTTGATACCTTTCATCTTATATATATCAATCCCCAATTTGTATCATAAATATTTATAATGTCTATTATTAAAAATAGTCATCAATTATTTTTATTGATTATCTGTACACAATATCTATTCAAATATTAGGCTCTAATACAAATAAATCACAAATATTTATATAAAGAAAGATATAACTTATATTTACATATTCCATGTTTAGATAATATAGGTAAATATCTCCTCATACTAAGCCTATTTTATATACTGTGCAACTTATAACACGTTTTCAGT
The DNA here is from genome assembly GCA_000998025.1 of Candidatus Collierbacteria bacterium GW2011_GWB1_44_6. Classification (GTDB taxonomy): domain Bacteria; phylum Patescibacteriota; class Microgenomatia; order UBA1400; family MFAQ01; genus UBA10133. The sequence continues at coordinate 6,692 of LCJG01000039.1, forward strand.
TGATTCAGTATGACACAACATTCGCGAGATTATAGTGATAATAAGTACCAATAGAATATAAATTTTTTTCCATATCAAAAGATATCACTGGAATCCCAGCTTGCCCTATCACACCCACCCTTCACTTACAGCAAGCTGTTCACGCTAATCATCTCCAATTTTTCATAAATAACCAAAGCATCCGATAATATACATTGAATACCCAGATACTAATAATTTGCATACCGACATTGTATCTCTAGCCAAGATATGTCTAATTATCGTTAATAATAATTGAAATATATAATACCCAGGAACGGTTATGTAAGTAATGATACATATCTAACGAAACAACTGTCAGACAATCAAAGTATTAAATGGCATTCATTAAGATTAACGCACATAGCCATTCCCTTCATATATATTTAGGGATAATATCGTAACTTTGGCAAATACCCTGCAAGCATACCCCATACCCCATCCCAATATTGTCAGAAATATTTAGTCTTTGTTTTCTAAATACCATACCCCCATGACGTATATAAAGGATAAAGCCAAACAAACTCTGCTATACCCACAAGGGTATTATATAATTTCGTGAAAAGAACAAATAGAGTTTTCTCTCTCTGTCGGCCTCCAGCTCTCACCATGGTATCTAAGACAAAATATTCAGCAACCCTTAGCTAGTCCGTAAGTCAAAATGTACTGTATGCCTTCCACAATGGTACACAAAATAAAAGTTACCAAATACAATAATCTCTTCAAAATATAAGTCAAATATATTTATAATTATTTGCTCTGAAATATCATGGAATAATTAACCTATAAATACAATTGGAAGATCAGTTATATTAAGAACTAAAATATATTTGGCAGTTGAAACAGGAATCTGATAAGAACCTACTTTTATATTGATATACAAGAATATTAGATATTACCTCTTTATACTTCTCTCATAAATATCCAAGTTCTCAATTGCTATCCCAATACCTTTTATTACACACCGCTGTGAGTCCTCCGCCACAAAGGCCGGAACGCCAGTTTCTTGGGTAATGAGCCGATCAAATCCACGTAGCTGTGCCGTACCCCCACTCATAACAATTCCCTTATCAATAATGTCGGAAGAAAGCTCCGGCGGCACCTCTTCCATGACTACTTTGAGCATGGCGATTATTTTTCCCAAAGGTTCCCTCATCGCTTCATATACCTCATGAGAAGACAACTGAATCTGCTTCGGAAGTCCCGTAATACTATCACGACCGGTAACTTCCATCATTTCTTCCTTAGATGAAGGCGCGGCTGAACCAATCTTGACTTTGATATTTTCGGCTGTGGTTTCCCCGATAACTAAATTATGTTTCCGTCTAACATACTTAGAAACAGACTCGTCAATTTTATTTCCGGCTACTCTGACACTTTTAAATGTCACCACGCCTCCTAGGGATATTACAGCGGCTTCCGAAGCTCCACCTCCCATGTCCAATATCATATTCCCGGAAGGCTCAGCAATGGGAATACCGGCACCAATTGCCGCTGCCAAAGGCTCTTCTATTAGATATGCATTCCTGGCTCCCGCTTCCATGGCCGCCCCCAAGACTGCCCTTCTTTCCACTTGAGTCACTCCAGCCGGGACACAAATCATTACCTCCGGTCTCATCAGGCCATATGCCCCCACTTTCCTTAAAAAATATTTCAACATTGCTTCAGTCACGGCATAATCTGCAATTACCCCATCTCTCATCGGCTTACTCGCTTTTATGTTTCCCGGTGTTCTGCCTAGCATCTGTTGTGCTTCGCGACCTACGGCCAATACCTTCCCATCATTTAGAGATACCGCCACCACCGTGGGCTCCTCCAAAACTATCCCTTCCCCCACAACATAGACCAGGCTATTCGCCGTCCCCAAATCAATACCGATCTTTTTTGAAAAAGAAAATCCCATTTGATTAATTGTATCAATAACTTACCCCTAACAAAAGCTAACAATGTATATCAGGTTACCCAACTAAAACAAAATTCCCCCGCCAAAGGCGAGGGAGATACATCGAAGTCTTCACGGTTTATTTATTCTCAAACCATTAAGTCTCTCAAACTGTTTGTCAAAATGGTACCCCATAAACACTTCTCTTTCTTGCTCCTCGGTCATCCTAATTACCAACTCAGTGCCCGGCGACTCTCGGCGGGTAATGGTCGAACTTACGGAATGTTTAAATACACGTAAGCAAACCGTCGCCAGGTCCTCGAGCAAAAGAGCCACTTCTCGTGGATCAAAATCCCCATCTGGGAAGTAATACTCGATCTCCACAGTATCAGCTTTGTCAGGCAAAACCTGTACACCGCCCATCGAAAAAAGAACAGGTTCCATTTCAGTGAGGTCATCCGACGCAGGATCAGTACCACACTCGATCCGTACATTTCCGTCACCGGCCTCACTGATCGTCAGTTCAGAAGTTCGGTCCCAACCAATAGCTCTTAGCTGGATCCAGATCTCCGCCAAAGCTTTTGGGCTAAACTCATTTGCAGGAAATTCAAAGATCATTTTTGCCTCCAAAAAGACTCAAAGATGCCCTATATTATATCACGATGAAACAAAAATCCCCTGCCGGAAGCAAGGGATGGGTGAACGATCAGGGTTGCGAGATTAATGTACCCCCCTGGGCCAGAAGAAGCCCCTGGAAGCGGTAACCTCCCACAAACACCTGATCAATCAGTATGGTTTCGATTTCCAAGGTGAGAAGAAAGGTTTCCCCGCCAAATTCAATCTCCTTCTCAGCCTTAAACTTTCCACCGAACATGCCGCAGGCCACCGATAGATCATGTAACACCTCTTCGACCCGCTCGGCCAACCCAATTCGAAATCTGTAAACATACGTTGTAATCATACTTACCTCCTTCAAAGATCTTAGATAGCCTATATTATCACAGGTATCCTCCACGGTCAACTTGACAGAGCGTCAGAGTTGGAATATCGTAGCGCAAATGAATTCAGAAAAAGAAGGTCATTCTGAGGCTAGAGTAAACTTCGACATCCAGACAGAAAAAAGAACTCGTCGTGGAAAATACAAATTATATGTCATAGACGGTGAAAACAAGGACTTGGTCTATGAAGGCAAGCTCGGAAAACTAGCAGACATCTTAATATCCAACTCTATCGTGCTTCGATGTATCCAAAAAGGTTGGGGTATCCTGTTCGTCATCCACCCCAAAGGCGTTCTTTCGTTTCCTGACTTAATCGGCTGATCTCAAGTTGATTTTCAAAATGAGGTAAAATAGATTTGTGAAACGACTTACGGTCAAAAACCCCAAAACCCGCAGGCTTCTAATAAACCTCCTCATTGTCCTTTTCCTCGCCGCAGGCACATTTGTCGCCATTCAGTTTGCCAAAGGCTACCGTCCGGACCTCCAAAATCGCTCTCTAAGTGGCACAGGTCTCCTAAACATCACTTCATACCCCAAATCAGCCAGAGTCATCATCAACGACAAGCTCACCACCGTCACCGACGACAAGCTCTACTTGCTGCCCGGTAGCTACAACGTCAAGATCGAGAAGGACGGCTTCCACCCCTGGACCAAAACCATCTTGGTCAAAAATGAACTCGTCACTTCGGCTGATGCCCGCCTCTTCCCCATCATTCCCGCCATCTCTCCCCTCACTTTTTATCAAGTCCGGAACGCCGCCTCAAATGGTGATGGCACCAAAATCGCCTACGTGCTCCAGAATTCTCCGCAAAGCATCAGTAACGGTCTCTACGTCTATTCTATTACCGGCAATCTTCTTGGCTCCTCCAATGTCCAAATCGCTGAAGACTCTCCCCGAGACTATTCCAAAGCACTTCTAATCTGGTCACCGGACAGTTCACAGATCCTGGCTATTTTTACGGAAAAAACTGTCGCTACCAAAACTACACCCTCAACAGAAAAAATTTCCTCAGCCTTTCTGCTTACTACCAAAGGCATGAATCCCAAATCCATGTCTGATGTCACCCTCAGGCTTCCTTTAATCATCAGTCAGTGGCAAGATCAGTTCACCAAAATCAACCTACCCATTCTCAATCTCTTCCCCAGATACATGGTCGATCTCCTCAGCCACAAAGCCGTCAACGTCTACTTCTCCCCCGACAAAGAAAAGGTTTTTTATACACCCACTGAAAATATTAGTCTACCCGTAAACGATATCGGTCGAGCCTTACCCAATATCAATTCTTCCCCGGAAGTCAGAGACCTCACTAAAGACCAAACCTATCTTTTCGACATCAAGGAAGGAACAAATTATCACCTACCTTTCGCCACCAAGTTTTCCGACACTGCCAAAACGCTCATCACTACCGCCACTTCTACACCCAGCGCCAGTTTGGCCAGCCTAAGACAGCTCAAATCTCAATCCGATAGCCGCGTAACCTCAAACCTCTCTTGGTATGCAAACAGCAAACAAATCATCGTTACCAACGAAAACGGTGTCAACACCGTCGACTACGATGGCCTAAATCTCACCAACATCTCCTATGTTCTGCCCTTGGAAAACTTTATCACCTCATCACCGGACGGGAGCAAATTGATTTTGCTAACCAACATCAACCAAAAGCCAGATACCTACAACCTTATCTCTTTCGACTTGAAGTAATCAGTTTTTTTACCTCTGCCCAAGCCCGGATAGCAGTTTCGTAATCGTCAAAGTAAAAGATCTCCTGATGTCCTTTAGTGGTTGGTCCGTTGCCGATTTCATGTTGATGATCGATCACACTCCTAATCAGATTTCCATGGTCAAAATATTTAACCATCACAAACTTTTGTCCTTGAATGTATTCTTCTTCTGTTTCCCGACTGTAAGTTTCGAAGCTGGGATCACCAAAATAATTTCTAACTCTTTCTTCCGCTTGAGATTTGAGACCTCTTTTTAGGTCGGACACTGTGTCATAAACGTGCAGCAGCATTCTGATCTCATACCTACCCTGAGACACTTTCACTTCATACGCCCAGTCCCTGGAGCCATACTCCCGCAATTGCTTGTCCTCGTAAACTTCCTCTATATATATCAAAAACTCCCTGTCTTTCAGATTCGCTATTATTTTTTCCAGATACATCGCTTCCGCAATCACTCTTGAAAACTGGTCACTGTGGTACGGAATTTCCCTAGCCATCCGAGCTAGCCCCGTTGCCCTCACTACCAGATCCGGTTCGTAGCACTCTTCTCCCAAAAGAATCGCTTCACCAGCCAAGCTATCAATCCAGTTCCGGTACCCCAGTTCATTCGTCAAACCTCTGTCTTTTTCCATGGGCATATTTTAACCCCCAATAATAGTAAAATATACTTATTGACGGCGTAGCTCAGACGGATAAGAGCTTGCTCGCTTTCTTTTCAATAACGTAGTTATTGAAATATCAATCTGCGCTTCCTCTTATATCTGGCGCCGATAATAGCTTCGCATTATCGTCTGGATATAGCGCATCACTTTAAATGACCTGGTAGCTCAGCTGGATAGAGCATCTCACTCCTAACGAGAAGATCGGCGGTTCGAATCCGCCCCAGGTCACCCGGTCCCCAGTTCGACTCTGGGCGTCGTCACTCTTCCCAGTCGTATAATCATCCTTGAAATACCCACCCTTTGAAAATTTAAGAAAGGAGGCCATATGGCCACCATTTCCACCGCCACCCCACCGCCAAATGTGGTGAAATTACTCAAAAAGCATGGCTTCTCACCAAGCGACTTTCTCTGGCTGGCCGTTCCCAGTCTCAATCCACCCCAAAAACGGCTAAATCAAAGTGAACTTCTTATCCACGGAAGTGTGGATGCCCTTGAGGCTCTCGGATCTTTGCTCGGAAACCCAACCCTCACCCACTCTTTGAGAACATCCGACGTTCTTGTGGGTTGTGACCGACAATGCCCTGTGTGCCTGGCTGCAGCCGCTTTTCCATCAAAGATATTCACCTTTGAATCTCTTCAGCGGCTCTACCGCCACAATACATTTCTGCAAATGCTAGACGTGCAATCACACCGGTTCGGCAGTAGTGGCGACATATTGGACCATCCACAAGGTCCGGAAATCGTAGAGATGGCTCTCAGGGAAACGGAGGGCAAAAAGCACTTCCAGATCAAAGTCTATACCAATTACCGGCCCGGCAAAAAAGATGAAGACG
>LCJG01000040.1 GCA_000998025.1 Candidatus Collierbacteria bacterium GW2011_GWB1_44_6
TATCGTGAGGAAGTTAAGGCTCAGCATGTGCCGATGATTACAGAGGAGCAATTTTACCGAGTACAAGCAATTTTAGATGGCAGGAACCCCAACAAAGTAGCTCTCGCTAAAAGAGTTCACTCTAATCCTGATTTTCCATTACGACGAATAGTTAGGTGTAAGGAATGCGGTACAGGGATGACTGGAGGCTGGAGTAAAGGTCGCCATGCAAGGTACGCATATTATCGCTGTGGTGGGGTCTGTAAGGGCGTAGCAGCAAAAGCTGAAGTACTAGAGGGATCACTTATAGAGTCGCTCAAAACGGTAACTCCTAAGAAAGAGTGCCTCGATCTATTTATTGCTTTTCTGTATCGCACCTATCACACGCGTCTGGCAAGGTTACAGAAGATTAAAGGCCAGGCAGATCAGGAAATTGCTACTCTAAAAGCGCTCAGGCAAACCCTAGTGGAAAAGAACCTTGCGGGCGTGTATTCGGACGAAGTATTTAAGGAACAAAACGCAGTAGTAGAAGATCGAATGATAAAGGCTCAAGTAGTTAAAAACGATGCCACGATTGATAGATACAACATCGATGACGTGACCACTTTTATCAGGACTTTACTTGCTGATTTGGGAGAAGCCTACAAAAAATCGAGTATTAGCCAGATCAAAGTACTCTTGGGTTCAATCTTTCCCTCAGGGCTGGCTTGGAGCCAAAATGGTACATTGAACCGTGAGATTAGCCCGTTATATCAATCAATTTGCACCTTTGATAACGGTGCTATCTCTTCTTGTGCCGAGGAGAGGACTTGAACCTCCACAGGATTGCTCCCGCTACCACCTCAAGGTAGTGCGTCTACCATTTCGCCACCTCGGCATCTAACAAGTAAGTGAGCGGGATACGGGAATTGAACCCGTTACTATACCTTGGCAAGGTATTATTTTACCGGTAAACTAATCCCGCTTAGTGTGCCTAAAAGCCTGATCCACTCCCTTATTTTAATACTAAGCTCCGTATTTGAACAGTACAGGCTGCAAATACCATACTTTGACCTCCTTCTGGAAATCGGGGTGCGGCTTTCCAGGATCTGGGTCTTTATAAATTGTTTTCTAGAAATTCCTAAAGTTTTTGACCAAAAGTCCAAAATATACTCCTCGTTCAAATCTTTATATATAAATAATCCGACACGAAGTTGATCTTCGGAAATATTCAAACACTCTCGGTAAAAACGAGCCATTATCTTGACCATATTAGGATCAGTATTAACAACTGAAACCCTACCACTATTTGTTTTTTCTCCTTCCCCCCAATACAAGCTTATACCCACCAAAAACAGGGGGTCTTTTTTTAGAACTTCAAACTCTTTTCTAGCTTCATCGAGGTATAACAAATGTCGTTGCTTAACCCTCCTTAGTCTTTCCTCGTTCGCAGCAACGAGGTTGTTGTTTTTATGTCTGACATTAATTAGCTCATCCTTTATGTCGCTAGACCACTTCGAAGCCGAAAACCAATCACTCAAAGTGCTCTTTGGTATCGAAAGGACTTTTGAAATACAAGAATAGCTTTTACCCTCGAGTCTAAGTTTCCTCGCTCTTGATTGTAAATCCATATTTCGAACCACACACTATTGTAGTAGAAGTATCTCGTTAGTTCGGATTACAGTACAAAAAAGTGCCAAGCTGAGGACTCGAACCTCAATTTCGTGTTTTTCAGACACGCGCCGTGACCATCTTGGCTAGCTTGGCAAGCCTCATTATTATATCAATAGTTTACGTTAAAATCTCCCGTCACTCGATTGGTATAATTAGATGTTTGGGCAGGTGGCGAAATGGTAGACGCACAGTGTTCAGAACGCTGCGGAGTAATCCATGGGGGTTCAAATCCCCCCCTGCCCACATAATCGAGTTTGCTATAATATTGGTTGAAAGTAAATTCACAATCGGAGGAACAGTGAAAAACAGACTTCGTGAGTTCTTTGGTCGCGCGCTCTGGGTTATCATCCCGCTCTTGGTCTTAGGTTCATGTGGGGGCCTTTCATACCTTGTGTGGCAGGCATTGGGTACCACGGTTCAACAGATCGTTTTAGGTTTTATCACAGTCGCCGTTTTTTGGCAATGCATCCTTCCATTGTTCGGCCTTCTTCTTTTGTTCGCTATTATAGTCGGCCTTGCTATTTGGCTTCAGAACTAACTTCATCTCCGGGATGTCCCCGGAGTTTTTTGTGGCTGGTAACTAGTCTATAATAATTAGGCATGCAATTTCCCACGGCAAAAACATCAGAATTCGAGCAATTTTTAATATCTGAGTATTTTCGGCATGGTTCAATCAACAAAGTGCTATATTTTCACCGGTTCGGGATCCCCATATCCTATGCCGGATACGACCGTGTACTTACAAAATTCAACATCGTAAAATCAGCCGGTCCGAACAGCAAACTTACAGAATCTTTAAAAATATTGAGTATGGTCGCGGACTACAAGCTTTCTCTAGAAAAAATATACGAAAAACATGCCCCTCGTCAGCTCCGAGTCTCCACCAATACAATTCACAGAATTCTCCACTATATTCGTCTCGGACTGACACGGCGCCAGGGAACAGCCTTAATTATTACCCAAAGGGGGAAGGGGGGATACTTTTTGGTCGGAAATGATCAGAGTTTATCGGACTCAGCTCTGGGCAATAAGGGAGACATATCATTGCCAATGGGACACTCAAGAACCGGTGAAAATCCCAAAGAGTCAATTACCCGAGTTCTCCAGCAGGAAGTATTTACCGATCAGGCCATCACGGGGAACTTTCCCTTTGAGGTAGTGCCACAGCATCCAAGGCCTATCATGTATATGAACATCGCCGATATACGGGTAGCTGTTTTTCATATCGAGCTTACAAAATCGTATCCGTTTTCCAGTAACAAAATCCAAAATATCAGACTTGTTGATTTACCGGAAATAAAAAATAAAAACACCAGACCTGGTGTCTATGAAATCTTAACAAACTATTACCCACATCCATCTTCGTCTTCGATTCCGGAATATTCATCTACTCTCAACGCTCTGCTCTATTCTATGATCAAGAACGAGAAATAAGGTAAAATATAGCCACATTGCCGAGTCGTCTAGTGGTAGGACGCCTCCCTTTGAAGGAGGATATCCTAGGTTCGAATCCTAGCTCGGCAACAAAGAAATCTCGCCCTTGCGGCGGGATTTCTTTGTTTTAATCAGATAGGATTCGAGTGCCGGAGCTGAACCTGTAACAGTTTCAGCGAGGCAGGTCTTGAGGAAATCCGAAGGATTTACCGAAAGGAATCCTAGCTCATGCTTCCTAGCTCGGCAACAGAAAAGGATTCCCCGCCCGTTTTCGGGGAGGTCGCCCGCTTTATAACTTGAGCTATGGATGTTATTTGAAATGAGAGAAACATGAGATTAAGTTTTTGTATGTTTCTTTTTGTATAAAAGTGATGTGCCTATTATGTTTGGATATATAATGTCTTTATGTTTGGTGAACCTATTGATATTGAAAAGAAAGGAATTGATATTTTTCCAGAGATGAAACCCTTGTTGAACTTTGATGGTGGTGAAGTACAGTTTAATCACAAAGAAAAGAAGTACATTATTTCTTCTTTTGCTGATGATACTGAAAAAGGAAAAAAGAAAATGTGTTTTGGCTTATGGGAGGAACTGGGTAGTCAAAGGGTTCCTGTTGGTTTCTTTGATGCAAGTTTTGTACCATCTATAAATAAAGTCTGTTTGGATGTGAAGATGCACGACGAATTTAAGAATTTGCCGGATAAATTTAAAAATTTAGACAATATTGGTTACGATATAACTGAGGTTCACTCGGGTATGGCAGAGAAGGACGCTGTTGCAGTTGATTTGGATTATAGACACACTGGAATAGCTGATATTTTGAATGCTCAAACATTGGTTGTGTTTCAGGCTCTTGGCGCAACTGAAGTGGCATACTTTGAAGATCAGACAGTAAGGTCTGCGTCTTCTAATAAACATATTCCTCAGTTTAAAAATATTGATGGCCTGATTCAAAATCAACACCATACACCTTCAATGAAGTCTAGTTTTTATTCAAAATGGTCTATGAGCCATGAGATTGATGAAATCCCAGATCCATACACAAAGACCCCTGTCTATATAACCAGAATTATTCCACACCTAAGTAGTCTGCAAATATCAATGTTGAATGAAATCGGGATGAAACCTGTTGAGGAGAGAAATGTATCAGAGTAAGGATCTGTAGGTTACCCTGAGACAAGGATTTGGTTAACCGATAGGCCAATGCTGTCTCAATCAGAAATATCAGATAGTAAAATGTTTTCCTAACTATCTGATATTTTATGGCGAAATTGATAATTTAAGCCATATATTGAGATAGCCCGCCTACCGGCGGGTAAACTTCGCCACAATCGCTGGATGTGATCTTGTGGCGAACATATAAGAGCTTGCTCGTCACCTTTTCAATAACTTCTAGAAGTTATTGAAATATTATTCCTGCGCTTCCTCTTATATTCGCTCATAACTTCGTTATGATGCTTGAATATAGATGCGACAGCGATAACTGGCGCTTGCTCGCAAGAGCAATTCATCCCGACCGCAGTCGGGATACATTATTATCGCGCGCAAGTGGTTCCGCCGGCAGGCGGTGGCGAACCGCGAGACGCGAAGTGTTAACCTGCCTGCCGGCAGGCAGGGCGGTGAGCCAATAGATTAGTAATAGTCCCGAAAATAAGTTCGAATTTCGTTATAATGACCTCCTCCCCGGATTACGCTTCGCTGATCCGGGGTTTCCTTTTGCGGCATCAGATATTCAGAAGTTTGACCTGTTTCTCCTTGTTCTGTCTGCCTTGGTAGGCAATATATTTCTCAATCATTTCGTCGTTTAGACCAAGAGTTGATGAGAAAAATCCTACCGCCCATACTCCCCGTTCTAGGTACATTTCCCGAACGAATTTAAATCTTTTCTTAATATTTTTACTGGTCTCAATCTTTAGTTTTTGCACTACCTTGGATACTGCAATATTAGGCGGTATCTCCATCTGGATGTGTACGTGGTCTTTGTCAGTATTGACCGCCCTCAGGTGTAGTGTGGGGTACCTAGCTACAAACCTCTTGACGTAAATGACAAACTCATTCTTAACATATTCCTGAAGAAACTGCCTTCTCCACTTCGTACCCCACACTAAATGGTACTGATGGCAGTAGACTGAGTGATTCAAACTTCTGGATATCATGATGACAGGTTAGCATACTTCGTAAGCTAACCTGAGCTCTTCACCCCCGTACTTCAAAAGCTACAAAAAATCCCCGCCACGCTTTTTGCGTACGGGGTTCTTCGGATGAAGAACAGACAACAAAATCTTTCCTTTATGGGAAGATTTTGTTGCATATTAAGCAAGGATTCTAAAGTCGGAACTGGTTTCGTAACGAACCCTGTGAGACAGGTCCCGAACGAAAGTGGGGGGAATCCTAGCTCATGCTTCCTAGCTTGTTTTTCGGTTATTCATTGTTTGAATCTCTTCGTGTGCAAAATTGGCCGTTGACCGCTATTTTTATCATCTTGGGAATGCTTTTTCTCAAATCAGACAGAAAGAAATAAACTACTTCTTTTTCGTGACATTCAGAACCTCTCTTAATGTTTTCAAAGCTTCTATGGCCTGTTCGTCATCCATGTTTTTGGCCAGATCTATCAGCGCCTTCCTTCCTTCCTCGCCAGAAATATCCCCAAGGTAAGTGCCAGTTTCCAAAATCACCGAGGTTTCATCCGAACCCAGCTCAACTTCGTTCTCAACAAGTCGTAAATTACGGTCTTCGATCTCTGTGCGTTTTTTGCTAAATCTCAAATATCTGGCAGTAAGCCAGACAGCCGCTCCCACCATTCCCGCTGCCCCCGCCAACATCAAAGCTTTCGACCAGTTATTTTCGATAAATGCCTTTGTTGTTTCCGTGTTATTGGGTTCCGACTCGTTCAATCTTAACATTAGTCAATGTAACACATACTCGTATACATGTAATAAAAATCTCATATACAATTACTATAGTTGAAATATACATTTAATTAACCTAATATCCTTGGTAATGCCAAGAAGTAAAAAAGAAAGTGAACCTCTGTCAAATATTGAATTGCTTGAATCACTATCACAAGCTCCGACCCCCATCAATCTCCACCTCTACCAACCCCCCAGACTTTTAAGGCTCGCATACTCCGGAAAAGAATCTTCTGTTTTTGATATCACCGGAACAGCTCCTGGATTCAAGGGCTTCAATCGTCAAATAACTCGAGAAAGCTATCAGCCTCTAATTAATAAAGGTATATTGGCCGACCCCAATGTCAGTTGGGATCTTTACGGGGTGACTGCCGACTGGCTGGAAGTAAACTACCCGGACACCATAAATAACCTCAGATTACAGATGGATCTGGGTGCGGACCCCCCGGTGGGCGACCCCTACCTCCACATTATTTTCCCTTTTATTTCCTCAGACCACAAAGATATGCTTTTGGAGATCGGTAGGACTGTATACCATCAGCGTTGGGGAATTGATCCGGAGACAATCTGGCTGCCGGAATCGGCAGTCGACAATGACACTCTATCGGCCCTAGTGAAGAACGGTTTCAAAGCCGTTCATTTGCGTGAGCATCAGACAAAGAGCCAATCTGCCGGTAATCTTTATGCCATCACCACCCCACACGGGAAAATTCTAGTCATTTCAGGAAATAATCATCTCAGCGGTAAGGTGGGTTTCGACAAACCTTGGGCAGACACGTTCTTCAAAGACTGGCTCAGCCAAGCAAAACACTCCGGGACCGTTCCCAGAATCTCCATCGACGGGGAAACTCTTGGCCACTGGTGGAAAGAAAAAGAGGGTGCTTTTGAATTTACCAAATACCTTCTGGACTATTTAGATAGCGGTATTCAAGATGAGCGGCTAAATTTCTCATCCCCGAAGGTACACGATGCGCATCTTCAGGAAAACACTAGTTGGAGTTGTTTGGACAGTGGACTGGGCCGCTGGAAAGGGGACCAAAACTGCCACTGTGAACTCCCAAAGAGCGAACACCAGGCCAGTCTGGTCCGTCTGGCTAAAAAAGATTTGTTCGATAAGCTAACTTTAGCTAGCGCGCGTATAGATGAAGAACTTGATACGGTTTTGCCTGGCTGGAGAACTGTATATATAGACTGGTTCTTGAGACAAAGACCTAGTCTGGCCAGGGGGTCGGCAATCTCTGCCGAAATAATCGGAGATAAAAACATTGAAAAACTTTTTTTGTCTGCTTATATTAGAGATTTGGGATGGACCAGCTGTGGTTGGTTTTTTGGAGACGTGGGTGGTTTCGAAAGACAAATCCCCACCAACTCACTCAGGGCGATATCTGAAATAATGGGATGGCCAGAAATAAAACCTAACTATTAATAACCTGGAAAGTAATCGGTTTTTATCTCGGACTGCTTTATCCCCATATCCATAAGCAATTTTTTATATAAATCTACCATCATGTTTGGACCGGACAAATAATACACCCTGTCTTCATAGTCTGGTACTTCTTCTTTTATCATATTCTCGTCAATATAGCCCACCTTTCCCCTCCATTTTTCAGAGACTTTTACTATATCAGTCAATGTGTAAACGGTCTTCAACCCAGCCGCTTTCCCTTCGTCAAACACTTCTTTATACACAATATCGTCTTCGAGTTTGTTAACATAAAACAAAATCATCCAGCGCTGTTGTCCAGTGTCGAGAAGCGACCTGATCATGCTTCTGAAAGGAGTTATTCCAACTCCTCCCGCAATGAATACCATTTTCACATCAGGATCTTCCGGTAATACAAACTCACCATCAAGTTGAGAGCCAACAATACCATCACCAACCTTTAGTACTTTCAGGGCTTTTTTAAAACTGCTGGATTTGTCAGAAAATTTTGAGCAGATCCTGACTAATTCTTCCGTGGGAGAAGACGCTATCGTAAAGTACCTCCTATTTCCCCGGCTGTCAGGCCTTTTGTGTTGCAGAGTCCACTCCATGTATTGACCCGGCAAGAAACTAAACTCCTTATTCGGAATGAATACAAACTCAATTGTATCTGGGGACAGTTGGACCTTCGACTCCAGGGTAAATACAATTCGTCGCTTGAAACCTACCAGAAAAGAAAAAAGATTTCCCACAACCAGGGCAAACTCAGGTGACGAAAATATGGGTCCAACTCTAAAGCTTGCTCCAAAAAATAAGCCTACGATAGCTCCATACACTAACCTCAGTATCTTTGTGGGAGGGGTTGTCATTGGCTCCGTTAACATTATGGTTCCAAAATAAAAAACTGGCCAAGAAGTCAATAGCTGAGCCGATAGGTCCTTCGGAGCAAATCCATGATTTATCCCCGTTAATAAGATCATTATTGTTGCGAATACCACAAAGGTGATAAACAAATGACCTCGCCTAAGTTTTCGGACAATCAACAAACCAACAATTGAAACCACCGGTAACATTATCGAACTCCCCACCCACCAGACAGATAATCCCACACCAAACANCCAAACAGGTTCAATATAAGGAGAGAAATCGCCGCTGGGTTAAATATGTGTTTTCCATTACTAGCCAAAAGATATTTTGATCCCATAGCCAAAACACCAGCTAGCACCAAAAAAAAGATTTCTGACGGTTTTGTGAATGGAGACAGAATAAGTGACAGTATTAACGCAGTTATTGTTGACGACTCTACATTTGTCTGCGCCTTAAACAATCTGGAAAGCAAGTAATTGCTACTTACGCATGTTAAATATAATACCCCGGAAGATAATATTAATTGAGGTCCAGTAAAAAATAAGGCTCCCCAAAATGCCAAAATTACTGCGTAGGCCAAGATCGTTAAAAGCCCATATACCGCCAAGCGATACATGGTAATCGAATTTAGAAAATCATCCAGCCACTTAAACATAATTTATCTTACAATTGTTTCTCTTCATCGGCACCTACTCGCTTGCAATACAGGCTCAACGGTGCCATATTGTACTCATGACTGATGCTGCAAGCGAGGTTGTGTTGAAACAACAAGTTCCTGAACACGAAGTAACCAAACCCAATATTATTTTCGAAATAATTAAGAAAGTTAATTCAAATAATAAAGAATGGCAAGAGAATCGTGCGCTTCAAGAAAGACAGCAAAAGATAACAGCAAAACTTTCTGAAAAATTTCCCACTAGAGAATCGTTGGTTGATTATTTAGCAAATTATTGTCTTACTAGACAAAGAGAACATGTTCAGTTCGCAAAAAAGAAACACTTCTCTGCCAAGAAATTATCTGCATCGACAGTAGCCGTGGGAGAGTTATTCGAAAAATTAGTTGGTGCTGAAAATGATGTGTTTGATATATATTCGGAAATTAATGGTATAGCAAAACAGGAAAAAAGCGAAGAACAACGACACAGGGAAATTGTTTTTATCGATGTCTTAACCCATCCTGAACGGCACGGTTTTCCCACGATCGAATATTTTAACATCCCAGATATACCATTCATTGTAACTTGGCAGAGAGACCATCTCGCCTTGAAGGCTGTTGCAGAAGTGAAGTCAGGCAAACACCTTGACGCTAGAGCATACCAACAATTATTACCATTTGGCATCAGAAATTCTATAAAAATTACTCTAGAAAGGTTAAATTCCTTAAAGCCTGAAGATGCTCGGAGGCGAGGTCTGGATGGTTTTGGAGTTGGAAAAGAAATGTACATGCTAAAAAATTTCGATCACTTAGTGGTACTATGCCGGGATATGAATACGGACGATAAAGAGGAGCTAATCGAACGAAAAGGATTTTCAGACCCCGAAGAATTTTATGAATTCAAAAAAATGCTAGAGGGAAGACACCGGGAATCTAAGGTTACTCTGGTAAAATCCTCGATCAGCCGAGATGAATTAACCGCAATTTTCAGTAGCATAGTTTCTGATATTGTAAAGAAATACAAAGAAACTAGCCCACAAATACGGTAAATACTGATATATTAACTAAGTTAATCCGATTAAATAAAATGGACGACACAAAAACAAACAACCAAACACCACTACCAGAAGGCACAAATGCTGCCGTTACCAGTCTCTACGCAATTGAAAATCTGATAAAGACACACATTTCTCATATCGAGTCGGTCAAGATCGAGCTCCAAAAACAAGCGGAAATGTTCAACGATATCTTGGCCAATGACGAAAAGTTCAAGAAGGCAAATGATGAAGGCAAAGAAATCGCCAAGAAAAAAGCCGAAGCCAAGCAAGACATTCTGAAATCTCCCTCAAACGCCTCTCTCAATCAGAAAATTAAAGATATGCGCCAGGAGCTCAAAGAGCTCAAAGGCGCCCTTAGCAACTACCTGCAACAATATCAAAAAATCGCCGATACCGACCAAATCGAAAGCGAAGATGGGGAGGTAAGACAGATCGTCTACTCAGCCCGGCTAGTGAAGCTCACTGGCCACTTCTCCAAGTAGCAAAATACCCCATAAGAGGGTATAATAGGCGGATAACCGCTTCAATGCGCGTTTTTTAACTGCCAAAAAACCTAAAAACTATGTTAAATATCAGAAACATTGCCGTCATTGCCCACGTGGATCATGGGAAAACCACACTCATCGATGCCTTCATCAAGCAGTCGCATATTTTTCGTGATAATCAGGATGAGATGAACCAAACCACCCTACTGGATAGTAACGTCCTTGAGCGTGAGCGTGGCATCACCATCCTAGCAAAAAATATATCTGTAAACTACAAGGGCACCAAAATAAATATTATTGACACACCCGGCCACTCGGACTTTTCCGGTGAAGTCGAGCGTACCTTGGGAATGGCCGATGGAGCCCTCCTTATCGTTGACGCTCAAGAAGGTCCCATGCCTCAGACACGCTTTGTTCTCAAAAGAGCTTTTGAGCTCGATCTGAAAGTCATTGTGGTCATCAATAAGATAGACAAACCCAATGCCGATATTTCCAAGACAGTCCACAAAATTGGTAATTTGTTCCTTGAGCTCGCCAGTCACGACGACCAGCTTGAGTACCCCACCCTCTACTCCGTAAGTAAAACCGGCAAGGTATTTACCACTCCTCCAACCGACTTCAATCAAGAAGGCAATGTGGTTCCATTACTGGATGAAATCATCAAATATATTCCAGCTCCTACCAACAGTCAGGAGGGGTCTTTCAAGATGCTTGCTTCTTCCTTAGACTACGACTCGCACCTAGGCCGTATAGTTATCGGCAAAATTTTCCAAGGTACAGTCAAACCTGGCCAAAAAATATTAATTCTCGGAACCTCACCCAAAGCAGCGCAGGTTGATAAGGTATTTCTCTCCAATGGTTTGAGTCGTGACGAAGTCAAAGAGGCTTTCGCCGGCGACATAGTCGCCATTACCGGTATTCAGGATATCAAGATCGGTCAAACCATATCCACTCTGGGTGATTCCGAACCTCTTCCATCAGCGAAAATTACGGAACCGACTCTTCATGTCACAGTTGGACCAAATACTTCTCCTCTGTCCGGCAGAGAAGGGGAGTTCACTACGGCCAGACAGATTGAAGAAAGACTGGCCAGAGAACTGGAAACAAATCTCTCTCTTAAGCTCAGAAAACTGGAAAATGGAAAGTATGAAGTTTCCGGGAAGGGCGAGCTTCACTTGTCGGTTCTTCTTGAGACTCTTAGACGAGAAGGCTATGAAGTTGAAGTTGGTAAGCCCGAAGTTATATATAAAGAAGTAGGAGGCAAAAAATGTGAACCTTTCGAAGAGGTTAATATAGTTGTTCCCAATGAATATCTGGGCACTATCTCCCAAGAGATAGGTAAACGTTTTGGCCATCTCGTCAGCATGGAGCCAATTTCAGATCAGGAAACTGAATTTGTCTACCGTATGCCTACCCGAGCTATTCTAGGATTAAGATCTTTGCTTCTAACGGCCACCAAGGGCACAGTCATCTTCAACAGTCAATTTATTGATTTCGAGCCAGTCGGGCCAGTTTTACCAAAAATGCGTCGAGGTGTACTAATCGCCACCAACTCAGGCGAAGCCCTTTCCTACGGCCTTCAGGCTGCTCAGGAACGTGGTATTACCTTCGTCGATCCAGGCGACTCTTTGTACGAGGGTCAGATTGTAGGTATGAACGCCAAGGCAGAGGATATAGAAATCAATGCTTGCAAGGGTAAGCAGCTTACCAACATGCGATCCAAATCCTCAGATGGAGTCATTCAGCTAGTTCCGGCACTTCACTACTCTCTGGAGCAGTGTCTTGACTTCTTGGAGTCAGACGAACTCTTGGAAATAACTCCAAAAAACTTGAGACTCCGCAAAAAATATCTGACAACTGTCGAACGTCGCCGTCATCGCGAAGAGCTCAAAAACACCTACTAAAAAAGGGATGATATTATCATCCCCATCCAAGCCAGGAAAACAAAGCGTGGACCACGGCGACACCAGTCCCGTAAACAGGTGTGAAACCAATAAGTATATCCATAAAGGTACCTATCCATATCCAAAAAAGACCCTGCTTCCACTCATTTTTGTGAAAATATAATCTCACCAAGAGGGTGCCGGTTAACGGACTTTCGCCAACAAACACGACAATAAACCATGGCCATGCAATAGGTAGCCGGTCGCCTTGGAAAAACTTTGTTCTAATCCATTTTGTAACTTTTCCAGGGTGTTTGGCAAAAAAACTATTCGCGATCTCCATAGTATGCTCGAATGAATCGGACTGTAAAAGCAGTACGTAGAAGACGGTTGCCCAAACACCACTAAGCAAAAATACCACCAAAGACCCTTTCCAAATACCCAGCCAAAAGATGATGGGGGAAAAAATAAGGCCACCCATGGCTCTAAATGCTATCAAATAGAACGCCGCCCAAAAAGTAGTCAGGCTCTTTGCTAGCCACGGTTTCACGATGCCTCCGCATTGTCAAAGAATTTTCCTATAGTATATCAGGAAATGTTTTGTGACCCGGGGCGGACTCCCCTCGGTAACTCTTCGAGTTCCTCGGGACCCGTCTCGTCAGGTTCGTCACGAAACTGACTCCGACTTTCGACTCCTGCGACTGACAATAAAAATCTCCCCACAAGGGAGATATTTTTATTGTGACCCGGGGCGGACTCGAACCGCCGACAACCTGCTTAGAAGGCAGGTGCTCTATCCAGCTGAGCTACCGAGTCATGTGTGCCGGGAGTGGGGGTCGAACCCACATGGGATTTCTCCCACAAGTTTTTAAGACTTGCGTGTAAACCATTCCACCATCCCGGCACGCAGGTATATTTTAACTCAAAAATGTTGCTAAAATGATAAACTTATCCTGAAAGGAACAAATTATGAAATTCAATCTCCGCCTTTTGTATCTATATCTATTTTCCTTTGTGGGTTTACTAATCACAGTTATAGGCAGCATCCAGATCTTGGACCTAGGACTAAAAACCTATGTTTTCAAAGTATCTGAATACACCTACTATGCTGAGCCCGTTATTTCACCCGACGGTAAGCAATCACCGGGAATATCCGTAGAAGAACAGAGAAGTCGCAACGAGAATGAACAAAACAACCAAAGGAAACGACAGTTGTCAAATTCGCTTTCCATGATCATCGTTGGGATACCTCTATATCTCTACCACTGGAAAACCATCAAAAAAGAGAACGCGACTCAGAATTCGTAGAAGTTACTGGAAATTTAGAGTACTAATTAGTTTGTCAAAAATCACTTTGGCGGATTCTTTCTCTCCCACGTCGGTAATTAAATGAATTTGCAACAAGTCAGATTGGTTGCCTTTTTCCATAATCACGAAATATTCATATTGGTTGGTCGTCTGCTTGTATTCAAATTGAAGCGCCGGGTAACCACCAACATATCGTTCAACTACTTTTGTTTTTGACTCCCACACTGTCTTCAAACCGGAAATGCCGAATGGCGCATCAATGGGACAAAGAGTAAGCCAACTATTTTCGGAAACTGTGGAAAGTGCTATCCCCGCACAATCATCAACGTTGTCCGGCACAAAACTTATAAGTTTCCAAAAAGGCGGGTAGTAAAAAGAATATAATTCCGATGTGTTTTCGTAGTATATCCAATCACTAGAAGGCTGTGGGGGTGTAAATGCGCTGATATTAACTGTGGCAACGGGAGAAGACTCTGTTTTTCCAACTAAACCAACTAAATATAAAATAAAGCCAATTAAAGGTATCGCTGTAATGAGGGTAAGCCACAAAAAATTGGGTTTTAAGTTAATTCTTCTTAACCGATCTCTTTTAATCAATATATTTTCTACCCTTATCATGTAACTAATTGTACACAAGCAGCAACTACGTCATAATAAAAATCTCCCGACAAGCGAGAGATTTTTCTTAGAGCGGGTGAGGGGATTTTGGTCGGACTTAAAAAATGGATCAACATCGACGAATCAGTGGTGAAAACTCTCGAAAAGGAGCTGTGTCTCTTGACCAACCATTCAGAGGTTTATAATCAGGGGTATCTACGATGAATAAAAAACTACCAAAATTTCTAATTACTGGCATAGCCATGATTTTAGTTGGAGTTATTCCTGCCATGGTTGTGTATTACAGTCTCTCAACCAAGCAAGCGGTCGACAATTCACGACTTTCTACAAGCCTAGAAGAAATTAACAATAAACTAATCCAGATCGATTCACTAAAGGACAGTGTATCTGCTCTATCAACTGCTTCTGCCACCACTCCAACCACTACACCAATACCCAAGGCAATCGTTTCTCCGACTAAAAAATGGGAATTCAACAAATCTACATACGAAGTCAAAACAAGTAATGTAAGCTATGGAAAAGAAAACTTTTATGGTTACAAAATCGAGTTCGATATATATTTAAGAAACATCTCAATAAACCCTTTTGTTTTGGGATATTCAATTACCGAGTGTACTGTCACTAAAAACGGGAAAAATACTCAGTTTAGAAGCGGTTCGTCTAAATCATTTGACAAAGCTCTTCCCGTGGGTGAAAACAGGCAGGATCGAGTAAAAATGTCCATAAACGGATATGATTACGACGAATCAGGAAACAAGACCGGTCCCTATGATGATCTTCGAATCAAATCGTGTAGCTTCTACCCCCTAACCAAACCTCAACAACCCCAACAACTAAGTGCTTCCGGAACCCAGCCTCCACCAACAGAGAAGAGTGTCGAGCCTACAACCATTTTCTTCTAGCCTCAGAAAGGCAGAAATCTTATTGCCCAACAACCTCCAGATGTATAATCTACCACTGTCAAGTCTGTTATTATTTAAGTAGATGGCGGCCAAAAGATATTCGAGACTGGATTTGACTAAAAATATACCAAAGATCTATGGATAAACTAAACTTCGAAGACTTTTATAAAGTCTTTTCTAGCTTGCCATTGAGCGTTAGGGACGAGATAATTCTGGTTATGCCAGAAAAGGGACCAATTACTTGGAAAGTGGCTTATTTAGAAATATTTAATGAAACAGATTTGGGAAAAGAAATATATAAAAAATTAAAAGATTTAAACATTATATGACACAAGAAGAAAAGCTGATTCAGGACATAGTTATCGCCCGGTTGAATACCATGCCAAGCAATATTGCCATATCCATTGGAAATGAGGGAGAATTTTCTAAAAAAGAAATCATCGATCATGTAAAAAATAATGACAATATTGGTAAAAAAATGATTGAGATACAACTATCTTATCTCCAATCATTAAAGAATCTAACAGACTACCTGATTCCAGAACAACATGATA
>LCJG01000041.1 GCA_000998025.1 Candidatus Collierbacteria bacterium GW2011_GWB1_44_6
GGATGACTTTCTTGGCTCAGCCTATGGTAAAGCCATTATTACCAACTCAGCCTTAAAGCTACTCCTAAAGCAATCATCTGCCGCTATCAATCAAATCGCCGAGGTCTTCTACCTATCTCAAGGCGAAAAACAGCTCCTACTGTCTGCTGGTGTCGGTGAAGGTATTTTCTTCGCCGGTATGAACCACGTCGCTATCAAAATCATAGCTTCTGCCGACGAACACGCTTTGGCCACCAGCAAACCCGCCGAAATCCTCGAAAGAAAAAAGCAAGAAGGCATCCAAGCCGCCGCCGAAGCTGCTTCACAAAGCACTACCCCCTAACAAATGGCTAACTACGATAAGCAAATTTATGATCTTGGACAAGTCCAAAACGCTTTAAATAGTAATTTGGAGAAACTCACCGAAAGAGGCCAACAGGATACCTTAAGTTGGTTTAGTGTTGGTACCAGTTACTATCGCGATTATTTCGATCAAGTCAAAAAAGTTAACAAGAAAGAAATTCTTTGGAACCCCATTCTCACCGAAGATCCATCAGTTAATTCGAAAAACTTTCAGCAAAAATTAACCTCTTCCGAAATCCAAACCATCATCAATTTTTACGAATGGCTCTCCAGACAACAAGAAGAAACTTCCGCCAAACCAGTCAAAGAAACCAGCAGTGTTCCTCCGGAAGTGGAGGCCATGGTAGAAGAATATCGCCAAAATCAAGATCGATTAAACGAAGAAGAAATTGCCTCAAAGGCACACAGGACTGTTGCTGAGCAAGTCAAAATTGCTTTTTCCCATGCCAAAATCCGCGAACGTGTATTGGCCAATCGCCTCGAAAGAGAAAAGGCGGGAGAAAAATTTCGCGATTCAAATCAAACCATAGTAGATCTTGCCTCTCCCAAAGACAAAACTATCGAAGCGGTTCTTGCTCCTTCATACAAAGCAGTAGAGAGGACTGCCTATGCCTATTCTGGGTTTTTTACACTCTCTCCGGAAATCCAAAAACAAATCATCGATAAGGCAGTAGAGCTCAATACTATTGGCATTACCGATATCAATGTCGCCATTCAGACAGCTTCACTTCAACTAGGTGTCAGTTATCTCTCCTCATCTTTCGTGTCCGAAGTCGCCGAAGAGTTAGACAATATCGATCTACAAACAAAAGAGCTTGAAGACAAACTATCCCAAAACGAATCTGCCATCGACACTTTGAGGGCCAAAGCCATTCTCACCGAGTCTGAACAGCAGCAGCTAAACAGGTTACTTCAGGAAAATTCCAGCCTCACCTCCAATCTAGAAACAACAAACACTCGTCATCTGGAGTTCGCCGATTCCCGGTCCGAAAGATTTGCCAAATATAATTCTGAAATAGACGATCGTCAAAAAAAAGATCAAGACCTGCAAGAATTATCAGCCGCCGCCAACAACAAAATTTCCAGTATCCACAACACCCTCTTACAGCGGGGTGTCACTCCTCGTATCCCATCCGACTTGGACAAAATGAATCAGCTCGTAGCAGCACTTCAAAAAGACATCCCCGGTATCAATCAATCCGCCAGTTACGAAGGCGCTTTTTCAGCCGCCACCATCGGTGGTTCTCAAGGCATGGTCATCCTGGCATACTCCAGAGGTGTCACAGGAGCCGTCCTGCGACAGGCTGAACGATTCGCCGCCGCCAACCCCAACTCCGCCACAGCCAAATTTTTAAACAATAACCAAAAAGTTTTTCAGGCTGCCAGAAGATCCATTCGGCAATTAGAAAGTTCTAAATTAGGTAGCGATATTCTTCAAACCGTCAGTCGTGGGTATCAAGTTATTGGAATAGTTACAAACCCAGTCGGTGCACTAAAAAGCTGGGCAGGTAAAAAAGCAGGTGAACAGTTCCGCCAGAGAATTAGCGAAAAAATTGGCAATGTCGTCCTTAAAAATGCCTCCGAGGTTCTCTTAAAAGAAGGATTTAAAGATGGTGTCAAAACCCTAGCTTCACAAGCCACCGCCAAAATGGTTGCCAAAGCCGCCACTTGGGCCGCTCTCAAACTCGGTATTAGTCTTTCCGCAGAAACCCTCAATGCCATTTTGCCGGGACTAGGCGTCATTGTCGATATAGTGCTTCAAGTAATCATCTGGGTCATCGAAAAAACCATTGGAGCTGCTTACAACGGATTCCAAAACCTCATGGTAAATGTCTATGGAGAAAAGCTAAAAGCTCGGGATATTATTGCACCCATTGTTATCTTCGGTGGTGCCATTGCCGCTGCCAGCGCCTTCTTTCGAGGGGTCACCTTTTTCGGACGTACACTTCAAATTGCCGCCGTTTCTGCCGTTGGTATCATTATCGCTTCGGTTATCACCATGGGTATCTATACCGTCTTTGTCTTCCTTACCGCCCCCATGCTCTCCACCCTCGTCCAGCTCGATAGTGTCGAAAAAGTAAAATACGAAGAGTATGGTGCCATCGCCCAGCCCAGCAGCGATTGCGCCTGGCCGACTAAGGGTCATTATGCCGTCACCACTGGCCCAAGAGGAGGTACTCACAGCCTCAGCCAACTGGAAGCCATCGATCTTTATAGCTCCAGCATCAACGGAACTCCTCTTCTATCTGCTACTTCGGGACAGGTTACTTACACAGGACCTTACAGCAACTACGGAAATACCGTCAAGATTCAAACCAAAAACAGCGCCGGCAGTTTCACTGTAATATATGGTCATCTTTCTGCCATCAGCGTCGGCAAGGGGCAACAAGTCTCTCAAGGTCAAAAGCTTGGCCTGGTTGGTGGTTCTGGAGGATGGGATCCCCATATTCATATGGAGTATGTAGGAATAAAATACAATCAGTGCCCTGCAGGAGGATTAAAAATTAAAGAACAGTGTTGTGCCTATACTGGAACCAACTGTCACGGCTTATGCAACGCCTTCTCTAACTAAAATGAACGCTATAACAAATTTTTTTTCAAACCCCAAAACCAAAAAAACTATATTTATTTCCTCGGGAATAATCGCTCTAATAATTATTTATATTGCTATTAAAGTATTACCCGAAGCACAAACTCGTCAGAGACTAACCATTCCCGTCATAGTACCTACTGTCACACCTCAAAAACCGTTTACCCCTCTTGACACCACCAACCCTCACAACCCGGAACAAAAGCTGGTTTTTAACTGGGGATCCGTGTCTCCTACAATTCCGAACACTATGACAAACTACTCCGTCAAATCGCCATTAATCAATTCTGCTTCGATTACTGTCATTGCCAACAAATTAGGTTTTACAACTTTAGAGAGATCAACTGAAACAGACGAGAATTCGTTTTTGTGGATGAACGATAACTACAGCCTGTTCGGTTCTCCAACCCAAAATCAAATAATGTTTAACTCAGTCGTAGAATTACCTCAAAACAATTCTGTCATCACCCAGGAAGAAGCTCTATCTATCACTAGGAATGTTGTCTCCAATTTATTTGGCGAAACAGTCTTATCCACCTTCAATCCCAATGCCGAAATAAAATATTTAAATCTCCAACAACAAACCGAAGAGGAGCCAATCGAAACCACTCCGGACAAAGCAAATATTATTAACGTCAACTTCCATCAAACAATCAACGGCTTACGCTTAATCAACCTCTCCAGAACAGGTGAAACTCTATCTGTAGCCATAGACACATCCAAAAAACTATATTTGCTCTATGTTCATGGAGGATATCTCAGTCTCGCGGAAAACGGCCAGTCAAGTCTGATAAATTTCTCATCCCTTATAGATACAGCTCCCACAAATGCCATAAGAATTAGCTACTCCAAAGATATTCCTTCTGAAGCAGCCTTTACGGAAGCCAGTATCGTGAATATCAATGTCAACTCCGTTACTCTCGGCTATTTTCAAAGAGAAGACAACCAGATTTTCCCCGTATTCATTATCGAAGGACTGATGTCAGCTAAAGGTCTGAGTGAATATCCAGCCACCTACATAGTTCCAGCCACTCAATAATCCAAATTAATCACCTGAAATCTGATAGCTGAGATCTAATTTTGTGTCCTCACCGGCATTATGACCTGTACCCATCCGTCATTGTCTTCCCTTTTGAACACACTGGGTTTCAGTTCACCTTCCGTTTCCCAAACTACTCTCTCTACGTTATTAACTGCCAAGTAATCCAACAGATACCTTGCATTAAATGCAACAGTAAGACCTTCACCTTCGACTTCTGCTTCCAGTTCAGATGAATTACTTCCCAGCTGGCTACTTTCAGCCTTAATAATCAACTTCTCGCCTTCGATTATCATTTTCACAATGTTGGCATTGTCTCGTGCAAACAGATTGGCCCTTTTGACGGCTTCCAATAGCTCTTCCCTGTTAAAGACGGCCTTTGTTGAATAAGTATTCGGCATAATTTGTTGGTAAGGCGGAAACTCTCCTGCAATCAGCCTGGAAGAAACTTCCATGTCTGTAATGGTAAATATTACTTGCTGATTCTCCTTGTCAAATTCCACCCCAAAAGAATCCTCACCTGTTTCACCTAGAACCTTAGAGATTTCCGAAAGCGATCTGGCAGGAAGAATAAAACGGGTGTCTTTTTCTATGCCGGATTTTGCCACCTCCAACTTGTCTACGCTAAGTCTATAACCATCCGTTGCGGCCAATACCGATCTCTTCTCAGATAGCTCCCATAGGACTCCTGTCAATACTGGCCTGGTATCGTCTCTGGCTGCCGAAATACATACCCTATCCATCTTTTGCCGAAATTCTCCACTTTTTAGAGTTAATTGAATCTTCTTAGCTCTAGGGATACTTGGAAAATCCTCTGCACTTTGCCCCATGATTTCTGAGCTAATCCCCTTCGCTTCAATTTTTAAAGTTTCTTTATTGGCGGAAAGTTCCACCACTCCTATAGGTAAACTTGCCACTAATTCCGAAAATAATTTGGCGGGAACCACCATCTCACCCTCTTCTTCGATTTTCGCCGGAAGCCGAACCCAAAAACTCACCTCCAAGTCTGTCGATACCAAATTGACTTCGTCTTTGGTCACCCTTAAAAGCATTCCTGAAAGTATCGGAAGTTGAGGCCTAGAGCCAATTCCCCTATTGACAATCCCCAAATATTTTTTTAAGTCAGTTGATTGAACAGTTATCTTCATTGATTTTCATTGTATATGTATTTTCTTTTTGTAACCTCTATCATTCCGAATCCTTATTATTTATATATTTATCTTAAATATAAATAGTAGTTGTTAGTAGTAAGTAGCGTGGATAAGTTGATAACCGAAGCTGGTCGGAGCTCAAATTCCTTGTTATTAAGTTGCTTAAGTCGCGTATACCCACCCTTTTACCTAATTACATGAACTCTTCACGGGTAATATAGAACTAACAAGTCATATTTTCTGTGGACTACAATCTGAATATCTTTCTTAGTAATCCACCTTAATGATTAATGACATATTTGTTCTACACATTATCAGTAGATATTCACATCACGTGGACAACGTGTGGATATTTAGGTGAATAACGCCGATTTTACCGCCATTACTTTTCGCCTGAGATCCATGTTTTCCTCTATTTGATCCTCCATTTTTTCGACCGCATGCATTACTGTCGTGTGATCTCTGCCCCCCATTAGCTCGGCAACGACGGTCAGATTTAGCCCTAGGGTGACCCTTAGAAGATACATGGTAATATGTCTAGCTACCACCAAATCTGCTTTCCTACTTGTTCCCAGTAAATCTTTATTTCTAAAGTCAAAATACTTTGCAACCGTTGAGATAACCTTGATCGGCCTCACTTTTGTCGACTTGACAGAGTCAGCCGGCAAGCCCATGGTTTTTTGCACCATTTCTTTTGTCAGGATTCCACCTTCAATCGTCGCTCTGGTTGCCAGGTTCATAAAGATTCCCTCAAGCTCACGAGCGTTAGTAGTATATGTGTTGGCAATTAGCTCAAAGGCCCCCCCCTCAACCTCGGCATGCAGATCTATCGCTCTCTGTTTGATAATCGCCAGCCTCATTTCAAAATCAGGCAGTCCAATATCTACCATCATTCCACCTTGAAATCTACTCCGAAGTCTGTCTTCTAGACCTACAATCTCCTCCGGTTTTCGGTCGCTGGTCATCACTATTTGTGCCTGTTTGTTCGTCAGTTCATTAAACGTATGAAAAAATTCCTCCTGAGTTTGTTCTTTCCCTCCAAAAAATTGTACGTCATCAATTAGCAGCGCCCCCACTTGTCGGTACTTTTTCTTAAAGGCATCCGTCATCTTGGATTTGAATGATCCCACAAAATCATTAATAAACTGTTCACTGGTGATGCAAACTACTTTTCCCACCCCCTTCTTAACCAGCTCATGTCCTACCGCGTGCATCAGGTGAGTTTTCCCTACTCCGACGCCGCCATAGATAAACAAGGGGTTATGTCTGGTTCCAGGATAATCTACGACAGCCTTCCCTGCTGCAAAGGCCAGCCTATTCGAGCTACCTACCATGTAGGACTCAAAAGTGTATCTGGTATTTAGGTTTGTTCCAGTTTGCTTGTTTTCTTCTGGAGGAGCAAATAAACCTATTCTTGCTTCCTCTACTTGACTGTTTACAACTTCTTTCTTGGGTCTCTTATCTTCCTTATTAGCTTCTACGATCACCAAGGCCACATCACACCGCTTCTGTGAGATTTTCTCAGCCGCCTGTTTGATAAGACTATAGTACTTGGTCTCTATCGTGTGACTTAGGAATATGGAAGGCGCCGCCAACTCCATAATAATTCTCTCTCCATCTATCGGAGTAACTGATCTCACAAAACAAGGTTTGATAAAGCCTGCAAAGCTAGCGGGAGACATGGAGACGCCAAGTTCTCCGCAAATGCCATGCCATAATTTCTCACTGTCCATGGACTCATTCTCACTACTTATCCACATTTATACAACCCCCAATTTACCCAAATATTCTGACTCATTCCGTATCAGTAGTCTCATCGTCTGTTCTGAGGTATAATACCTTTGAATCAAACAACCAAAACTAAAATGCCCAAAAGAGTCTACCAACCTAAAAAAGTCAAAAGAATTAGAAAACATGGTTTTCGCATCAAGATGGCCACTGCTGCCGGTCGCAACGTCATTCGCAAACGTCGTGCCAAAGGTAGAGTCAAATTAGCCCTCTAATGCCACTTCCGGCCACAAACCGGCTCCCCTT
>LCJG01000042.1 GCA_000998025.1 Candidatus Collierbacteria bacterium GW2011_GWB1_44_6
TACCACATTAGCCTCAAATACGCAACCTATAACTTGAGTTGTGAGGGGTTCGGCTTGCTTTCGGGCAGGCCTTTTTTGTAGGTAGAGGGCATGCACGGGGAAATAATTCCGGGCGGGAAGACCCCGCCCCTACAGGATATAATGAAAATTAATGCTTGCAAGAATTGAGAGTGTGGCTTGCGTGGGGTTGGAAAGTTTTTTGGTGGAAGTGGAGGTAGACGTAGCTGAGAAAGGTTTTCCGGGATTTAGCATTGTGGGACTTCCCGATAAGGCGGTGGCCGAAGCAAGAGAGAGGGTGAAGACGGCACTGGTAAATAGTGGCTTTGCTTTTCCTCAGAAAAAAATAATTGTGAACCTTGCCCCCGCGGACTTACCCAAAGAGGGCTCGGCCTACGACCTGCCGATTGCGGTGGGGATTCTGGTGGCAAGTGGAGACATTGAGTTGAGAGACGAGGGATTGTTTTATGGGGAGTTGTCACTGGATGGCAGTTTGCGGCACACCAAAGGGACTCTTCTGGTGGCGCTCTTTGCCAAAGAGCAGCGCAAACAACAACTATTTCTACCGGTATTGTCGGCGAACGAAGCCGCCGTGGTGCAGGGCATTGAAGTTATACCAGTGAGAAATCTGAAAGAATTAATTTTGCATTTAGTCGGTGAAAAGAAAATAGAACCCCTCAAAAAAATAGAAATAAAAAATTTGGTGGAGGCGGCTGCACCGGAATTTGATATGGCGGATATTGTGGGACAAGAGGCTGCGAAGCGAGCTTTGATTATTTCGGCCGCCGGAGGACACAATATATTGATGAGTGGGCCGCCGGGGTCGGGAAAGACAATGCTGTCGAGAGCACTGCCCGGAATTATGCCTCTTATGAGCGAAGAGGAAAGCATGGAGGTGACCAGGGTCTATTCGGCTTCAGGGCTGATGATGGAAGGAGAGGCGGTGGTTCGGAGAAGGCCATTCAGATCACCGCATCACTCGACCAGTATGGCGGGACTCATCGGTGGAGGTAGCCGGCCAGTACCGGGTGAAGTGTCGCTTGCGCATCTGGGGGTTTTGTTTCTAGATGAAATGGCGGAGTTTCCAAGATATGTATTGGAGGCAATGAGACAGCCGATGGAGGATGGAAAGGTGGAAATATCCAGAGTGGCGGGTAGGGTGCAGTATCCTGCAGCCTTTCAACTGGTGGCGGCTGTCAACCCTTGTCCTTGTGGATACTTGGGGCACCCTACTAAAGAATGTAAATGTTCAATAAGAGAAGTGGAGAGATACAAAAGAAGGATCAGTGGTCCGATATTGGACAGGATTGACTTGCACATAAATGTACCGGCTGTTGAGGCGGAAAAAATTTTGGCGACAGTTGCGAAAGGTGAGTCTTCGGTGGAAATTAGAAAGAATGTCATGGCTGCCAGAAGGAAACAAGGTGAAAGATTGTTAAAGTTTGGAATTTTTTGTAATTCTCAAATGAAGAATAAACAGGTGAAAGAATTTTGCCGTCTGGATATTGATGGGGTACATATCTTGCGTTTGGCTATGGACAAGTTTGATCTGTCGGCGAGGTCTTACTTCCGGGTGCTGAAAGTGGCAAGGACCATTGCGGACTTGGAAGGAAGTGGGGATATTTTGGCGGAGCATTTGGGGGAAGCTTTGCAGTACAGAGAGAAAGTATTTTAGATACAAAAAACCGGATGCGTTTGCGACCGGTTTGGGGCTCGAATGGCTCCTTTTCTTGACAAACCAAGCTTGATTTGGTAACCTATGGGATAAACACACTTTGATTCTTGAATGGAGGATGAATGCCTACCCACAGATTTGATTTTGTTGAGAACCCGACAATTCGGCGGGAATTGATCTCGCTTGAGACAATGGAAGACCGGGTGGCCGCCGCAAGTAGGGTGATGGATCTACTCAAGCAACACCTGGTCGAGTACGTGATCGCGGACACTCCGAACCTGGAGAACTTGATCAGTTTTCTGAACGGTGCGGAGAGAGTCATCGATCGGTTGGGAGGGCGCCGGATCTTGGGCAAAGCCCTGAACGGAAGAAAAGAGCGATTCCTGGCTTTTTGCAGGGAGACGAGGGACCAGGCGCAAGGCCTCATCGAGTTGAGGGGGACGAAGCTTACGACCACCAGCTTTGGTGAGGAAATGGCGACCTTTGCCGACCAAATCAAGAGGGAAGCGTCAACGTTGTGATGTAAAACTGGAGCCTCAAGAGAGGCTCCGTTTTTATGGTAAAATATCCTGTAGTAAGTACATTTCAAAGTAAAGGAGCTTAAAGATGGCTGATTTCGCAAGTAGTGTAGTGGTTAATGCGGCCTTGGATGGCATAGACGAAGTTTTTGGTACAAAGGTGATCTGGAAGCCAGAAAATTTGTTCCAGTCATTGATTATTGAACATGCCGCGGAAGCCAGGACGATCGGCAGTACACTTTCTGTTGAGCAACTTATCAAAAAGGCTGCTCATGATGCCGAGACGGTGAATCGTTTTCTCAGGCTAAATGGATTTGAGGAAGTTCAGCTGCAGGATATGGGTAGTGGCCCAAACATGGCGTACGCTGCTGCGGTGATGAAACTTCTTGGCAGGTTCAGCTCTCCGGGAAGAACCGGCTACCACCTTCCTGAGACCAGGTCTCCAGCATTTCGTTTGGACAAGGCAGTTCTCCAGCATTTTCAAAACATATCAACTGAAGCAATCCGCATTTCGACCTTAGGAGGTTTTGATTTGTGGGTCGCCAATTCTACAGTGATTAGAAGTGGCTTTTTGATGCTTGATGACTGGATTGAGATCATTCGAACTGCAAGGGCGGTTCCGGGAAATGGTGGAGTTTTGCCGCTTGTTAAGATCGATACGGTGCCTGTTGATATCAGTAAGTTGATTGGTATGACAGATGGGAATCTGGTTGTTATTCAACAGGCGATTGCCGCGGCACGTTTTAAATTAACAAATTTTGAAGTCAGCTTCGAAATGGCAGCTGCAGTATCGGCAAAACGAATGGGTATTGACATGAACTCAATCGAAGATGGAGATTTCGTGGTAAAGGGCCCATTGTACTTTGCGTTGGTAAAGCGCCAAACTCCCTTGATGCCTCTTGCGGCTGGAATTGTTCAGCCCGGTGAGTTTTATCGGGGAACGGAATTGGTGTAATTTTATTGGAGCCTCGAAAGGGGCTCCTTTTTTTTGTGGTTTGGGCGTGTGGTGTATCATCTTTATATATATGGAGAATAAGAGAGAAACTATTTATGCTTTTATTGACAGCCAAAACTTGAATCTGGGGGTGAGAAACGACCTAAGGACAAAGGACGGGAAGCATTTCCGCTACAAGGGGTGGAATTTGGACTTTGGGAAGTTTTATCAGTACTTAAGGGAGACAATGCATGTTGAGAAAGCCTTCATCTTTATCGGTTTTGTGCCGGAAAATCAGGAACTATACGACTCATTAATAAGAGACGGGTACGAGCTGATTTACAAACCGATTCTTGAAATAGCTCACAAAGAGGGTTCCGATATCAAAGTCAAAGGAAATATTGACGCGGAGCTGGTGCTGCACACGATGATAAATATTCCCAAGTACGACAAGGCGGTGATAGTTTCGGGTGATGGAGACTTTTTGTGCTTAATCGAGTATTTGGAACAGCAAAAGAAGCTGTCTAAGATTGTTATTCCGAACATTTGGACATATTCTTCACTGCTCGAGAAATACGAAGGGTATTTTGTGCATATGAATGACCTGAAGAAGAAGCTCAGATATGCTCCCAGGAAGAAGGTCCAGAAGCCTGGTGAGGGAGAAGTTCCCGCAAAATCTAAGACCTCAACTGAGAAGGTCAAATCTGAAACCGTGCCTCAGAACGACGGTAAGGGACCCAAATATTTCGGGATGTAGATGAAAAAAGATAATAAAGTTACCGGGAACCGGGGGGAGATGTTGGCGGTGGAGTATCTACAGAAGAAAGGCTACAAGATAGAAGAGAGGAACTTCCGTACCCGTTTTGGGGAGTTGGACATTGTTTGTTGGGACGGTCAAATACTGGTCTTTGTCGAAGTCAAGACAAAAATAGGGCATGATTTTGGTGATCCGGAAGAAATGGTGGATAAGAGAAAGTTATCTCAGGTGAAAAGAATGGGAGAGGCGTATCTGCAAAGCACCTACAAGGATACTCCTTGCAGGGTGGATGTGGTGGCGGTGGTGCTGGAAAAAAATGGTGATGTCGAAAGATTGGAACACTATGAAGCGGTGTATTAGGGTAGAATATTAATCATGAAAGACCTTAGAAAAGAAAGAACCTTTGTTGCCGTCAAGTCTGAATCGATTCAGAGAAATTTGATCGGAGAATTCATTTCCAGATTTGAAAGGCGTGGTTTGAAATTGATTGCCTGCAAGATGATAGTTCCAACTAGAGATATTGTGGGGCAACATTATATAGATAGCGAAGAATGGTTGGTCTCTGTGGGTGAAAAGAAAATTAAATCTATGACGGAGAAGGGGCAAAAGGTTTCGGAATCACCTAGAGAAATTGGGGTTAGAGTCAGAGAAGCCTTAATTGAACAGTTTGAAGGTAGACCCTTGGTGGCGATGGTGTGGCAAGGTGCCCATGCGGTAAAGATTGCGCGCAAGCTTGTTGGCGGAACCGAACCTCTGACTTCCGATGTTGGCTCAATACGCGGCGATTACGTTCTTGATTCGTACCAGATGTCTGACCCCGATAACCGCGCCGTGAGAAACCTTGTGCACGCGTCAGGTTCAGAGAAGGAGGCAGAAGCAGAAATATACAGGAACCTATACCCTATAGCAGGGGAAATGACCTATGCCTGCCCTGAAGGAAAAAGCTGCGATAAAAACGTTTCCACGAGGACATGCACAGATAATTTCATAATAATAAGGGAATCCGAGAATGCCATGGTATACCAGGAAGAAGGCTGTGTTTTTATAGAAGGCCAGGGGGATAATCTGGCAAAAATGGCAGACGGATTTTTGTTGAAGATAATGGGAGTAAGATAACTTAAACCAAGAAAGAAAACAATAATCTTTTTAAAACAAAAAGATTAATCATTAATATGAACAAAAAAGAACAAAATAAAATGTTGAGGAACACCCTTATAATACTGGGGGTCGTAATAATCAGCTTTGTTTTTTTCATAATCGCAAGCAATGCCTTGAAAAATTTTGAGTACAGGGGGGTAAAATTCAGCGTTGTCAAGTTTTGTGATGCAGGACCTCCATGCCTGATAACATATAACACCAAGCTTCCGGTTGTATACCAGGGAAAATCAACAGATTATAACTTTTTTTTGAGGAATGACCCTCGGGAATTGGAAAAAGAGGTTCCATTTGACGGGGAGGTTGTGCTTAGAAATAAAATGGATGTTAACATCACATTTAACACCGCCTGCAATGGACTTGAGACTATTGCTGTTGAAAACTTTTTGAAACTGCACAGGATTGCGGGAATAAACATTTCCAACGACAATAATAAGGGATGTGATTTAACGGGAGGAAAAATGTATCTGTCAATACAGGAATCAAATCAGACATCCATAGAACAATTTGGCCCCGCATGCTATAGAATAAATGTCAAGGAATGCGAGATACTTAAGGGAACAGAAAGGTTCATGATTGAAACTTTTGTCGAGATAGACAAAACCCTATAAATATAACAATAATTATTTCCTTGAGTTATCTTTATGATGATTTTTATGGATAAGAATGTAAATTATCACTATTATCAACACCAAAATCAAGACGGGAATGTAAATGGAATTAAGGTGCACATTTATCCATTCAAGCCTGTCCCAGAATAAATAGCCGAGATAAATAAGAAAAGCCGACCATATTCCTGCCCCGAGCGCGGTATAAATTATGAACTTGAATACGTTCATTCTTGAAAAGCCTGCAGGGAGGGAGATAATATGCCTTGCCACCGGAATCAATCTTCCGATAAATGTTGTTATTTCCCCGTGTTTGTTAAAAAAAACATCTGTCTTTCGCAGCCTTGCCTCCGTCAAAAAGAGGAATCTGCCATACTTTTTCACCAGCATATTTACCAATCCTCTTCCCAAAAACATTGCAAAAAGGAAATTTATCATTGCCCCTATGATTGTTCCGGCCACGGCCGTCAAAAAGACAAGAGGGAATGTCATTTCCCCCGTTGCAACAAGCGCTCCCGCGGGAATAAGGATAAGCTCGCTTGGCAGGGGAAAAATGGTGCTTTCTATCATCATTCCAAGAAATATTCCCAGATAACCCATGTCCTTTATTATCAGAACCAAAAAATTGAACACATCAAATAATATATTGCCTGGCATTTTAATTTCTCTTTAGAATGGAATGTTTATATAAAAATCTTAGGTCTGAATAAAATGGAATATCTTTCAGCCTGTATATTCTCACCTGATAAAACCATATCCCCACCACCAATATCACGCTTCCGGCATACCATGTTAATAGGTGAGTAATATCAAATATTGAAGAACCTGATATATACATTGTTGCCAAAACAACTATTCTTATGATGTTGATTACTAGAAATATCAGGAAGGAAAAAAATATCATCCTCAGTCTTTGTGTAATCTTTATTGCCGGTGTTGATAAATTAAATATTAACAACAGATAATAAGCAGAGCCTGCTATGCATGCTTTTATCAATTCTATGGGTATTGATCTGACATAGACCGTTGTGCCTTCCAAAGTCGCCCCGAAGAAGTAATTGAACAGGAAAAAAACGGGATAGACTGTGAGGGGTGTAAATATGAAATAAAAAATCCACAATCCACCGACGGATAATATTAGCAGGGCAGCATATCTAACCAATATATCTGAAAATTCCCTTGATAACCCCTTCATGAATAGGACAGTGGAAATGTATTTAAATAATTTGAGGCTATCTTTGATATGAATGCAAAAAATAAAAAGGGGATTTGGATTTTTAGCCTGATAATCTTCTTATTTATTCTGGCTTTGTATTTTGATTCTTACATCATTCAGGGCGTTTCCTATATAAAAAATAATGTTCTTGATGAGGCGCTTATCGGATTGACATTCACAAGCTCAGAGATAATAATCTTTTTTTTAGTCACCAGCCTGTTTTTATGGAGTGAAAACAAAAGAAAATGGATACTTCCTTT
>LCJG01000043.1 GCA_000998025.1 Candidatus Collierbacteria bacterium GW2011_GWB1_44_6
GGCTGAAGAATGGAGAAAAAGAAAGTCAATTCAGCCAGTTAACTCGGCTGGGTGTGTGTTTAAGAATATTTCTGAAGAAGACAGAGTAATTCTCGGCTACCCCACGACATCGACAGGATATATAGTGGAACACGTACTAAACATGACCGGGTATGGAGTCGGTGGAGCGATGGTCTGTACTGAGCATCACAACTTCATAATCAACAAAGGAAAAGCAACTGCAAAGGACTATTTGGCGGTGAGGGATGAAATAGTGAGGAGGGCCAGGGAAACGGTGGGGATAGAGCTGACGGATGAGATAATATATGTCGGTGATTTTAATTATTAGTTTAATTTATTAAAGAATGAATGGAGTATTAAGGATAACGGGTGGTAGGAAACTTGAAGGGTCGGTGACGCCAATACCAAATAAAAAAGGAAACTTGAAGGGTCGGTGACGCCAATACCAAATAAAAATAGTCTGGTGGCGGTACTGCCGGCGGCGATACTTACGAATGAAACCGTAGTTTACAAAAATGTTCCTGGAACAAGCGATGTCGCCAAAATTCTTCAAATACTTAAACTGCTCGGGGCCGAGGTAGACCAGAGTGTAGAGGGAGTAATAAAAATAACTTGCGCAAAGGTTAACTCTCATAGGTTGGACAAGGTGCTTGGAGGTCAGTTCCGTGCATCTCTAATGTTTGCCGGTCCACTACTAGCTCGCTTTGGCGTGGCTGAAATTCCAGTCCCCGGCGGCTGTGATTTGGGGATGAGGTCTATCGCAGCTCATCTAGACTCTTTTAAGAAAGCAGGTATTGAGTTTAAGTACATTGATGGCTTTGTAAAGTTTACCGCGCCGAAAAAGACGGCTAAGAAATACGAGGTTTGGCAACTGGAAGCATCGGTAACGGCAACTGAAAACTTAGTGATATACGCGGCGGGAACGAGTGCTGAATTTGTGATTACGGACAGCGCATGTGAGCCACACGTTTCCGAATTATTGAGGATGTTGAAAGCAATGGGAGCAGAGGTTGAAGGAATTGGCTCCAATCGGATTACAATAAAAGGAAGCCAAAAATTGAAAGAGGCGGTGTACGAACCAGGTCCTGATTTTGTTGATGTAGCTGGACTAATAGTGGCGGCGGCAGTGACGGACGGAAAAATAAGAATCAAAGGGGCTAATGTGCCGGAAATTGTGGACGGGATGATTAATTGGTTTGAATTGTTTAATGTAAAGATTGAAAGAGATGGTTTGGATTTGGTAGCCAGTAGAAAAGGAGAACTGTTTATTGATACAGTAAACTCGGGAGTGCCTCTAGCAGCCCCAGGTCTGCCAAAACTCTATCCTCGACCTTGGCCTGGTTTTCCGGTAGACGCTATTCCAGTCATGGCGGTTCTCGCCAGTAAAACTAAGGGTAGGTTACTGCTTAAGAACTGGATGTATGAATCAGGGTTTGACTTTGTCCGTGAGCTTAATGCCATGGGTGCAGATATTTTTGTGTCTGACCCAGAACGAGTGATCGTTACAGGTCCGGTGAAGTTTAAGGGTGGGGTGATTGTCTCCCCCAGCGTGATCCAGGCTTGTAAGGCAATTTTCATTGCTGCTCTTTGCGACGATGTAATCACGGAAATTCACGGAGTGGATATTCTCCGCAGAAGATATCCTAACGTCTTTGAAACCTATACCAGTCTGGGGGCGGCGATTGAAAGAGTGGATGATTAGTCGGAGAGAATTTGATTGAATATATCTGAAAGTTCCTTGGGGTGAGTAAGAAAACACAGATGGCCTGAACCGTCAATTACGTGCAGGTGGCTGTTGGGAATTTTGGTGTTTAGATATTTGCCAAGATTGGGGACTACAAAGTCCAATTTCCCCCAGACAATATTGGTCGGTATGGTGACTTTGTTGAGAGACGGTTTCAGATCATAGAGGACAATTTTTTTGAGAATTTTTTGCTGGTATTCGTTTGCGTGACGATAATCTCTAGGGGTGTACCAGCCTAAATATTTTTCAAAGTGATTATTGGGAATAATGGTAAAGAGAGGTCTGGCAATTTCGGCAAAACGGATTTTTCTTTTGGCTTGACTGGGCTTTTCCTTGACAACCGCAGGAGCGACTAGGATGAGAAACGATAAGTCTGCGGGATATTTGATAGCGTAGTCGAGTGCTAGCAGTCCACCAAATGAATGTCCGACGAGAGTAATATTCTTTAGCTTGAGACGCTTTACAAAGTGATGTATGAAATCGGTAAAGAGGGGAATTTCCGGTTCGGTGGAGAACTGGTCGGTGGATCCGAAGCCTGGTAGATCTATAAGGATGATGCGATGAGTGGATTTTAGAAGTTTGGAGAAGGGTACCCAGAACTTCGATGAGGATTTCCAGCCATGAAGAAAGACTAAAGTATTTTTTTCTTGTGGATTTATATCTAAGTAATGTGTTTTAAGCCCATCGACAACAACTTGCATTGAATTGATTATATCGGATGGGGATGGATCCCCGATCACCTGCCAGCAAGTGCTGAGCACTAGCTTCGCAGTCGGTCGAGATGACAAAGTTGACCTGCAAGGGTGATCTTTGCGGGTGGAAGGCGTGGAAAATAGCGCAATGGCGAAGTGCCAAAGTGACACAGTGTCACGAGGGGGATTTACATTCGTGTAGACAGACTGATAGATGTACAATTTGGATATGAATTTAGATAATTTTCCAGACGAAAACACTAAAAGATTTGTGGCGGTCTTGAATAAGAAAATTGAGATAGGGAAACTGATGAATGCTTTGGGGCATACAACAGCAGGGCTTTCGGCAGAGGTGGGGAATGTAGAGGAGATGCGTTTTATCAACTATGAAGATAAGGATGGCAACATTCACCCCTCTCAGTCACATTTCCCTTTCATCGTTTTAGCAGCGGATAACTCAAATCAAATCCGTAAGGTGAGGAATGAGGCGATTGCCAGGAAAATTCCTTTTACTGACTTCACCTCGACCATGTCGATCGGAACCTCTCAGGAGCAAGTCGACGCGACTTCCAAAACTTCGGAGGCGGATTTGGACTATTGGGGAATTTGCTTGTTTGGGGAAACTGAAAAGTTGAAAGAGTTTACCGGGAAGTTTTCGTTGTTTAGATAGTGTTAAAATTGAGGCTATGGCATACGATTTTAAGGAAATAGAAAAGAAGTGGATCCCCCAATATGAGGAGTTTGATGGTTATAAAGGCATAGATTTTGAGAACGATAAAGAGAAATTTTATATGCTGACGGAGTTTCCTTATCCATCCGGATCAGGACTGCATGTGGGGCACGCTTTTGCCATGACCGCAGCTGATGTGTATGCCAGGTTTCAGCGAATGCAGGGAAAGAACGTGATGTTTCCCATGGGGTGGGATGCCTTTGGATTGCCGGCCGAAAACTATGCGATAAAGACGGGAAGAAACCCTAAGGAAATAACTAAAGAAGTAACAGATATGTTTAGAAGTCAAATGAAGAAGCTGGGCTTTTCTTTTGACTGGGACAGAGAGATAAACTCGACTTCCCCAGATTATTACAAATGGACACAGTGGATCTTTACGAAACTGTTTGAAGAAGGGTTGGCTGAGAAGAAAGAGATGCCAATTAACTGGTGTCCAAAAGACAAAATCGGTCTCGCCAATGAAGAAGTAATTGACGGAAAATGTGAAAGATGTGGAACAGAAGTGGAGAAAAGAACTATTTCTCAGTGGGTAGTGAAGATTACCGACTACGCCGACAGACTAATTAACGGACTTTATGATACGGAATTTATTGAAAAAGTTAAGGCGGCACAGATTAACTGGATCGGTAAGAAGGAGGGGGCAAAAATAAGATTTGAAGTCAAAGGGCATCCGGAAAAACTGGAAGTTTTTACGACAAGACCTGATACGATAGCTGGTGCGACTTTTATGGTGATTGCGCCGGAACATGCACTAGTAGGGGAACTTCTGGAGGGTCACAGTGACAACGTGTCACGGGTTAAGGAATATTTGGAGAATATAAAAGGAGAGAGTGAAATGCAAAGAACTGATGCATCTAGAGAAAAGACGGGTGTGTTTTCCGGCCTAATAGCAATCAATCCGATAACCAATAAAGAAATTCCAATTTGGATAGCAGACTATGTGACCATGTCATACGGAACCGGAGCGATCATGGCCGTGCCAAGCCATGATGATCGGGATGGTGAGTTTGCACAGAAATTTGGTTTGGAAATAAATGAAACATATACGCCAGATGACCAGATGATGGAGGAGATAGAAAAAAGGGGTATGGGAGAAAAAGCAGTGACTTATCATCTTAGGGACTGGATTTTTTCCCGGCAGCATTATTGGGGTGAGCCGATCCCGATGGTTTATTGTGAGAGAGACGGTTGGGTGAGTGTGCCGGCTGTGGACTTACCTGTGGTTTTACCAGACGTAGAGAAATATTTACCGACCGATACAGGGGAGTCACCTCTGGCCAATATCAAGGACTGGGTGGAAACAACCTGTCCGAAGTGTGGAGGTAAAGCAAAAAGAGAAACAGATACGATGCCGAACTGGGCAGGGAGTGACTGGTACTTCCTCCGATATTGTGATCCCAACAACCAAGACGTGTTAGCGGACATGAAAAAAATGGAGTACTGGATGCCGGTGGATGTTTATGTCGGTGGGGATGAACACAATACCCTGCATTTACTTTATTCGCGATTTATTTATCAATTTTTGTGGGACCTGGCAGTGGTGCCGAAAAGCATTCCTGAGCCGTATAAAAAGAGAATATCCCACGGAGTAATCTTGGGTCCTGACGGAAACAGGATGAGTAAGAGTAAGGGAAATGTAATCGTGCCGGATGAATTTGTCGAGAAATATGGCGCCGACTCCCTCAGAACCTACCTTATGTTCATGGGGCCGTTTGACGCGACGATGGCTTGGAATGAGAGGTCGCTTATTGGAGTGAGGAGGTTTATTGAGAAATTTTATAACTTGATAGAACTACATGCAGGAACGGGGGAGGTGACCGATGATGAAAGTAAAAAGGTGATCCATCAGCTGATAAAACAAGCAACGGAAGATGTGGCGGAGTTTAAATTTAATACGGTGATTGCTAGACTTATGGAAACGGTGAATACTTTGTCGAAACCAGGGTTCAAAATTGGGACGAATGATCTGGGAAGTGTGGTCAAGGTGCTGGCTCTCTTTGCCCCGTTTGTGGCTGAGCAGCTATGGTCCGATCTAGGTGAAGTGTTTAGTGTGCACAACCAGGAGTGGCCAGTTTATGACGAAAAATATTTATTAAGTGAGAGAGTAAACTTGTCTGTGCAGGTAAATGGAAAGATGAGGGGCTTGGTTTCTATTAGCCCGGACGCAGAGGAGCAGACAGTAATACTAGAAGTGAAGAAGTCTGAAAAAATAAATAAATATTTAGAAGAAGGAGAAATAAGGAAGATAATTTATATAAGGGGTAAGACGATAAATTTTGTAGTAGGGTAGTGTTTTCAGATTTATCTGGTATCATTTCTGTATGGTAAAAAAATCTGTTAAAAAAACAATCACAAAGGCACGAGCAACGATGCCTGAAGTTAGAATTTCTGAAGTTGCAATGTCTGCAAAAAAAGACTTTACAAAATATTACACTCCGGTGATGGTGGTGTTACTAATTGTGGCCGCTTTTTATATCGGTAGACTTTCTGCCAAGGTTGATGGGTTGCAAAAGGGAGTAGCTGGCACAGATACAACAGCTCCAGCCCCGCAAGCGGCAGCACCTGAAAGAAAGCTAGATGTGGCCAGTTTGAAAGAGAGAGCTAAAAAGTTGGGCTTGGATTCTTCAAAATTTGATCAATGTTTGGACAGTGGAAAATTGGCTGAGAGAGTAAGTAATGAACAAAAAGAAGGTGCTGCCTTGGGAGTGAGCGGTACACCATCATTTTTTATAAATGGAGTTCTAGTTGTCGGAGCACAACCACAATCTTCATTTGAAAGTGTAATAGATGCCGAGCTTAAAAACGGCACTGGAGACAAAGCCGCTATAGCTCTGGGAGAAGAAGGTAAAAGAGTAAAGCTTAATCAGGGGAGTGGTTATGTCAGGGGTGCGAATAACGCCAAGATAAAAATCGTAGAGTATACCGACTTTGAGTGCCCTTTTTGTGAGAGATCGTTCCCGACCATGAGTGCAATTGAGGAGAAATACAAAGGTAAGATAAGTTTGGAGTATAAGAGTTTCCCTTTATCTTTTCACCCCAGTGCTCAGAAAGCCGCGGAAGCCGCTTTGTGTGCTGGAGAACAAGGAAAGTTTTGGGAGATGCATGATGATCTTTTTGCTTCGGCAAAATAAGATATTAAAAAACAAAAAGGCCCTCCTTTCGGAGGGTTTTTTGTTTTCTTAGATTAGAACTACCTGGCTTGTACCTGTCTAATGGTAAGGGTTAGTGATTTGCTAGAAGTAAGACCGTAGTTGTCTCTGACTTTTGCGGTAACCGTGTAAGCTCCGGATCTGGTGGGGGTGCCCGAGATGGTGCAGGTTATAAGAGCGGCTGAGGTAGTTACTTGCTCATTGCATGGACCCTGGTAGAGACCAAAGGGTAGACCGGAGATGGTCATAGTGAGATCATTGGTAACATCGGCGTCTTTTGCCGAGATGGTAGTGTTATATGTGTTTCCACTGACACCTGACACTAGAGACGAGGAGGTTATCTGCGGCATTGAATTTTTGGATGTTGGTTTGGTGGGAGTGGTTGAAACGCTTATTGGAGATGGTGTGGGGGCGGTGAGTTCTAAAATCTCAATGGAGACTCCTGGAGTAAAACTACCCGGAACGGCTGTGCCAGATTTGAGGTACCTAACCTCGTAATCACCGGAGGGTAAGGCTTTGAAATTGACCGTGCCAGCCGAAGAAACTTTCACCGGTTTGTTACCCTGAGCGTTGTTTAACCATTTCCAATCTAGTGGTTTGGTATTATCAACGTTTGGCTTGTAGATGCCGATCCAATCACCGGCGCCAGCTGATGTATTTTGGTATGGTACACAGCTGTAACGACACCAGATCTTTCAGAAAGCTTAAGAACTGTGGGCTTGGCTGATTCAGGACAAGTAAGATGAGTTGCGCAAATTTTATTGGCACTGGCAACAAGCTCTGCT
Organism: Candidatus Collierbacteria bacterium GW2011_GWB1_44_6; assembly: GCA_000998025.1. Taxonomy (GTDB): domain Bacteria; phylum Patescibacteriota; class Microgenomatia; order UBA1400; family MFAQ01; genus UBA10133. The sequence goes on from LCJG01000043.1 coordinate 7,101, forward strand.
TGGGAAGTACAAAAGTTGGCTTTATACTCTGAAGTAAAGTTGTCCGGACAGGTAAACTTGATGGAGTCAGCCCCTACCGTGGAGTCTCGGGGAATGGAAAGAGAGTCCGTAGTCTGGATAGTATCTCTCGGTTCTGACACACATTTTTTGCCAAAAGATTGATTGGTTATTAGATGATTTTGACAGACATTTTCGGCTTGTTTGAATAGATCTTTCTCAGCGGCGCAGG
>LCJG01000044.1 GCA_000998025.1 Candidatus Collierbacteria bacterium GW2011_GWB1_44_6
AAAGTCTCATTTGATACTAACAGCCCCGGCCGGAGAAAGATTGTAGACCGAGGGAGAAATCAAAGACTGGATCAAGGCGCTCTCCGACTGATAATCTCCTCCCGAAACTACGCGAGCATAGTAGTTGATGGTGTTACCCTTGTGATCTTTTCCGACACAGAAACTGACTTTCTGACCATTTATCTCGTATGGATACCAGATGTTGGTGCTATCGAGACCGAGACTAAAGACGGCGGTGACAGGCTTCAGTCCTGAAGGTAGAAGATCGGACACTTGATAGCAGCCATCCTGTGAGACTTCTTTAAAACTTATTGGCAAGGAAATTTTGATGAGATCAGAGGGAGTGAAATTATTGGTAACCTTACCTTTGACTGAATAGTTTCTATTGATAGATACCGACGGATCAACGGCTGCGGTCTGGGGGTCGAGAGGGGCTAAATATGAGGTGGTCAATCCGACATTACCACTGATATCCGAAAAGGTGATACTCTCAAGGTCTATCGGCGACAAGATGAGTTTGAAAACTTGTCCGTTTTCTAGTCTCTTAGTGATTTTTTTGTCATTTAATGTGTAGGCAAAAGAAACCGGCTCCGGCTTTGTGTTTCCGATAAGAGCGGCAATTGTAATAAGTTGAGGGGAGACCAATAAAACATCTTTTCCGGAGTTGGCCAGCGTATAGGCAAGTAAACTGTCGGCATCACCCTCACCAAGTAGCGCCGCGAGAGATGACATGAGAGCTGTGGCCTGTAAATAACTGTCTTTGTCACTTCCAACTTTGACATACATAAAATTATCTTGCTTCTGAGAATACTCGGAGATGAGCGAGCGGTATGACTGAAGCGCTTTTTCTGTATCCCCGATTTTTACTTGAGCTAAAGCCAAGTAAATTCTGGCTAGTGGAGTCAAGTCTTTTTCGTCCGAGAGATTGTCTATGAGAAGGAGTACGGGCTGATCTAGGCAGGATAAACCGAAGAGCGACATGGCGGCTGTGTCGGGGTCTTTAGCCTCTGAGAATTGACGGAAGAAATAATTGGCTAAGCCGTCTTGATCGACTTTGTCTCCGACTAAGGCGGCGACAAAGGTGGAAGGTTCTAAATCGGCACTTGAATAAGGGAAGAGGGCGTAGCCCCCGCCCGCTTGAAAGGCAGTTAGATCCAATTTCTCAGGAATAATACTATCGTCAAAAGAACTTTTGATAATTTCCTGGGAGAGGGTGCGGGCAAGACGCTGATCTAGCCGGTCTCCCCAGGTATAAGCCAAATTGGCAAGTGGTGGGAAGAAGCGGCCTAAGCTCAGATCTGAAATAATAAGAGAGGTAGAGGCATTTGCAGATCCTTGAGGCTTGGTATCCGGTGAAAGGGCGACATTGACAGAGGTAACGGCCAGAAGACGTGACTTGATGACCTTGAAACTTCTGATTAAAGTATCTGACATATTTCCCGACTGACCTGTGATGGAGAGCTTGTGATTGCCCTCAGTGAGAGAACCGAGATCGACTTTGGCGGACTCGAAAGCTTTTAGAGTGATATCTTTGGACAGACCCAAAGTGTCTGACTTTATCTTGATGGTTACTTGACTTTCTTTTGAGAGATTCTCTCCATACGCACGGACCAATATTTGGGGATGATCCCCAAGAAGGTACTCCGTATTCATGACAGCATCGACAAAGAACGGCTGCTTGACCAGCAAGGGAGACGAGCTAAAGCCGGCCTTAATGTCCCCTGTAATTGCTTGAGAGGTAATTCTCCAAGAAGTAAGATTGTCCGGGAGCTTGACGTCTACGGTGGCGCGACCATCCCCACCTGTTCTGACACTACCGAAGAAAGCGTTGTCGACAAAGAGTTCCCGGCCTTTTTCGTTGTGGACGTAGAAACCATCGGCAAAATAAGTGCTTAATTTATCAACAGTGAAGTTGTAAACGGTATTAAGACCGGAATAATTTTCGACAGAGATAATTTTTTTGTAACGACCGTGGCTATCAAGGTAACTATCACCTACTCTGACTTCGGAGGTCGTGAGAAAACGGCCGTTGATATAGAGATTGTGTTCCCCGGTAACTCGGAGGTGCCCGTTGATGAGAAGATAGCCGGCCACTTGATGCTCAAAAACCTGAGTTACTTTGGCGGAAACTAACTTGGTTGACTTAGGACTCTCCAAAGTCTTTATCCGGTCACCGACTTTGATATCTTCGATTCTTTTTGTGGCACCGTTTCCCATGATTATTTCCGTTCCCGGGAGGAAACACCCACCACCTTCTGCACCTCCGGCGTCTATGGGATATTGGTGAGAATAGTAGGAAGCGATAATGTCCGCATCGAGTGAGTTATAAATTCTGATGAGAGGATCCGCAATCGAGGGAAAAATGGCGCTATAGGCTTCGTCTAGTAAACTAAGATTTACTTCGGCAGAGGCGGGCGTACCTGAAGCATCCTTAACTAAAACTGAAATTTTGGCAGTGTCTCCCGGAAGATATGATGACTTATCCTGGGTAACATCTAAGGTGAGTTTTTTGGAGGCGGTATCGAAGTATAGATTGGTATTTTCTGAAACCTGGTAGGTTTTTCCCGTAAACCTGACTGCAGCAACGACCACATTTGGGACAAAAGCATCGGCGAACTTGAAACTAATGTTACTCTGGTCCAGAATCTGATATGACTTTAGACCACGCTGAGCAAACTGGTAGAGAAATTTGTCGGTAGAGGCGGCCTCCAAGGGACTTTCTCCTCTCATAATCTGAAGGTTTACTTGTTCGCCAATGGCGAAGTTGTTGGTGTTTGGTCCGCTCTTGTCTGTTTTTAAATAAACATTGTTGTTCAGGTAATAGTTTCTAGAAATCCCTGAAATGTAGATGTCTTGGCTGGTCGTGCGGCCTTGATCGTCGGCGGCATTGACAATCAAGTTGTATGATTTGTCTTCGGCAACCGGAAATTCATAAACAGCTTTTCCTTGTCCATCTGTGGCAAGGGTGATGTCAGCAATTTTGTTTTTTATCTGTTCGTACTCATACCTGGGAGAGGTGACCTTGTTGATAAAGTCATAGTAAGTGCCAACTTCTTTTTTGTTCCATTGATTTTCAAACAAAGTAGCACTTAGCTGGCGGTTGACAGCCGGTGAAAAAATATCTTGAATCGCGGAGTAGGAGTATACGTCGGTATCTACCTGGCGGAGATCAATCTCCACTTTTCCGGTATTATCTTCGGTTTCGGATTTTGGGGTAGCAAAGACAACAGAAGAATTAAATACAGCGACAGAGGTATCTGCTTGGATCAGACCCTCTTCGGGAAGCGATGATCTTATGTACTGGTATTTGAAGTCGGGTGAGTAACTGGTGGCACTAGCGTTGGCCACATAATTGAAGGAGTAACGGCCGAGTGAGTCAGTAGTGAGGGTACCGGATTGGGCTCCGGAGTAGGTAAGATCCATCGATGGGACAGGTGAGCCTTCAAAAAAAGTAGCCAGTCCGGAAAAGTTAATGGTTTCGCCGGCAATGGCGGCGTTCTTGGAGGGAGTGAGGGTAAGCTTGTAAGCGGGCTTGGTATAGGTTTCAACGGAAAAAGATGAACTCATAACAATAGCGCTGCCGACTTTGACCGTGATGCCGTACCAGCCTGGGTTAAAGCTAGTTAAGGGAATGTCCCCAATAAAAGTGCCTAAGTCACTGGTTTCAAAGTCTTTTGTGAAAAGAACGATGGGATTGAAGTCCCAACTATTGTAATCTGACCGGGTAACTTCCAGAGTAAATTGCTGTTTTTGATTTAGATTGTCTCGGTCGCGGAGTAGCCCCCAAAATCTAACCGTATCGGTAGGTAAATAAACCGGGCGGTCCGAGTAAAAATAACTCCAGTATTTGTCGGTAAGACGCCGGCTGTTCTGGTATTCTTGGCTGTAGTAGAGCCTACCTTGAGCGGGAATGAATAAGCTGTTGTCGCCTTGACTGATGGATACCATTTCGCCGTTGTCTGGAGTGGCTGGAGGTGAGTCGAAATAGGCCACGCCATCTTGATCGGTTTTTCCACCTTTTCCTGAGGAAAAACTCACAGAGGCTCCGGAAACGGGCTGGCCAGTCCGGATGTCGTTGACCCATACCAGTGTCTTGGTACTACTTTCCGAGAGATAGGCAGAGAGGTCGGTGATTTGAACTAAGGCCTGAGTGGTGATACCGCCTCCGCCGCCAATGTTCGCTTCTACCACGTAAAAGCCCTTGGGCAGAGCCTGAGGAAATAAGAAATAGTTGGTATAGGTTTGTTGTTGAATTGGGGAATTGAACTCTAAGACTTTACTGAGACCGGAAGTACTAACTCGGTGAGACCTTTGAGAATTGGAGGCCCAAGTAGGGATGGACAGCTTGGTAATAAAGGCAGAATGAAATCCTTGGACGCTGGGGTATTGGTAGACAGCTACCGAGACATCGGCTCCACCAGTGGAGGACGTGTAAACATCGAAAGCTGGAGTCTCTGAAGGAGAAAATTCATAAAAGTTTTTGGGGAAATACATCTGGGTCTGAGACCCTCCTGATGCAGTTGGCTGAGTTTCAAACTGATACTTAAAGTCTTCTTTGAGGCTGTCTTTGGTACCATTTAAAACGAGTCCCTTACTTATCTTGATAGTATAGAGAGTACCTGGAGAAAGAGATTTGGGAATAAAAGATACCGTTCTTTTGTGACGCTCGAATCTCCCCTCGACAAAAGGGGTGATTTCAAAATATTTGTCGATATCCTCGTAGGTGTCGTGACTAAAAGTTATTTCGATGCCGGTGTTTAAGGGTACGTAAGTGGCTTTGTCCCGCGGGAGAGTTTGGACTACGCGAAAATCGTTTTTGGTTTGAAAAGCCCAAGAAAACGTCTTTTGCTCCGAGAGAACTTTAATACGATAGAGACTATTGTCACTCAGTGGCTGTTTGGGCTTGAGGCTGAATTGGCGGGGTGTTATTTCGCTAATATCAAAGTCGACTTCGGGGAAAAAAGTGATTTTATCCTTTATTCCTGAGGCGGTCAGGTCGGTGTCCGATTTGAGAGTGAAAGCAGAATCGGAAAAAGTACCGAGGGAGTCTTGTCTATCTGCAGTGAGTACCAGTCCGGTGTCAGACCCAAGCTTGATTTTGGCTGATTGACGTAAAAAACGGGAAGCGTAAATGCCAGCTGACAAGAGAAGTAATGAGGCGGAAAATAATATAACGATTTGCCAAGGACGAAGGGTGCGTAGGAACAATTTTATTTTTTCCATTAGTAGTTTCAGTTTAGTCTTGAGAAAGTTGAGTGTCAACGATTCTCTGATGTTTGAGATAAGTATTGACATATTGCATCCGATGCATGGGGGTGGCGCCTAGTTCTTTGATGACCGATAGATGATAGCCTGTACCATAGCCGGAATTCTGATCCCAAGCGTAGTCAGGAAATTTTTCATGGAGTTTTTTTAGAAGATTGTCGCGGTAGACTTTGGCAAGAATACTGGCAAGCATTACCGGATAGCATTTATCGTCCCCTTTGATGAGAGTATGAATCTTGGAATTGGAAAACTTAAGATTGCCGTCTATGACATAGATTCTCGCGTTTATCTTGTTTACCAGTCGCTCGAAAATTTCTTTGTTGGCCCAACCCATACCATGTTCATTTATTTCTAAAACAGAAACTTCTTCAATTTTGTAAACAATCGGCAACTGGGACCTGAGAGAGTAGATTTTGTTTCGCTGGATTTCGGTTAATTTTTTACTGTCTCTTAAGGGTACCGGTAAAAGAGAGGGGAATGTTTCCAGGTCGCTATTGATGACGACCGCAGCGGCAACAAGTGGGCCTGCAAAAGCCCCACGTCCACATTCGTCAAGACCACATATTTTCATCGGGGTTATTTTATAACAGGCTACTGTGATTTGCTCAAATGTTTCGGGCAGACACGGAGGTCTGCCCCTACGGCGGATATAATGAATATATGACAGATCATGTGACGGTGGAAAAATTGAATTTGGAAGAGGTGGGGAGATATTTCGATAATCTCGGGTATAAAGTGAAAAAGCTGGAACAGCCTTGGAGACATGTCATGGGTGAAGTATTATTTGAAAACGAAAAACTATTTTTGAAACTGGCTAGTACTCCGGGTATTGGAGAAAGAACTGCGAATGAGGCTGCGTGGAACAAAAATGCCAATACGGTATGGAAAAAATATATATCAACCTTCAAAACACCTAAAATGTTTGATGAGGGGTTTTGCGAAGGTAAGTATTGGTTTATCGATGAGTTTGTCTTTGGTAAACCATTGATAGAATTAAAACAACAAAAATCCGATATCTCCGAAGTAGATTTGATAACAGCAGCAGAGATTGCCAAAAACATATTGGAAATTACTGATCTGTGTATGCTGGCAAAGGATAGGGGGCATTTGCGTGCAACGTGGAAGAACAGAATTATGGACATCTCCAGAGAGTGGTCGATAAATACTAAGACTGACACTAGTAAGCTACTTCGTTATATTGAAGATTGGGCAATAATGAAAACTAATAATAACGATTATTATTTAATTGATAGCGAGGCGGCACAAATGGGTGGATTGAAATTTTACGATATCGCCTACTTTTACCACCGGGTCTACACAAAACTCAAGCGGCCTGATCTGGCTAAAATATTTTTGGAGAAATTTAAAGAAATGATAAATTGGACAGAAAATGACGAGGTGGCTTTTCGGCCTGTGCTGGCATCGAGAATCATGGGCGGATACTTTGACGGCGAAAGAGACAGAGTGACAAGTATGGAGTTGAACAAGGAGTTGGAGACGAATTTGATGGATTCCTGATCAAGTCAGGAGTGACAAAAGATAAAAAAAGCCCCGATCGAAATCGGAGCAGATGCGTACTAGAAACTATCGACCCGTTTATCATTTAAGTACCGATAGGTCTGGAGGCCATCGGAGATATGAACCTGAACAGGTTCCAGGATATCCCTTTCCTCGTCAGAACGGATCAGTAGTAGAACTACGAGACTGGCGATCCAGACTGCATATTCTGAAATCCTTGGATTGATCATGGAGCTGTCCACACGATCCCGAGGGGATATC
>LCJG01000045.1:0-4505 GCA_000998025.1 Candidatus Collierbacteria bacterium GW2011_GWB1_44_6
CTTCTGCTTCTTTCCCAAATTTCTGGCCCTGCCGCTTCGTGCCGGTGACCTTTCTCTATCCCTCCGCAAAATCTTTCCCCATCCAAAAGAATTTCTATGTCCGGCACCCTCAATCCTTGATTAAATAAATTCAAACTCTCTCTAGACACACCCTTAACGAGTCCCCAAGCCAAACCTGTTCCCACATAGTCTTCCGCAATCACATCTCCTCTTTCCAACAATTCTTCCAAAATCGGCTCATGCTGCCTTCTGTTCTCCGCGTACAGACACTGCAACTCTTCATCAGATATTTCTAATCTATTCCCTTCACTATCTGGCCTAAGCGCCCGGTTAATAATCTCTCCTGTGGGTGATTCGTAGATAGGATACTTGATGCGCACATACGGCAAACCAGCATCGATATACTCCTGCTCCAACATATCCAACTGCTTAGATTTTCCTAAATTATTCGATCCGTAAATAACGATAAATTTCCCCACAATTAAATTTTACCCACTAGACGTAATTGTTCAAGTACCTCCTGGGGTAATTCCGCCTTCTTATCACCGATATACAAACGGTAGTAGAACAACACGTCGGCCAGGGTCATACCACGGAACTCTGTAGTAGATCCTGCAGATTCAATTTCTGCTATCTCCCCCTCTCCACCTACATATTTCTTATGAAAGAGGTTATCAAAAATTATTTTTTCCATAACTACTACACTAAACCGAAAAAAATCTTTTGTCCACCCCCAAATATAATCAGTAAAGACAATAACTATTGGCACATCGATGTCCTTTACTTTGAATATATTAAGGATGATTATTTCAAGTTTCTTTACAAGGAACACGTCCCTTGTGACCCGCCCAGATAAGGCGGGTTTTTAATCAAAAATACTTCCAAATAAAATCAATACTGAGCCCGCCATAAACACCAAAGTGATCCAAGCAACCAACTTGCCAACCTTTCCGTTGCGGTATTTTCCCACCACCCGGGCATCATCAGCCAGACTAATAATAACCCAAATCAGGGGTACACTTACCACTCCATTGACGATTGCGGCATAGTAGAGTGCCTTAATCGTGTTGATCCCCAGCAAATTCATAAGCATGCCTACAAGCACCGAAGCGATAATTACGAGATAAAAACCCTTGGCCTTGGTAAATTTCTTGGCCAACCCCTCCTTAATTCCCAAAGCATCAGAAACCGCATAGGCACTCGACCCAGCTAGTACCGGAATAGCTTGCAAACCGATACCAATTATACCGACCGCAAAAAGCAAGTAAGCATAGTCACCCGCCAGGGGTTTCAGTGCCATGGCTGCCTGCTGAGGACTTTCAATATCAAAAATTCCCTGATTATGAAGAGTGGCCGCGGTAGTCAATATAATAAAAAAAGAAATCATGTTGGAAAAAATCATCCCTATTTTTGTATCCCACCTCATCACCTCAATGTCTTTCATGGAAGTATCCGGCTGAGCGCCAAAATCAGAAATTTTAGATTTTGCAATATCTTCCTCAACTTCTTCCGAACTCTGCCAAAAAAATAAATACGGAGAGATGGTGGTTCCGACAAAGCCAATCATCATCGTAATGTAATGCATGTTGAATTCTATCCGGGGTAAAACCATATATCCCAAGACCGACCACCAATCCTGTTTAACCAAAAACGCCGTCGCCACATATGCAAATAACGTCAACCCCAACCACTTCAGATACCTAACATATTTTCGGTACGGTACCACAATCTCCACAATCAAAATTATCAGCGTAATCACCAGCAGATAAACGAAGAAGTTTCCGCCGGCAACCATGACCAAAGAGGCCGCCATAATTCCCAAGTCGGCACCGATATTGATAATATTGGCAACCAAAAGCAGGCTGACAGCCGCCCACAACCATTTTATGGAACGGTATTTTTTTATAGCGCCCGCTAGTCCCATTCCTGATACCAGTCCTATTCTGCCGCACATCTCCTGAATTGCGATCATGGCCGGAATCAAAAAGAGAGACATCCAGTTCATCTTGTAGCCAAACTGCGCTCCCGCCATTGAGTAAGTTGCAATTCCACTCGGATCGTCATCCGCCGCGCCGGTGATGAATCCAGGGCCGATTTTCCGCAACATGTCCCGTATTTTTTGCCTCAATTTAGCCATAGAATAATGATAGTACAATAACTTATCTTTGCCCGTTGAAAAAAGGAGTTACCATGAATATCGTGAAAGTTTTACTTCTTAAGGCTGACACTCTTCACAATTCTTACACCAGTGCCCCAGGGGAAGACCTCGGCCGCTTCCGTCTCCGAGGCGCAAACAACACATCTACAAATTTAAACCATCAAATCGTCCTGACTGACATCGCCGACGACCACGTCCTCATGTGGGACGCCCTGAATCTCTCCGGCGAACCGGTAAAGGTGGTCTTGACTCTCACCTCTCTACCCCACCGCCACGGCCTGCGCCTCCACTACACCCTTCTCAAGTCATAACAAAATGGCCCCCGAACCGGGGGTCTTTTATTACCTCGACTACTCTTCCTCTGTCTCCCCAGAATTACTCGGTTGAGACTCATTCTTCTCCTCCTCTTTGGTCAAAGGTTTTTTCCAGCTGGCCCAGGTGCAGTTTGGATAATCTTCACATCCATAAAAGTCTCTTCCTGTTCTAGTCTTTTTCAGCACCACTCTCTTGCCACATTTTTCGCAAACCACACCATCTACATACACAATATATGGAGCTTTGTATACACACTCCGGATAGCGGCTACAGCTTAGAAACTTACCATATTTTCCATCCCGAATTACTATTTCTCCCTCACCGCATGTTGGGCATTTTTTTCCGGTCCCCTCCGTGGGAACACCCACCCGAGCGCTTTCCTTATCTACCTTAAATAATTTTCTGGAAAAATCCCCCCAAAACTTTGATAACATCTCCATCCATTTCAATTTGCCTGAGGCAATATCATCCAAAGAATCTTCCATCTTGGCCGTGAATTCGTACTGCATTTCTCTCGGAAAATTCTCCATCAAGAAGTCCACCACGGCTTTCCCGATGGAAGTGGGGAAAAATTTCTTGTCTTTTTGATCTACATACCGGCGGTCGATAATGGTCGAAATAATGGCCGCGTATGTAGAAGGCCGGCCTATACCTCTCTTCTCCAACTCTTTGATGAGTGAGGCGTCGTTGAACCTCGCCGGCGGTTGGGTAAATTTCTGCAAAGATTCAATCTTCTTCTTGGTAAGTTTCTCCCCCACTTTCAATTCGGGTAAGGCTTGCAGCTCTTCTTTGTCTTTCTTAAATAGTTTTTTCCACCCATCAAACTTCACCACGATTCCATTGGCTGTCAATTCACAGTCACCCGCCTTGACCGTCACTTTTGTATCATCAAAAACAGCCTCAGCCATCTGGCAAGCGACAGTTCTGCGCCAAATTAATGAATAAAGTTTCTTCTCATCCATGGCCATTTCTTGACCGGTGTAATTTTCAGGAGTGAGCTCCAAATGGGTGGGGCGAACCGCCTCATGGGCCTCTTGAGCCACTACTTTCCCACTGGTTTTATACATTCTTGGAGAGGCGGGTAAATAGTTTGCTCCGTAAGTCTCGGAAATAAATTTTCGGACTGCCTCGATGGCCACCGGTGCTAGATTAAAAGAATCGGTTCGGTGGTAAGTAATGTCTCCTTGCTCATAAAGCTTTTGAGCAATATTCATAGTTCTCTTGGCCGACCAGCCAAGGACATTCGCTGCGGCTTGCTGTAATGTGGAAGTCTTAAACGGAGCATGTGGTTGCGCCTTTCTCTCTGACTTTTTGATATCGGAGATCACATAATCTGCCGCTTCAAGAACTTCCAAAATATTTTTTGCTTCTTCTCCATTCTTTATTTCAGCCTTATCCGATTTATATTTAGCTATCTCAACCCAAAATTCTTCATTTTTCTCAGTTTTTACCAAGACCCGGATCTGCCAATATTCGACAGGGATAAATTTTTCTATCTCTCTTTCCTTCTCGACAATCAACCTTACCGCCACACTTTGAACCCGGCCGGCCGACAGCCCCCTTCTGACTTTCTTCCACAAGATCGGTGAGAGCTTGTAGCCTACCAACCGGTCCAAAAACCGCCTCGCTTGTTGCGAGTTCACCATATTCATATCAATTTCTCTAGGGTTATCCATGGCTTCCAAAATCGCCTCTTTGGTGATTGAGTTGTAAGCCACTCTTTTGAACAAAGGTTTCTTTTTTTTGTCCTTCAAAGCGTCTTTCAGAATTTCCTCCACATGCCACGCAATGGCTTCTCCTTCACGGTCTGGGTCGGAGGCTAGAATAATTTCATCAGCTTTTGCGGCTACCGTTTTCAATTTCCTGACAGTATCTTCCTTCCTATCCATCAGGGCATAAGTCGGTACAAATTCAAATTCGTCATTTCCCTTATCTTTAATTTCTATGCCAAACTTACTCTTCGGCAAATCCCGCACATGGCCCATACTGGCTAAGATCTCAAAATCCCCTCCCAGATATTTTGAAAGGCTTT
>LCJG01000045.1:4558-11027 GCA_000998025.1 Candidatus Collierbacteria bacterium GW2011_GWB1_44_6
AAGGCTTTTTGTCTTGGTTGGGGACTCTACTATTACAAGTTTCATTTTCTCTAACTTTCTCCAATATACACTGGAAAATCGCTCCATATAATATCACAAGGCAAAAGAAAGCCCCACCTAAATATTAGGTGGGGCTAGTTTTCGTTCCTGGACCATCGGCTATTTAAATGAAGCATCTAAGTTATATCCCCCAAGCTGTTGCGTAAACAGCCGATTAACAATTTAGAAGCTTCTACAGCCAACGATCCAGGATTAATAAATGAGCAGGCGGGGATCCGCTCCCCAAGGGGTTTAATGCCTCGAGGTGATACGCTGCTCGAACTAAACACGAACTCATGTACAGTTCAAGCAGGCCGGGATCATTGATCCCGGCCAAGATATTCACAGGATGGAGTGCGGTCGGATCGGGCCTTGGAATCAGCTTCCTCAGCAAGACCGCACTCCATATGCCGCCCATCGGACGGCAAATTCTCATCCCATGCACCGCCCGCCTCAGCCGGTAAGTAGCTATTAGCGCCAGCCGGCAAAGCCGACTTTAGGCGTACTACTTCCATTGGCGGGGGTAATGTTAGGTGAGAACCCTCTGCTATTTTGATTTCTCGGATCACACGGACTTTCACCGTGTGAAAGACCGGTTCAAAAATAGCAGGCAGGGTCTATTCGACCGCTACAAAATGAAGGCCAGCTGACGTCCATTTCGTAACAGCCGAATTGATCGAATTTCAAAGAATAGGCACTAATATACCACACCTTTCTCCCTTTGTCAAGTGTTATGGGCCTTCAAGGACCATCCTTGTAGGCTTTGTAAGCTATAAAAGTAGAAAGCCGGTCATTAGACCGGCTTCTTTATATTTTTTGGCTCCGCAAGGGAGAATGAAAGGAATAATATCCTCTCACGGAGCCATTTCCCCGCTCTTTACCGGTAAAAATAAATTTACCAATAATAGCGGATATTTGCATTTCCCTGGCTGAGGGCCACTTCCAACCAGGGTTTGACGTCTGAAAGTTTCCTAGTGAGTTGCCCCACATTGCTCCTTTTTCGGAAACTTTCAAATCAGGGCAGAACGCCTAGAGCTTTTAGCCGATTCTGCCTTTCGTCCCTCTGTGCCCTGAGGGAATTTGTTAGAGCACATGGCAGGGCTTTCATTACTCTGCCCTGCTTCAACGACTCACCGGAAGAGTCGATTAGCCTTTTCGGGGGCCAGAACCACACACTCGCCTCAGCTTGTGTGCATCCGGATTTCGATCGCAGGAGGCCGTGGGCGCATACTGAGCCCGTCGCTTCGGCCATCCAACCTGCCATCAGTTCCCTGAGAGCAGCTTGCATGGCCGAAAAGATCGATAAATAAAGGAACAAGTTAGGTGTATATCATAACCCATAATAAGGTTTTTGTCAATAGAAAAGGAAAACCCGTCCACTTGGACGGGTTTATTTTTGGTCCGGCGTAGGCCGGGTAAAGAGATTACCTTGGGCCTGCCGCTATGCATACCGGACTCATATGTACGAGATCCGCTGCTGCTGGCCACAGACCCAAGGTTCGGGTGGACTTCCACTCCTTAGATACTTCTGGCCCCGAGGCCAGTAGGACCTAAGGGCTCTCTATGGAAGCCACCATTCAGGAAAGAAGATTTGTCTCAGAGCAGAGACAGCCCTTCTACCTCCGGCCGCACTCCGGACCCAACTTGCCATCGGGACAAGTTTACTCTCCGCGTTTATGAGAGTTTTCAGGGTGATCACGCGTAGTTTTTGACAAAGGTTTGCGGATAAAACCCCACCCTTGCCAACCCAGTTCCCTCATTTGAGGGGCTGGAAATTTTGCCGGCACCCACGCCGGCTCGAAACGCCCTTGGGCATCCCCGGTTGTTTCGTCCCGGGCGGTCCCATTTTGGGGCGTCGTAGCCAAAGCGCATCCTGCATCAGATTAAAGCAGCAGGAGTCCCGGTTCGGCCACCAAGTCTGCCTTCAGGTTTCCCCGAAGACAGACTTAGTGGCCGAAAAATCACAATTTAAAGTTCAATAGTGTGTAATATATCAAATAACTTACAGTTTGTCAAGTATATAGGGCAGAATCTCCTTCGCCACCGGCGCCGCTACCGCACTACCCTCACCCCCTTCTTCGATTAGCACCGTGATTACTATCCACTCCTTTGTATCCGCTCCCTTGGGAACTACCACACTCATCCATGCGTTAGACAAAGACTCCTTTCCCCCCTTTTGCGCCGTGCCAGTCTTACAATAAATCCGGCCGGCATATTCAAACAGCGGAAACGCTGTCCCCCCTGGACTACAAGCCTCTTTCATTCCCTCCAAAACGATGGCTATATTTTTATTATTTAACCGCAAATCCAAACACTCCGCTTTCCCCACCAGCCTTGGACTACAACTCAATCCGCTGACCACTTCGGCCGTCATTCTATTTATCTGAAGCGGTGTGGCCATCAAATCTCCCTGGCCAATCGCAAAATGGTAGGTATTCCCCAAAAACCATTTTTCACCAATGTTTTTTTCTTTCCAGTAGGGTGTGGGTACAAAGCCATTCGACTCGCCCGGTAAATCTATTCCGGATTTTTCGCCTAAACCAAATTTTTCACTCCATGATACAAGTGCATCAACGCCCAAAGCTTCTCCTAACTTGTAAAAGAAAATATCATTACTTCTGGCCAGGGCTTTGACTATCCCGATTTCTCCTTCTGTTTTACCATATTTATCCAAGTACCAATTACCATAGCGGTACTCACCTATCTTGATTTCACCCGTATCCATGATCATTGAGGTTTTGTTTATCTTTCCCTCTTCCAAAGCCGCAATTGCCGGTGTCAGCTTAAAAACGGAACCCGGAGCATAGTCTCCTGATATGGCTCTGTTGTAAAGTGGTTTTTTTTCAGTATCTTTGATCAAACTATCCACATCTTTAAAATCTCCCCCAAAATCACTCCGTTTTCCATCGGGAATAAATAAATTCGGATCAAACGAGGGTGAACTTACTAGCGCCAGCACTTCCCCATTCACTTTAGCAACCACCACCGCCCCGCTCTTTCCTGTCTCTTTCAACGTATTTTTCAAAGAGATATATGCTAGTTTTTGTAACTCAAGGTCAACGTTGGTGGTTATATTTTCTCCCGGCAGGCTTTCAATTCTAGCCACTTCCATTTTTTCTTGTCCACTGGCAGTTTCTTGTGCAGTTACCATCCCTGGAATTCCCAACAACATCTCCTGATACTGTTTTTCCAAACCTGCCTTTCCCACTGTTGCTTCTGCGTTACAGTCCAAACAATCTTTCAAGTCTATCTCGTCCGGCTTTCCCAAATACCCCACAATACTAGCCACCACTTCTCCACCCGGATAGAATCTCACCGTCTTTCCACCATAATCTATATTCATCGCCAAGTGTTTTGCGTTTCTATCCCTAATTATCCCCCTGATTGGGTCCAGCCTTACTCTTCTAACTCTATTCCCTTCAGCCAAGCTGTCGAAATGACCGCCCATCACCGTCGTCAAAAAGAATACCCTGGAGATACCGATTGCCATTATCAAAATCAAAATCGTCTTGTTCCAGTAGTAGATTGCTTCCTTGTCCATTTTTAGCTCGTCATTGCGCGATTCGGTATTCCGAACCAAAGCAATCCAGGTTTTTCTGGATCGCCACGCTCCGCTCGCGATGACAGTAGTTAATTATAAGTATTAATAATTCAGTTTTATGGATTCCCCCTTCTCAAACCAATTGACAGCAATGGCCCAAGCAACGACTGTAGACAGAAGATCAAAAAGCGTCCAAGATAACCCAAAGACTTTATCAAAGACGAAATTGGCCAGCAGTGACACAATTAGAATAACGACACCAGTCTCTTTTCTGGAACCAAAAACTAGAGAAAGCCCACCGATAACCACAACCAAAAATAAGCTAGGTAAACCAACAGGAAGTCTATATATCACCGATATTAATATTCCTATAGCCAAGCCCAACCAATATATTCCTCTCCATTCCAACAGAATCAAAAGAAACGGCCAATAGAATCCCAAACCAAAAACACCCTCACCTATCAGTACGCAAAATATCACAGTTAGTATCGCTTTTGTGATATTCTTGGATTGTTTCTCTGACATGATTACTTCAACAAAAATAAATTTATTGTTACTGCCTTTATTTGTCTCCATCCTACTAGCAACTGCTAGTAAACTCAAGGTGGGAGGGAAAATTGATTCGGTTTTTTATACCGCCCTTTCACCCATATCTCATCCTGTCTCCAATCTGAAGCTATTTACAGAAAAGAAATATTCATTTTTGAAAAACATCACCCAACTTGAAAATCAAAACCGAGCGCAAAAAAACCAAATAGCTACCCTCGTCTCCGAAAACGAATTTCTTAAACAATCTATTGCTGACAAAAAAATCCTTGAAAATCTCAAGACTACCTATAGAGAAATCGTCCCAGTACACCTTGCTGGATCTTCCGGAACTTTTGCAGTCTCATCATCATTACCATTAACCGGTATCCGCCCCGGTCAGCCAATTGTCTCCGGAAATGTGCTTCTTGGAACAGTCAAAGAAGTTCTAAACAAAATAGTCACCATTGTTCCACTAGATAGTGAAAAATCTCCAATCTTTCCCGTCCGCACCACTTCCGGTCAAAAAGGATTATATAAATATGACGGAAACAACCCTATGGTGGTTGACGTCCCCAGTCAGTCGCCCGTCGTAATTGGTGACATGATACTTACGGAACCGAGCGAACTTTTCCCAAACAGTTTAATCATCGGTAAAATCAATCATTTGCTCACCGTCAGCCAAGAACCGCTCCAAAAAGCAGAAATCCTTCTCTACGATACTTTAGACAACTCTCCCGAAAACCTGGCCATCATCACCAAACCATAAAAAAAGACCCCAGATGGAGTCTTTGTCGCCGACGAGAGCTACAAGAAGGCTTATTAAGCCTATTTTTGATCTTTTAAACCTCATTTCCGACTCATGACGATGATCTTCACGATCATAATGACGGAAATGACAGCAAAAAATATACAGGCCGGCCAGATCCCGGCAAATCCCCACATGATGCTTGTCACCACTGTCAGACATGCCGTGAATATGGAGAAGGGGCGCCAGTCATACAGGGCATCAAGCGCAAAGGCCAGTGCCAGCAAAGAGGTCATAGTGAAAAAATACAAAAGAAAATGATGCATCGAACGCCTCCAAATTATCAAAGTATGCCAAAATTATATCACCTCACACTATAAGATTATCTTAGTCCCCCTACTACTCGTACCTTTGCCAGGAGTTTATCGCTTTCCAACACCTTTGCGCAACCTCTTACCACAGCCTCAAGTGGCGTATCTGTCACCCAGACTGGCATACCTATCTGTTCACTAATAAGTTTGTCTATTCCCCGGATCAAAGATCCTCCGCCCGCCATCACCATTCCCTTTTCCAAAATATCGGCCACGAGATCGGGCGGCGTTTCTTCGATTATCAAAGCAATCTCACCCAATATTTGATTGATTATCGGCATCAAAGATTCGCGTATTTCCATACTGTCCAGCTTCAGAGATTTCGGCAGTCCGTCTTCCAGACTTCTACCTCGAACCACAATTTGCAGAGGGTTCCCCTCTTTTTCGCGCTTCAGTGGGTATGCAGACCCCACGGCAATTTTGACTTCTTCCGCCGTACTTTCTCCCAGTAAAAGGTTATATTTCAATCGAACAAAGTTTTGGATCGATTCTGTCAGTTCGTCCCCTGCTATACGCAAACTTCTGTTGAGCACTAATCCACCGAGAGAGATCACCCCTATCTCACTGGTCCCCCCTCCAATGTCACAAATTAGTTGCCCCTCTGCCTTCTCCACTGGGAGCCCCGACCCAATCGCCGCCGCCATCGGTTCCTCAATAAGAAATACCGCTCTCGCGCCTGCTTCCAAAGCCGCCTCCTGCACCGCTCGGCGCTCCACCTCTGTAACCCCACTAGGAATACCAATGGCCACTCTTGGTCTCGGAATTTTGAAACCTAAACCCTTGTAGTACTCATGAACTTCGAGAATATAGTGCTTCAGCATGGCCTCAGCCGCATCAAAATCAGCGATAACACCGTCACGAAGTGGTCTGACTACTTCAATATTCGCCGGATTCTTCCCTAGCATCTTCTTGGCTTCATCCCCCATCGCCAAAATTACCTTTGTCTTCATGTGTCTGGCCACCACCGACGGCTGACGAATGACCACCCCCTTACCTCGGACATGAACCACCACGTTGGCCGTACCCAAATCAATCCCCACATCCAGAGTAGCGAGCCTCCACAATTTTTCAAACATGATAATTCAAAGTAGTCATAATGCCCCTAAATAATATCAAAGTATACCCACTAAAGCGAGGTGGAAAAAGTTTCGTAATTACGTCAGCACCTTGGCAACAAATTCAGTAGGCGTCTGTAAGTCTAAGCTTAAGTGTAAACGACGGTGATTGTAGTAGTTTAAGTACTTC
>LCJG01000046.1:0-6264 GCA_000998025.1 Candidatus Collierbacteria bacterium GW2011_GWB1_44_6
ATATTCCTCAACCATTTCTTCATACTGGCAAAGCTCAATTTGTTTCGGGTCAAACAAATGCAAATCAACTTTTTCTAATTTCATCAACTGCTTAATCAAAGCGTTCAAAAATACTGACTTGCCGGACCCTGTGCTACCAGCCACCAACATGTGCGGTGCATTGCGAATATCGAAGTACCGAACATCACCCATAATCGTTTGGCCAATCGCCAATTCAAATCCTTTGCTGGCTGGCAACTTTGGATACACACGCTCATCACGTGGCACTTCAAAACCAACCAGTGAAGTGTTTGGAATTGGTGCCAACACTCGAATACCAGTCTTACCCAACACCTGCTCGATGTCCGCAGTGTAAGATTTTAATTTGCTCATTTTCAAACCAATGGATGGCATAAAGCGATACAGGTCAACAGTTGCCCCATCCACCTTGCTATCAAACTGCACCATCATGCCATACTCCATTAATTTTGTTTGAATTTTCTCGTGATTTTCCATAGAATTATAATTGATACTTTTAGCCGAGATAAATTTGCTCTCAATGGCTTTTAATAATTTGCGCATGTTACCGGCATTTTGTATTTTCTTTTTTAGCACGTCGGTAATATTGTCGACTTTTAATTTCTTCATCTGTTTGGCTCGTTCCTCTTCCACATCGAGCCGATGAATATACGAGATCATCGCCACCTCGTTATCAAACAAAGTCTGCACGTTTGGCACATACACCATGTGACCATTCAAAGCATTGGTGATGTCCTCATAAAGCCGAAAGTAAAAGTCAAAATATAATTCATTCTCAGCATAGACAATCTCGTAGATTTTAACTTGTTTGCTACCATCCGCATTTTTGGTGGTTTTCACTTCTTCATAAACCATTGAATAAGGCTCAACCCCATACTTCGCATAGGCCAACAAGTAATACTGGACTGCCTGAATTATTTTGCCACCGTCAATCTTCTCAGGATCAGAGAACGCTCGGCAGGTTTTATAATCTTTGATCACCATTTTACCATCGGGCAACTCCACAATCTTGTCGATGTACCCTTTCAACTTTACTGGTAGATTTAACTTTGTGCCTTTCCAAGTAATATCCACATTCTCCTCGATTTTATCTTCAATTGCCATTATCTTTTCACCACTATATGGCAACTCTTTCACATACGACGTGAAAGCGAACGAGAACAGGTCATACATTTTTTGCTTTGTCTGCACCGTTGTGTTGTACCCGATAAAACCATCGGGGTAATTTTCAATAAACGCCATGCCAGTTTTTAGCCCGAACTCAATCGCCTCGCTTTCATCCTTCGGCATCATGTCAATGTTCCCTCGATAGTACACCTCCATGGCCGAATGAAACGCTTGGCCGATTACTTGCGATGGACTCGAAGTCGTATCATACCGATCGCCATTAATATATTTTATTTTGAATAGCACCGGATTGGTTGTGAACTGTACCATCGATGAATACGAATAATGCGACACCGGAAACTCAACCTTTTTTTTGCTGTCCGGTCTGGCCACAACCGCTGGCATGTTATGTTTCTTTAATTTAGTTTTGATTTTCTTGGCCATAGGATTATTGTTTAATTTCCTCCGGTTCAACTTCAATCACTGGCTCCTCGGTTTTTACAATACTACCCATGGTTAAATTTTTACTTTCCTCAACCGCTGGCAATAAACGATCAGAAATAATAGAGTCTTTGTTATCCTCGGCAATTGCCAAATTGATTGACTCATTTTTTGGTAACATTTTTCCCAACTGTTTTAATACCGTTTTTTTCCACATATTCAACTCGGGGTCATTGGCCTCTTTCCATGGAGTAAACGATGTAGTCCACGACTTTGAAAAACGAGAACCAAAAGCCAAAATATCCGTAGCATTCATATATTTGCAAACCTCTTGGCCATTAATCGTTGCAACCGCATAAGCACCAACCGCCTCGCCACGTTCCTCGTTTGATTTAAAAATATCAATCGTGTGTTTTATTTCGCCATTAACATAACTAACCTCATCATTTTTGCGGACAATTTCTGCGCGGATTTTCTGACCACCGGCTCGAAAAAATAAAGTAACCAACCCCTGATATCCCAACTGAAACTGCGCCACCTTACCATTTTTATTATTATAAGGCAGAACATACGCCTCCCCGGATACCTCAGATGGCATTAAACCAAGCTGAGCCATTGTCATGAATGAATTAATCAAGGACTTTGGCTCGCAATTTAATAACTCTGGGATACGCTGAACCGCTGACATCACACTTGATAAAAACTTCATTGCCTGTTTTTCATTTCCGAAAAAGTTATTGATTTGTTTCATGTACTGATTGGCCAGTATCATTTTTAAATCCACCTCGGATTTGATTTGAATTTGATTTGACATATTGCTATAAGTTAATTAATTATTATGCCTCAGGCTCATCGAGCCACACCTCTGATTTTTCTAATTCGTCTAACGCTTCCAATTTTTCCTCCATCGATGTTGTATCCTCTTGGATTTCATCTTGGATATCCGTCTTGTCATTTTCCCGATCACGTTCACAATCGACTAACGCTTTTTCATTGTTGTACATAATTTCACCTCGCTTTCTTGGTTAAGATTAAAACTGTCTTGTTATTATATTAACATACTGCGTGCGGTCGCACAACCCCCAAACTGTCCACTTATCCACAGCCCCCAAAATTGGCCAAATCCCACATAAAACGCATTACTTTATTTTGCCTATTACCAAAGCCACATCTTGGCCATCATCAGAATATATCAAATTAATCAAACTATTTTTTGAACCATAAACCGCTTGATTGATTTCAAAAAAATGTTTCAAATATACTTCTTCAATGGCATTTTCCGGCAATATTTCAATTTGTGTTTTTAAATAATTTGTTATCATATTAAATATCTTTTATACAATCACAAAGCGTTGCGCCGGTGTCTGTAAAAACGTGACCATTATTACATTTACCACACTTGGCAATAGCCTCCGATTGTCTTAATATTTTTGCTCGCTGTTCTTTGTCTATGCAATCACACTCTTTGCCTTTTTCATGCCAAAAGTTTTGATCACATCTCCACTTCCCATTTTTACGATTAGTAACATCACCCATATCATCGGCCAAAAAAATACCAACAATATCAGCAGTATTGATTGTTCGTTCCCCAAAATGTACAAAGGTGCTCTGCCTGATATTACTTAAAACTTGTTGTAGTTTTTCAATCTCATCTTTTTCAAACCACAACTCCACACCATTGCGCACTGACACGCACATTAATTTTTTAGATATTTCGTTCATATTTTAATGCATCTGTCATATAAATTTAACTTATCCGCACCGCTTTTGGTGCAGTTGAATAATTACCTTGTTTGTTGGCAATATTTCTAAACCAAGTACCAAGGCGTTTTTTTACTTCAAATGTTTTTTCTAATTCCCAACGTTGTTTTTTTCCTGACTTGTTTAATTCAGTCCAGTAATTAATAAATTTACCAACCTCAAATCTTACAGTCTGTTCAGGTAAGCCATTGGCCAGCATTTCTTGAATAACACACTCCGGATCTAAAAAGAAAAATTTTGATATTTGTGAGGGTGTACACTCACTCACTATACTATTATCTTCTCTTATCTTATCTTCTCTTATCTTATCTGGCGTTATCATTTGCGTTATCATTTCGTTATCATTGGCTTTTTTTGGCTTAACTTCCACCTTTTTTTGCACCTCTTTTTGCTTTTCTCTGTATTTTTTTATTCTTTCATACCCCGTCAAAGCCCCTTCCTGACGTCGCATAAAGTTAACTACTGTAACGTTGCCATCGTTATCAATCGTTATCATTCCGTTATCTTGATAACGCTGTAAACAACCCTTCGCTTGATCATAGTAATCACCATCAACAGTAGGATCTTTATAGATATGCGTTAGCCCGATTATTGACTCCTCCTTACACTTTTTTATTACCCCATCATCCGTCGTTGATGCCAAACAGAGCAGTGTCAAATAGCACATCCTATCGACCAAGGATAAGCCAATCACTTTAATATCAGTCAACCAATCTTGACCATAAAACTTAAACCAATGACTATTCATACGATTATGATTAATTAAAAAAACCAGTGGTGCTCATAACCGCCCAACGCCTATTCACAAAGCGCCACCGAATTAATATCGATGAGGTTACAAGCACTACTGGTCTTTGAATTAAGTGAATATTTATGGGCATAAAATTATTTACATACCCATCTTAACACTTTCTTAATAATTCAGCAAGGCAGTTTGTCCACTTTCTATGCACGAGTTATCCACAAGCAAAAACACCCCACTTCGGGGTGCTCATGTTCAACCTGTGACAGGGGCGCTTAGACAGGGGCTGATCCAACCTCTGCATTTATTGCTCCCAAACTGTACGAGTTTATAAAGTTATTTACCAGCGGTATTTTTTACACCCGAATACAAACCAACAGCAGACAAGCCAACAATCAAACCAACGAAAGCAGTTTGATAGACGTTTAATAAAACAACTGGCATTGCTAAAAATGATAAACCAACACCAATAACAACCGAGCAAAGTGGCGTGTATTGTTTTGTTAATCCCATTGTTTTTGCCACTTGTACCAAACCGACTGTGATCGCAGATAAGATTGCGACCGAAAATTCAATACCCATATTGAAAAATTAAGAATAAATTTTGTTAAGACTTGCTCGGGTTTTTGGTCCGACTCGGCCATACCCACCATCGCCCACGTGCGCGATGTTATATTTCTCTTGATATTTTTGTACTCCCTTTTTAGTAATCGCCCCAAAGTATCCGGTGCTGTCCGTATTAACCGGAAAAAATCCCTCAAATTTTAATACATTTTGCAAGGCCACAACATCCGCATTTTTCATTCCAAATTGTAAATCAACATTGAAAGTATACTTTGGTTTGTTGCTTGGTGTTTCATCCTGCGGTGGTTGTGGTTCTGTCTGATCATTAAATTTATAATTCATCGGGTAGCGAGCAAACCAATTGCGTGCTTTGAAAAATTCCTCACTAATTAAGTGATAAGTAAACCCAGCAAAGTGAGCAGAGTCCTCAATCAATATATATTTTTTGCCACCAAATAAAAAGAAATCAACTGCTGGCACTGAATGTCGCAAGGCATTATTCCTGTTTAAATTTGGATTTTCAATTGTCGGAATTTCCTTTGACCATTCCGAACTCGTAAAATAAAACCACACCATCACCGCCTTGCCAGTTGTTTGAATAACTGATGCCACTGTTTCAAAATCACCACTATTCAAACCAACATGATTGCCAATTTTAAATACCTCAGCCACCTGATCAGCCTCGGGTTTAATTTCTTGGCTGTCCATTTGTGCATCAGTCATTTTTTGTGATGGCACTAAACCCTCTAAACTAATTCCTTTATTTTTCCAAATATCAAATGACTCAACCCCAATCATTCCTGAGTCGGGCTTATTGGACCGGCGCTGATAAATACTGGTAGCTGATAAATCCAAATCATAGCCTGATAATTTTGCCAAAACTTTTGCCAACTTTTTAATTGTTTGTGCAACACACGAACCACTGCCGTCTTGATCCTGATCCGCAAACCGTCGCCATTTGTCTTTGCTTTTTTCTACCCAATTAACCGGATTGGCAGTCGCCACAATTTCCTCAAACATGTGGTCTTTTTCTTTTGCCTCTTCACTTCGTGTGTCTAAATTTGCACCATTTTGAAAATCCATATATTTTACGTTTATTTTAGAGATTGCGTGAGTAAAGGCTCACGCTCCTTGAATGAGCTGGGCTTGGCAATCAGCCTCGATTTCCCTGACCTGTTCCTCGGGGAGAAACTTGGCCAGTCCATCGAGCATGTAGCCGAACCGCTGTCGTTCAGTGAGTGTGACACCGAGGTCGGAGATAGCATGAAAGTATTGGCGAGTGTAGGCTTGGACAACTGGGTCCTCAGCCGGATATCTCACTTTTTCTCTTCCGAAACCGTCTCGCATTTGATACACCTCTTGTATGGTTTCATCGTTCCCTGCTCGTATCCGCGTTCGTGCAGATGATCACTTCCACACACCTTGCAGTTGCACATCGACACCAGAACGTACTTAATGTTTTTCATTTCCCCTCCCAACGCCTGTTAGTGGCGTCATCGGTGTATAGTTTATAGTTTACTACACACTATCACGACACTAAACTATCGTTTTGTATACTCATCTAATTTATAAAGTATCAAATCTAACTTCTTGTCCATATCAATAATTTGCTGTTCTTGTCTGTCATCATC
>LCJG01000046.1:6295-12762 GCA_000998025.1 Candidatus Collierbacteria bacterium GW2011_GWB1_44_6
TCACCTTTCATGTTCTTAATTTCCTCGGCGTAATTTTGTAAATGCGTTAAATGATTATTATTTATTATTGCCACATCTTTTTGGATAAGCGAAATATCCTTGTCCATTTGTTTGGCTGGTGAATAAATCCAGTTAATAACACCAAACGCCATACCAATAATTGCAACCGCAAAGGCAACTTCGTTATACAAAACTTTTCTTACTTGGCTATCTTGGTGCATATCAATTTAAATAATTAATTCAATCAGTCGGCCGGACACGCACGTCGGCCGACCTCAGAACTAACTATGTCAATGCGACTGTTCCTGATTTTGCTGTACCACCTGAATACTTAACAGTAACAACTAAATTGTGACCGCTTTCATCAAGACTAAACGCAATGGTAGAATTTTCTGTCAATGTTGGTGCAGAGTTTAATGCCTCTAAAATCACCCGCCCATTTACTCCACTATTTACGCCTTTACCACCAGCCAAAATCAAATTTCCACCGTAATTATTCCCAGTAGCGTTTTGTTCTGCCTCTCCACCAGTCAACATCAAATCTCCACCATCTGCACCAGTTGAATAACTACTAAAAACTCTATCAGTCACCACGCCATTTATGTAGCAGTCCATATAATCCTCACCGATGAATGTACCGGAACCAGTAGTAGCAGTGATGCTGATGTGACTTTCCGAGGTTGTATCAGCAGAACTGATTACGAAGTGATCAGTTGACCAAACACAAGTTTCAAGATTTCCTGTGGCTGTTCGTATACCTGCTTGAATTACACCAGCGACATCATCTAATGAAGTTACTGCACTGAAATTAAGTCCAGATACTACATCCGCTGTTTCACCACCATCAAGCCATATTTGAAAACTACCATCAGTAATACCTATCCAAGAGGTATAAGCTGGTACGTCTGTGCCACCAGTCAAAAACGCAGGGGTATAAATACTTGCGGTATTTGAAGTACCACCTTTAATGGAAACAGTTTTACCAACAGAATCAGCAACTTCACCAAACATATTGACTGGTAATGGTGCGACTTCCAACACTTCACCACCGCCTGCACTATAACTAAACCCTAAACCTGCTACAGGAGCGCCATTAATATCTACTTGATGTAACATACCAATTACACCATCGTCACCACCGTTTATTCCTTTACCAGCTCCAAACAATAAATTACCACCAGCTTGTGGGTCTGTGGTTGTATCAAAACCCTGTTGCGCTGATAAAATTATCGTCCGTCCAACACTATCAGTGGTTGGAATAGAACCCATAATCGTAACTTCGTTATTATTTGCACTCGGTCTTATATCAAGATAATCTGTTTCTGTTTCGCCAACCAAACCAAATTTAATAATTCCGTCATCTCCACTATTAGCTTTTACACCAGCATAAAGTCCTAAACTACCACCGTTTCTATTAGTCGCCCCACTATCAGAACCCATGCCTGCCTCAAGATTAACATTAACGCCATTAGTGTTGATATGGTCTTTACCCCATAACCAAACTGCATTATCATTCTCGCTCATATCCATATACAAACCGGACCAGTCTGATATTGAACTTACACTACTGCGCGTCATTCGTGAAAAAATAATCGAACCGTCACTCCCTGAACCATCAGCTGTACCTAAACCCAAAATTAAATTCTTTCCATCATTATTTGAACCCGGGTATCCCGGTGCCCCCATAATATATAAAGGTTGTTCGTGATCTGCTTCATCTTGATAACCACTAATAGTAGTATTCCATAATTGCATCCCAGCTTGGTTTAACGCACCTGCGGCCTGACTAATTATATAAATACGGCCATCACGATTTGTGCCATTTGTATTTGCATAATCGTGCCATAAATATATATCTGATCCATTTATCCAACTACCAGCAGTTAGTGAGCGCCCTGATTTCAAATGCAAGGCCCCACCAACACCCTCGGTATTTGACATACCTCCAGATATTTCAACTGCAATTCCTACTCCACTCTCATAAGCTGTCGGTGCTTTCAACGATACTTTTTTTAATGTTCCATCATAATAAACTTTAAAAGGTGACTTCCCAGTGCTATCATGGAAATTAAGTAACATATCATCGGCAGTCATACTTCCAACTGGTGTGCTTAATTCAACATCAAAGCCAATAGCAGGCTCAAAAGCCTGTTCGGAAATTGGATCAATTGTCACATCATCAACATAAATCTTTGAAAATGTCACGCCAACATTGCCAGTCAAAATAACTAAATTTAATACTCCACTTACTGGTGGTGCAACTATCTCATCAGTAAACTGTGTCTTAGTAGAAGTTACTGACAAAGTTTTCAATTGGTCACCAACTGGTAATCCACCAACAACAGCAGTCCAAGTATCAGTACCCCAATCATACATCTCGGTAGCGTTGGAAAGTACATCGGCATTAATTGCACACAAAAAGCAAGTGCTATCTGCAAAACTACTGTCTTGTGTCGCATACAATGTAACCCGTCTTGCCAAAGCATCGGCAATTGTAATCGGCGTAGTCAAAAATATTCCCGAGATAACATTTTCTTCGGCAATAAGTTGTCCACAGTAATTACCCGATACCACATAATCAGGATCTGAATTTTGATTGAATGAATGTCCGCCACCACCAACAAATCTATCCTCACTCCATTTCAAACTCATGGCTGTCGCTGGCTCATTGGTCCAATTATTAAATTGTCCATTGGCCAAAACATCCAAGCCTGTTACTTGGTCAACAAACTGTACAAACGATGCTAACACACAATCAGTCTCGGTTACTCCACCATTCTCATCAATCAAAATCTGAATAAAATTACTAACTGGTGCCGTAATCATTTCTGAATAATCTGGTGTCTCTTGCCATTCGGCTGGTGCGGTTACAATCAACAAACTGTCACTATCTTGACCAGCTTGCCATGTACCAATATTTTCACCAGTCCATCTCCAATAATTACCAGCACCATCATACGCTTTAATTCCGAGTCCAGTGCTTGAACCAGTTTTTAATTTGGCATGACCGGAAAGTAAATAATCACGACCCGATGTCAAACTTTCACAACTATTGGAAAGCATCGCCTCGGTAGACGTGTAATGCAATTCAGCCGAATAATTACCCAAGCGAGTATCGGTTGAACGCTTGACACTTATGTATAATGTTGGTGTACCTTGTGCGTTCCAACTATCAGGATTATGGTCAACATAATTCCAATAATCTTCAAAGCCCGGGTCTTGTACTTCATTGGCTCCGTAAGCAACACCCTCAGGAATTTGCACTTGTGATCCCAATTCAATACCTGTCTTTTTTATTACTCCGTCCTCAAAACGGAAATTTTCTGATGTCATATAAAAATATGATTAATAAATTAAATTTAGTAAGTTATATAATCCATTGCCATACGCCAATCAATTATGGTTCCTGCTTTACCTTGCACACTCACGCGCACATCCGCGCCCGAGATAGTAAAGGTCGCAAATGTTCCAGCATTGCCCCAATCACCAGCCGATTGATTTGGTGCAACTTGTTGGACCACACCGACAATAGATGCGACACCATCAACATTTCTAATAGTCGCCACAATTTCTACACCTGCTACATTTGTGTCACTTTGTTTCCCGACAACCATTGCTCTAACTTGATAAACTTGATCAGTTGATGTAGTTAAAACCGCACCAGTGCCTGTAATCGCTTGTTGTGAACCATCGGTTGTTTGCTTAAAACCAGTCCGCTGAAATGAAAATCCATCCAAAGCATCAACGCCACCTATTTGATTTTCAATATTACCAGTGTAATAAGACAATAATTGATGCCCCATTGTCGGCGTCTGTGTCGCAGTATAACTTCCAATCTTAATCGCCTGTGCTATTGAACTTGTTACAGCTCTTCCTTTAAGTGTTAAGAATGTCGAGTTATACGGATATAAAACATTACAGTTTATTCCACTTGAACCTGATACAGCTAAGCCCGGTACACTCAAACTATTTGAAATAGTTGCTACTCCTTGACTTGAAATGGTAAAAACATTAACCTCGCCCCCATTATCTTTTTGTGCATATAATCTAAACCAACCAGATGTTGTTGTGCCTGAAATAGGCACTATTCTCCATTTGAATTTCCAAGTTTCTTCAACAGCCCCATCCGTATCCCAAGCTGACGCTTCCCAAATATGATCTGCCGAATTATAAAGTGGATTAATAGCAGTCGCAGTCCCCAATTTATTTGCTTGAATTGCTGTCGCCCCGTAAATATTTGTAGCAGTTAAATTATAAGCACCTAAATTAACACTGCCAGTCGCACCGCTATAAGGTACTAAACTACTAATAACACTTGCATCAGCTTTTGCACCAAGAGCAAGCGCTAAATCAGTTTGATTGCCAAGCGTACCAGTAATTGATCCCCAAATAGCACCAACATCAATTGGATTAATCCATTTCAATCCAGTAGCCTCGGCACTATCAGCTGAAAGTACCTGACCATTTACGCCAACTGGCAATCGAGCATCAACAGTAGCATTATGAGCATAAATATCACCTTTCGTAGTAAGTGGTGATGAACCACCGCCACCAATTAAAGTAACTCGCAAAAACAAATTACCTTCCTCATCATAATCAAAAAGGTCGGCAACATTTACCACCGAAAAATCCTCTTTAATCCGGCGACCAGTACCCGGTCTCATTGATTGCAAAAGTTTTTCATTTCTCCCGACATCATTTTTGTCGTATAAAACATCTGTCATAAAATTAAAATTTAAAATTAAACTGAGTGAGCTCTAATTGACAAATTACCTTCCTCATCCTCAATAATCGCCTCGGTAATATTTATCACTGTATTATTTTCTTTAATCAACCGCCCCGACTTTGGCTTTGATTGCTCCAAAAGCATTTCATTTTTGGCGGTATCATCTTTGTTGTATTGTGGGTCTGACATAAAAATATTATTAATTATTAAAAGTATGACCACGAAATATCTTTGGCATTAACATCAACCGTATCATTATCTTTCCCTTCCAATCTCACCCGACCACAGAATTGTAATTTGTCCGTTTCACTTCCAATTAACTGATATGATTTTGCGTATTCCAATTGCCAAATACTACTGCCAAGATTTGCCACCTCTTTCAAATCTAATTCTTGGAAATTCTCATTTGCACCAGTGGCAACCAAACTGCCATAAGCCCGAGCGTCTACCCGAATAACTGTCGCCCCAGTCGTGTATGAATTAACAAGGTTATCAACCAAAGTGATTGACGTTCCGCCCACAGTATTGATTGTCCCGATATCCATTTTTTCATTCTCGTAAATAATCACTCTCATTCCTGAATTGAAAAGCAAAGCATTGGGTGAAGATAATCCAACAACTTTTTGTCCACTACTAACAACACCACTCGGTGCGACTGCCACATTGGCATAAAATTTAATGTGAGCATTAGCAAAAAATGTTTTGTTTAATGGTTTTACTTTTGCTGTGGTGTACCAACCATAACGAGCATAAGCGCCCATGTTGTTTGCGTAACCAGTTGCGTATGTTGGACTAATCGTGCCAGAATTAACAATTTTACCTGCCTCAATTCTAATACGACCTGCACCACCTGCTCCACCATTACCATAAGTATCATACCCACTTGAACTTCTACCTAAACCACCAGCACCACCAAGCGAGTGAACATTACCAGTAGCTGTAACATAAAACTTCCCAATAACTTGGAAAAATATTGTACCACCCGAACCACCACCACCGGCTCCTTTATAATTTGCATCAGCAAAATCTGGTGTTACTCCGTCATTTCCATTATCATCAACTTCACCAGCAATGGTACAAGTTTTAGCATGTATTCTAATAATTCCACCACCTGCACCACCATTACCTAAAATACTATAATTACTCGCACCACCTCCACCACCTCCACCTGAACCATAAAGATAAATTGTCGTAAAATATGATAATCCAGCGTCATTATATGGTTGTCCGCCAACTGTTGGGGTCTCATTGCCATTCCCGGGCGTGCCTGCTGTACCATAACCACCACCTGCACCACCGCCACGACTTGCACTTGAACCACTACCATCACCACAACCACCACCGCCATAATTATTGCCTTGACCCCAACCCGGTGTACCAGCATAACTGTAACCCTGTCTATTATCTGTATAACGACCACCTGTTCCGCCAGCATGCCCTTGTCCTTTTGCACTAATTTTACCACCTTGTTGCAAATCCCAATGACCCTGACATTTCAAAGCAATATTCCCTTGAACATAAACAGTGTGCCCATTTTGAATTGTTACCGAAGTAAAGTTTTTGTCTGTACTCCAAGTTGTAGTTGGACCAGCAGAAGTAAAAGCCCCGTCTGCACCAGTGCCTAAATCTGGTGCTAATAATCTTTGAAATTTATTATTTGTAGTATCTAAATAACCAAGGTATCTGCCAATTCTTGAACCCTCGGGATATGTGTTTGTTAAATTTACTGTCATCGTGATTG
>LCJG01000047.1 GCA_000998025.1 Candidatus Collierbacteria bacterium GW2011_GWB1_44_6
CTTTTCACTTTAATTGACTAATCTACCAACAATAGGATACTTCCTTTTTATAATTTCACCGCCAAAAAGATTTAATTCTTTGCTGGAATCCTTACCTGCCAGATCGTGATATGGACCACCGGCTATATAGAATTCACGACCCTCGGAAACATCGTATACCAATCCATTTAGAGCTATATAGATAGGCTTTTTGGAATCGACTCCTTTGAAGGTTGCCAGATATTTTTGTGTAAAATCCGGTAAATAACTCGGAGATGGTGACTTTGAATTGGAAAAATGTAATCCGAGAGCAAGAAGACAAACTAAACTGGTTATCAAGGACAGCTTCTTGATTAGAGCGGTATAAAGCTTAATCCTCTTGTTCATTTTTTATTTCTATATTCGTCGAATTTACGTATCGATCTTCATTTTCACTATCTTCACGCTCACGGGTTTCTTGTTCTCTTTCGCCCTCATCTTCAAACTCCTCTTTGTCCTCATCATCACCATTGTCATCGATCTGAGTCCCAGTCGAGATATTGGCCTTTAACCCGACACTGATAACAGGCTTTGGAGTGGTGCGGGGAGATGGTGTTGTCGTGGGTCTTGTTATGGGAGTTGGTGTCAGTGAGGGTGTGGTCCGTCTTTCTGATTCTACCTCAGCAGAATTTGTAGCCTGGTTCTCCAAGGCGACAGTCTTGGGTGGCTTGGTGGATAGTTTGTAGACGGCCGTACCGGTTGTAATAGTGGTAGTACCAACAAGTAGTAACATGGCCAACTTGTGTCCAATCTCGGAAAAAATGGTGGTGAATAATTCTTTCATATAGCCGAGTATAAAAAAGAAAGATTAAAACTAAATTAAAATATATGATGGATGATCAGGGATTTATCCAGCCGATAGCACCGGCAATGGCAGAACCAATCCCCGGAGCAATCCATAGCATAGGAAGCCGGGGATCGATCATGTTATTTTCGATCATGTAACGCCAACGATTGAGGGTGGTGGCGGAGCTGCCGTTGGAATGCCGGGCTTTGTCCATCAAAAAGGGTAATTCCGGTGCTTCCAAATATTTGTATTTACCTCGATATAAGAGTTTGGCAATCCTATCCACGACGGGTTTGCTGGCGGGGTGCATGATGATGTTTTTGTGGCCAAGGGTTTTTAGCATATCCATATTTCCATTTTCTTTTAGCAGATCGATAATTACTCCCGTAGTTTTATCGCCGAAGAAAAAACCGGTGGCCATGCCGTCCATAGAAACGCTGGCACCGTTGTCCGGAGATGGTATCTCGAGAAAGGCTCCAGAAGGAGAGTGGTGAAAGATATTCTCCCCTTGATTTGCGAATCTGTAATGCTCCGGTATGGAAAGAGGTTCCGAAGGTGTTTCTGAAAAATTGTAAAGAGTTTCTAGTTTTATGACACCTCCATCGGGCTGAATTAAGATTCGTTTATTTTCTAAATGAAAGTGAGAAGGGCTAAAGGCCAGAAAGGAATTGGCATCGCCAAAAATACTTGGGAAGGTAATGGTAGAAGGAGACAGGAACTGACTCTGATCGAGAACCATGCTCAGAGGCTCAAGAGCCCCGATGACTATCCGGGCATCTTGAAGAGACGGATCCGATAAACAATCGATGAAAGCACCAACTGCGCCAGCACATGCATAGCGATACGAACGCGAATAAACGCGGTTAATTCCCAACCGGTCTAGTATCATTCCGTTGATGGTTGTAGGTAAAAAGGCCGAAGTGTCAATAAATATATCAAAACCGTCTTCCCAGCCCTTTGCCTTAAGAGTTTCTTTTAATAAAATGGCGCCGATATCGGCTGTTCTCTCTAGAGATCTGCCAATATCAGTTTCTTGGCCCGGAAGAAACGAAAAGTAACGAGTGGTAAACCCCGTGGCGTCAATGGCTTTGCGAGTGTCAGCTATTTGTGAAGTGGGGAGTCCATATTCGAGAGCCAGTTCGATAAGATCGTCGTTACTAAAAGGTTCAGCAAAAGGGTGGCCGACGATGGTGAGGGCTTCGCCTAACCTAGTTGGCTCACCGAGCTCTTTGAGATATCGTTCCAGATCAGGACGTCTGGCTAGTTGTTCGAGGTTCAGACGGGACATTTAAACATTCTACTACCCATCTGCAATGCGTGCTGGACGCCTATCCACGAAAGTAGATTTGATATAAAATCAGGTTATGAAAGTTCTGAAACGTTTTTGGTGGATTTTTCTCTTGGGAATTCTTGCAGGAGGCGGGTTTTTGATATGGAGAAATGCTAAAGCTCAAGAAATAAAAACAAATAGCTACCTTGTAAAAAAGCAAGATTTAGTTGAATCGCTATCTCTTTCAGGAGAAGTTGACGCCTTAGAAAAAGCAGAGCTAAAGTTCCAGACATCTGGACTGCTCACCTGGGTAGGTGTAAAGGAGGGTGACTATGTAAAAAAATATCAGGCCATTGCCTCTCTAGATAGAAGAGAGCTACAAAACTCAATGAATCAGTATCTTAATAGCTACATGAAGGAAAGATGGGAATTTGAGCAGGGTGTAGACGACAACAAAAACTGGCAAACAGTGGGTATGACTGATGCCGCTAGAGATACAGTAAAGAGAACTCTAGATAAAAACCAATTTGATTTAAATAACTCAGTTTTGGCATTTGAAGCAAGAAATCTAGCTTTGAAATTTGCAACTTTGACGACTCCATTTGAAGGCATCATTACTAAAATCGATGTACCCCAACCAGGGTCGAACGTGACACCTTCTACGGCAGTGTTTAGCCTGGTTAATCCGAAAACGTTGTATTTTTCGGCAACAGCTGACCAAACAGAAGTCGTAAACTTTGAGGTAGGTAAAACGGGTAAGGTGGTCCTCGAGTCGTTTCCAGAACAAGAACTGTTGGCAACCATAGAGAGAGTCTCTTTTTCCCCCAAGGAAGGTGAAAGTGGCACGGTCTATGAGATAGAGATGTCCGTGGAAATGGAAAACATGAAAGACAGGCTAAAGCTGGGTATGACCGGAGATTCTAACTTTACTCTGAGAGAATTAAAAAATGTGCTGGCGATTCCGGAAGCGTATATATCTGAAAAGAGTGGCAAAAAGTATGTCACAAAAATCATGGGGGATAGGCGAGAAGCAACTGAAGTAACGATAGGTGAGAACATTGACGGTCAGGTAGAAATTAAATCTGGAATAAATGAAGGAGACACGCTCTACAATCAGCCTTAACAAGGTTACCAAAGAATTTTTGCTCGGAGACGGCTCGGTTTTTACAGCTCTGAAAGAAATAAATCTGGACATCAAAGAGGGAGAATTTTCTGCCATTACCGGACCATCAGGGTCTGGCAAATCGACACTGATGCACATGATTGGACTTCTGGATCGACCAACAAGAGGGGGGGTAATAATTAACGGAAGAGATGTCTCCAAGCTGGATGACAATGCAACCTCATTCCTCAGAAACGAATTTGTTGGTTTTGTGTTTCAACAGTTTAATTTACTCAACAAACTGACAATAAAAGAAAATATATTGTTGCCAACTACGTATACCAGAAAAAGACTGAGTTACGACCCTTCTGAAAGGGCAGAATACTTGATGGATATGTTTGGAATATTGTCAAAGAAAGACCAATACCCAAATAAAGTCTCTGGTGGCCAGCAACAGCGGGTGGCAGTAGCCAGAGCACTTATTATGAGGCCGCAGTTGATCTTGGCTGACGAACCGACAGGTAACCTTGACCACAAAACCGGGACAGAAATAATTGACTTGTTTGAGGAATTGAACAAGAAAGAAGGAATTACGATTATTATGGTAACTCATGAAATGGAAGTTGCCGAAAGAGCTAGGAGACAAATCCGGGTACTCGACGGTGAAATAGTTAGTGACAAGAAATGAAAATACTTTCCGGAACACAACAATTATTTAAATCAGCTTTTGCCGATTTTCGGAGAGACAAAGTCAGAACGGCTTTAACATCACTCGGTATTATGATAGGCGTTCTTTCTGTAGTGTTGCTTATCGCGCTGGGGCTGGGATTAAAAAATTATATTGAAGGACAGTTTGAAAGTCTGGGGGCAAATTTACTTATGGTATTGCCTGGCTCCGGATTCACTGGCGAGGGTGGAGGTGGATTTGGTGGTCAGGGGATCGTGGGTGGAGCTCAGTTTGATGAGAAAGATGTCAGGGATCT
Organism: Candidatus Collierbacteria bacterium GW2011_GWB1_44_6; assembly: GCA_000998025.1. GTDB lineage: Bacteria > Patescibacteriota > Microgenomatia > UBA1400 > MFAQ01 > UBA10133. Next base: position 4,161 of record LCJG01000047.1, read on the forward strand.
GAGTAGACTATCCGGCATAAAGTATTTAACCCCTGTGGTATTTAAATCTTCTCTCGTCCAGGCAAACGGAGAAGAAAAAGCTGGATATGTAATGGGAGCAAATGAGGATTTTTTTGGACTGATGAGTTACAAGATATTGTCAGGTGACCTATGGGGGAAAACTGAAGTGGGTAATAGATCTAAAGTGGCAGTACTGGGCTATAATCTGGCCGATGATCTGTTTGATAAGCCGGCAGACGGCCTGGGAAAAACTCTGAGGGTGTCAGGTATCAGACTGAAAGTGGTTGGGGTGATCAAAAAAACCGGAGATAATGAACAAGATAGAAGTGTCGTAATACCCTACACTACTACATTTGGATCGCTTAACCCCAGTAAGACGTTTTTTTCGATTTATTTGGGAGTCGAATCGAAAGATGAAGTCGAAGCAGTATCCTCAGCGGCAGAAAAGATACTGTTGCGGCGTTATGATGAAGACGAATTTGCCATGACAGAGCTCTCTGAGATTCTCTCAACAGTTAACTCTATATTTGGAATTATCAATGTCGTCCTGATGGCTATTGGATCTATTTCTCTCATCGTAGGAGGAATCGGAATTATGAATATTATGTATGCCACGGTGACTGAAAGAACCCGTGAGGTAGGAATCCGGCGGGCAATTGGGGCTACCAAAAGAGATATCCTCTTGCAGTTTATGACGGAGTCTGTCTTGCTCAGTTTCCTTGGCGGTGCCGTGGGGCTGTTACTGGCCGCCGGGATCGTACTTCTGGTGAGAATTTGGTTCCCTGTTGCCTTAAATTTGACGGCGGTACTGGTAGCATTTGGGGTGAGTAGCGCAATTGGAATTTTCTTTGGAGTCTTTCCGGCCAAAAAGGCAGCCGACCTCTCCCCCATTGAAGCAATCAGGTATGAGTAAGGCAGGCGTATAATACTCGACATGACTGAAAGAATGAAGTGGCTGCCCGACGAAGTACTTCGAGCGTCGGGAGAAACGGCCCCTAATAGATATTGCCCTTCGTATCCTGCGAGATTTTTGGTCGAAAATGAACTGGTTAATGGAAGGATTCTTGATTTTGGTTGCGGACACGGTTTTGATGTCGAATACTTTCTAAATCATGGAATCGAGGCTATGGGTTGGGATCCTGTCCATCGTCCTGAAATTCCTCCCGAAATGTATCCACAAGGTTATTTTAAATGGATACATTGTGCGTTTGTATTGAATACATTACCGTACTCAGATCAAAGGCTAGATATACTAGTACAAATACATAACCTACTTCCAAATGACGGACGCCTTATATTAACCCTAAGATCATCTCAGGAATTAATACGAAAAGTAAAACCAGTGTGGAAGAAATTTGGTGATGGCTATGTTACAAGTAGATGTACTTTTCAAAAAGGTTATACGCCAACAGAGGCGGTAGAACTTATACAACCATTATTTGCTGAGATAACAATAATTAATGAAAATCCGGTGGTGATAATTGCTAAGAAATCAGACCTCGCGCGAGGGTGATGTTTTTCAGATTTGGACCTTGTTTGTTGTCCCCCGGGACCTCAAGTATGAGTGGCAGATGTTTGAGTTCGGAAAGATTGACGAAATTTTTCAAAGCATCAAGGCCGATATTACCTTCGCCGATGTTGGCATGCAAGTCGCGATGAGAAGCCAGGTCGGAAGCACAATCATTCAAGTGAAGAACACATAATTTATTCATTATGTTTAGTTCTCTTAGGTTTTGAGTAAATTTTTCCATCGATTCAGTTTGACGGAGATCGATTCCCGAAGCGAATAAATGGGCGGTGTCGAGACAGATCTTCAACCTGGGGTCGGAAATTTTTCCGATAAAGAAGGAAAGTTCTTCGAGCGAACCGATTTTACCGTTTTGGCCAGCAGCGTTTTCCAAGATTAGATTACAACCCTCCGTCTCAACTAATATTCTATCGATGGCGGCTACAACTTGATCTTTGACTGAGGCAAAGCCGGCACCTAGATGAGAGCCAATGTGAACAATGACTCCGGCTGAATTGATGCGGGCACCGTTTTGAATATCGATAATGAGTGAGTTGACCGATTTTTCCAAAAGATCAGGATTTTTAGAAGCTAAATTCACAAGATAAAGAGCATGAATAAAGACGGGGCCTATATTATTTTCTTTGATACCGCTTAGAAATGTTTTTACTTCGGCTTCCGGAAAAGGCTGACGAAACCATAATCTAGGTGAGCCAGCAAATATCTGTAAGCAATTGCCACCGATTTTCTTGGTATTTTCGATGTAAACCTCCGGCAATAGAAACATGCCCGCCGATGAATCTCATGTTATTTCTCGGTTATCTCGATACCGGTGAGGACAATGTCGATGACTGGTTTGTCTCCTGGAAGGGTTTTTGTGGTGGCAATTCTATCGACAACGGCCTGACCGGAAGTAACTTTACCAAAAATGGTGTGTTTGTTGTTGAGCCAGGTAGTGGGAGCTACTGTGATAAAAAATTGAGAACCGTTGGTATTTGCACCCGAATTGGCCATAGCCAACATATAGGGTTCTGAGAAATTTAAATTTGGATCGAATTCGTCAGCGAATTTGTACCCCGGACCACCCATGCCGCTACCTAGAGGGTCTCCGCCTTGAATCATAAAATCCGGGATTACCCGATGAAAGATGGTACCGGAATAAAGTGATTTATCCGAAACTTTTTGACCTGTTTTTGGATCAATCCATTCCCTGGTACCCTTGGCCAATCCTATAAAATTGGCCACAGTTTTGGGAGCAGATTTTGGATAGAGCTCGATAGTAATGTCTCCGAGGCTGGTTTTGAAAATAGCGGTAGCAGACGAAATTTCCGGAGAAGGAGTGGCTGTAGGTGTAGTAACTGGTGTCATAGTAGGAGAAGGATTGGTTTGATAATTATTATTGTTTGAACTTGGACTTACAAGCGGATTTAATTGACAACCTGCTAGTAAGAAGGCAGACAATAGGAGAAGAACTGTTTTCATAAAAATAGATTATAACGAAAGATTTTTCTTGTCGGAAGATATTTGGCTAATTATGTTTTCAACTTCTCTCTTCCGGATTGATAGATTGTGACTTTCGGCAATTGCGAAAGATTCTTTGGCAATGGAAAGCGCCTTCTCTTTATTTTCTTCCTGAAGATATATTTTGGCAAGGCTGTTTAATGCTCCTGTTTCCCAGACTCTGATAGCATATGCATTCAAATCACCGGATCGGATCTCAGCTAAAGCCTGTTCTATTAGTGCCTTACCTTTATCTTTTTCTCCCAGTTTGTACAACAATCCACCAATGTGTGCTTTAAGGCGGCCTTTTTCGGGGACGTCAGCGGTGGTCACAGCAAGAGATTTTTCGAAGTAAGACAATGCTTCCGAATATTCTCCGTTCACAATGAGGGCGTTCCCATATGAGCTGTAGGCAATGGCGAGAGTCCGCCCATCTAGTGTTTCTTTGTGGCTCTCGCCGACCTGGAGGGCTTCTTTGGCGTATGACACAGTAAGGTAGTGATAGATGGGACTGTCGTTGGTGGAGAGTAAATTTTTGTAGATTAAACTTTGACCACCCAAGCAGTGTATGAGTCCTTGATAGTCATTTGTGTCAACAAGATCGATGAGACACTCCGTGTAAGCCTTGGCCGAGTCTCCGTACTTCTCTGCTTCTCGTAAGTCGTTGGCATCCAACAGTCTTTTCTCCATGATTGAATCCATAGCATATGATAACATGAGAGGGTATGAACATGCCTGTTTGGGTCGGAATTGTAGTTGCGATTATTTTTTTGGTGGCGTTTTCCGAATGGTTTTTCCATCTCGTAAAAGGGTGGGGGCAGATCGTCATCGATGACGTATTTTTTAAATATCGAATTGTCGGTGTTTCCATTTTCTCCATGGTTATCATTAGCTCAACCTTTTTTGGAATGGCAATCATCACCGAATGTCCAAATGAAGTAAGGGAAGGAGTGTTTGCCAAACTTAGGTGTGATGAATATCTAAAAATTAAGGCCGGAACAGAGAGAATTTTCGCAAGTGAAGAAAACTCAAAGAATCAAGAGATTTAGAGATGGATCCCCGCAAGGATGGAGTGAGATTGCCACACCGTGACTTCACGGTTCGCAATGACGAATGTGTTATTTTTTGGTGAGGAGTTTTTCGAGAGAGCGGAGAGCCGAATCAATCCACTTTTCTAAGAAGAAACGGTTGTCTTTTAGTTTGTCTGAAGTTTTATTGTAGATTGGATTCCACCACGCTGAAGTAATTACCCAGTCACTCCCTTGTCGTTTTACCGCTGCCACAATCTTGTAACCGTTAATTACTTTTATGTGCTTGTTGGAGTTGGTGGTGGAGCTTGCCTGAACCTCGTCTGGGAATCTGACAGTTGTGTCTACCCAATCGGGATTGAGGCCACGCTGTTTGATACGCTCTCTAAGGTGAGTTGTCCAGATAACTTTGGACATTTATTTTCCCAAATGAACCGAGTCAGGATCCTCCGCGTAAGGACTGGCGGGTACTTCTTGACTAACCGTAGAAGTAGTAATAACCTCTGTGGTAGTGGTAGGCGTGGAGACGGTGGTTGTTTCGGTGATTGGGGTGGATGCTGATGAAATATTCGCGGGAGGAGTTGCGGTCGAACCGGATGTAGAAATTGGGGGGATATCTGTGGTTGAGGAAGTGGTTGTGGTGACTTCCGAGGAAACCTGGGGCATAATATCCGTGAGATGAGTGGTGAGAGTGGTGGAGGGGGTGATGTCGATAACACCACGGTCGACGGGTAGATTGATGGCCGGAGTAATGGTGGAGTTAACAGAGGGCGTAATATCAGTGGTTGGTGAAGGGTGAGTTTCTTCTTTGGCCCCAGGAGTAATATCAATGACGTCTGTTGTAGTAGTCGTTGTGGTCGAGGAAGGTGTCATAGTGGGAACACTGGACTGTGGAGTAATCATGTCGGGATTTATATCCAGACCTATTTGGGGAACAGTTGTATCATCCATATTTGTTGGGTTATTGATATTTTTTATAGATATCTCCGACAAAAGAGTATCTGCCGGTAAGTTTATAACAAATTCTGCAAGAGTGGCAACTTCTTCCAAGTCAAGAGCGTTGGTCAGATCTTTTTGTGCCCCTTGTTTTTCAAATAAGGCTGTTTTTAATAATCCAGGATAGATGGCAGTCACACTAATGTTCGAGGGAGACAAGTCCTCTACCAGACATTTACTAAAACCTGTAATAGCCCATTTTGAAGCAGAATAGACAGACCGATCTTTTTTGGCTATCAACCCGTCCCGGGAGACAATATTAATTATCCGACCATGTCCTTGCAATTTTAGAAAAGGAATGACAGCCTTGGATAAAAAAATTGTCCCGAGAGTGTTTACCTTGATTACTTCTTCAATGGTCTTGGGGTCCGAATCTTCCAACATACCCTGAGTCCAGATACCGGCATTGTTGATGAGCACGTCGATTCCTCGGTATTTTTCAATTACCCGTTTGACCGCCTTCTCAAGAGATGAGTAATCGGTGACATCTCCGTTAATGTAATCACAGTTGATGCTCGCTGAAACACTTTTGAGTTTTTCCTCGTTATGGGAAAGAATAACAACTTGGTGGTTGGGGGCAAGTTTGGTGGCCATGGCCTTTCCCAAGCCATCGCTACCGCCTGAAATTAGGATCGTTTTTTTGGTCATAAGAATCTATACATGTTTAAAAGGTTTGGACCGGTTGGGCTGGAATATTAGGACGTGGTGGAACTGAAGCAGGAGTTCTCCTCCTCTTCGAATCTATAAAGTCCGAAATTGCCAGTATGATAATGGCGATTATGGAAAAGGCCATCGTGCCTCCTGACATATTCATAAACAATTTTCTTTCGGACCGGGTAAATCTGGGTGTTTTGTCCTCTGGAGTACCAATCTTTGCGTCTGCTTCCTCGAGATAATCTGCGGCGGTTGGATGACCCTCATATAAGGCGGTTACTTTTTCAAAATCGCTTCTGGCATACTTAAAATAAGAGAGCCAGTAGTTCCCTAAACCTCTGTTCCAGATAGAATATACTTCTCCCGCGTCTTCGGAGACATTATTCTTGACCATTAAGGCTTTCAAGTCAGCAATGTCCCGGAGGAAGTTATAGTTGCCACCCCCTTCACCCGGGTCCAAGCCATAAGTGGCAATACCAACTACCTTACCGTCGGTAGACATGGCCGGTCCTCCGCTGTTGCCGTGATTTATTGAGGCATCGGTTTGAATGAGATTCTTTAGATTACCTTTGGCTTGTTTGAAGGCGCTAACCACTCCCTTGGTAAACGTGGGCTCAGCATTGGCTGACGTATCCAATAACAAACTTTGACTACCCATTACCACACCGGGATAACCAACAACCAACAATTCCGAACCAACTCTAACGTCTTCAATTTTGCCTAGAGGAAGTGCGGGAAAATTATCTCCCTCAACTTTTATCAGAGCAACATCTGAAGACGCGAAACCCGTGAGATCGTCTGGAAGTTTGTAGTCTGCATCAATAAAAGTGGCTGTGACAATACCATTGTCTAGGTTTACACCCTCTTTGGAAAGTTGGATTGGTGTATTGCTGAGCTGGACATAATAACTACTTTCTGAGTTGTCAATTTTAATCAAGTTCTTTATTAACATTTCGTATACGACTGCCGCCATTTGGTAAATAGTTTCCTTGCTTAGGTGCGCTTCTTTGACTTTCTGTTCAACGAAAGATCTATCGACAGGCAACGTTGTCTGAGAGGAGAGGTATGCTTGAAAAAAATCAACCAAAAAATTATCAAGTGCCCCTCCGGCGACTCCCAAAATGAGAGATGATTCTGGTAAATTGGTGACGACGTGTCCGTTTGTCGCAATATAACCGTCTTTGTTTACAAAAAAACCACTTCCTGCTTGAGCTAGACAGAAGGGGTATGATTTCCCGACAAAAGGCGCCTCTGCCGATTCATTGTATTTAAGTTGAGCGCAATATCGATTGAGGATCATGACCACTGAGGGACGAATCGACGCAGCAAGCCGGGCAGAGTCGTCTGTGGTGGAGGCGCCTTTGACGTCGTTTGGAGCTGAGATATTACTAGCCAAGTTCACAATGTCATCTTGAGTTAGGCTGTCTGATGTGACTGCAATTAGAGTAATTCCAAAATCGCTCTCCCAAACGTCGACGCTTCTTTCTTCGCCGTAAAACCGGAAAGTGTATCTTTGTGTACTCCAACCTTCTATATAGGAGATGGGGTTGCCTGAAACTTTGGCTTGGGTAAAACTATCCCCCAAAATTTCTACGAGTGTTTTTAGTTCGAGGGATCCTTGGTGAACCCTTACCGTGGTGGGGTTTTGGAGGTGGAAAAAAACAGGTTCATCAGAAGAAGGCTGCCAAAGACGTTTGTCGTAATCTATTTGAAAAGGGATGTTTTGCGTACTTCCATCCCACAAAGAGTCATTTTCGATCAGTCTCTCTTCAGAAACTGGTGGTAGTAGATTTGGAAGTAGCCCAATGGAGGCACGACTAGACAAATCATTCTTATCATCCAGAACAAGCAACCCAAGACCGATGCCTGAAATTAAAAAAAACAAAAAGAATAAACCAATGAGACAATGAGATTTCTTTTTAGATTCATAACTTCAGTATAAGTTAAATATCACCGACTGTCAGTACCTAAAGCCAACGTTGATTGTAGGAGATACTAATATGATGGAAGATGTCGGAGTGGTAGAAGTCGATGGCGAAGCATCTAGAGGGGTCGGTGTTATTGATGATGAAGGAGAAGGGGTGGCTGTGATGAGAGGAATGTCGGTGATGGTTTCTTTTTTTGAAGAACCCGTGCCGGTCCAATATGTGGCAATCGCAATCCAAATAACGGCGATGAGCAACAATACAATCCAGGTAATTCTTCTCATAAACAAAAGTATACAAGAATAAGGTGACTTAGGAAAAAGAGAGGCTCCTGAGAAAGTGATCTGCACGCAAACATTTTCTGATTTTTTCAGTCAACTCTCCAAGTCTGCCTTGTGCATCCAAATGGCATTGACCCATGTCTCCATATCCTTCACTTAGAATCTCAATCTCCTCAAGTGTTTCCGGCTCCGAGGTTTCCACTGAGAGTCTTGTAATTTTCAATCGATATTTCTTGGTATTTTCTTTCGTGTCGATAATGATCCCAACTTCGATTTCGAAATTTTTTCTAAGATAGTCGTAGTATGACGCCATAAGGGTCGAGGCGGCATGAACGTTCTCAGAAGTGATGTCTCCTTCAACCAATGAAGAGGAGAGTTTTACCATTTCTTCCAGCTTCTCACGGCTGAACCAACAAGAAATGTAAGGCTCGACAGAGTAGTGTTCTGTATATGGACCTATAACAGAATCAAGACGGTCCTCGTAGGCGAAGTTATCTTTGTATTCTCGAAGGATATCCAAAACCGCCTCTCGATTTTTCTTCGGGTCTCTCACAATGAGGAGGTAAGTCTCCCTGGTAAGTCCAAAATCTTTATAATTAGGAGACTCCCTACAGTATAGAAGATCATGAGCACTAACCGGACGATCGGTTCCTTGTTCTTTTTGTCCCATAGCTTATTATACATGTTGGACAGTCAAGTGAGTAGGGGTCTCTCAGAAATCTGAGCCTATTAATCAGTTTGGGGATAGTGACAAGCTTTCCATTTTTTGCCGCTGCCGCACCAGCACGGGTCATTGCGTCCGAGTTTGTTCGACTTAGTAGGCGAGGCTGAAACTTTTTTGGGTTTGTCGACATTTTCCGAGGAAGTTTCAATAGTTCTTCTGGCAACGGGTTGAGGAACATTGACTTGGACTCTAAATATGCGGTGTGCGATGGTGGAGTCGATTCTTGAGAGTAAACTTTCAAACATAGAGAATGACTCTTGCTTGTACTCAACCAGTGGATCTTTTTGAGCATAACCACGAAGGCCAATGCCATCACGGAGATTGTCGATAGCGTCGAGATGACTCATCCAGAGTTCGTCAAAAGTGTCTAGGATAACAAAACGCTCTACCTGAGCTAGAACTTCTACACCAAAACGTTTGACCTGGGCGGATCTGGCTTGAGCAATAATATGTCCAAGCATTTCTTTTACCTCATCACTTGTTTTGCCAGGCAAATTTTTTTCGACTGAGTTAGCTGAGCTTGGATCTAAGGGCAGAATGCTCTGAAAATCTTTTGTGATTTGATCTGCTTCTGTTTTATTTATTCCTGAAGCCGCATAAATACCGGATAGATAATCAATTTCTTTTTCTAGGGCTGAGTCAATCTGTGAAGTGAGGAGAGCTGTTTCACCTGCAAGTAAATTACGACGTCTGGTATAGAATATTTGTCGCTGTTTGTTCATGACATCGTCATACTCAACCAAATGTTTTCTTTGATCAAAGTAAAAAGATTCAACTTTGGACTGGGCGGTTTCAATGGCTTTGTTCACCATGCCGGCTTCCAAGGGCTGATCGTCTGGAACTTTGAGAAAGTCCATCAGACGCCCCACCTGATCTCCGCCAAAGATACGCATAATATCATCTTCCAAAGAAATGTAGAAGCGTGAAGAACCCGGGTCACCCTGACGACCAGAGCGGCCCCTAAGCTGATTATCTATTCGGCGGGATTCGTGGCGGACAGCACCAATGATATGGAGTCCTCCACTCTTTTTGACGGCTTCAGCCTCATTTTTCCATTCCTTGAGGTCCCTGCCGGTAGGGTCTCCCCCCAGAACAATATCAACTCCGCGGCCAGCTATGTTGGTAGCTACGGTAACAGCACCGAGTCGACCTGCTTCGGAAATAATCATGGCTTCGTTCTCGTGATTCTTGGCGTTAAGTATTTGATGAGGAATGCGTTTTTTCTTGAGGTATTGGCCAACAATATCGTTTTGCTCAATGGACTTGGTGCCAATGAGGATAGGCTGACCTTTCTCATGGAGTTCTTGAATTTCAGCAATAATAGCTGAATATTTTGCCCGCTGCGACTTGTAGACAATGTCGGTAAAATCCTGTCTGACATTTTCACGATTCGTGGGGATAATAATGACGTCAAGGTTGTAGATCTTTTTGAACTCTTCGGCTTCCGTGGCAGCGGTACCCGTCATACCAGCTAGCTTCTTGTAGAGACGGAAGTAATTCTGCAGGGAGATAGTAGCCAGCGTTCTGGATTCTTGCTGAATTTTGACTCCCTCTTTGGCTTCTATGGCCTGATGCAACCCGTCGGAATAACGACGACCGTACATGAGGCGCCCGGTGTGATCGTCGACGATAATGACCTCATCGTCCTTGACGATGTAGTCCTTGTCTTTTGTAAAGAGAGTTTGGGCTTTGAGTGCCTGTTCCAGATGATGAAGAGTTTGATAGTCTTGTTGGTATAAGTTTTCGACATTTAATATTTTTTCAAGTTTTCTGAGCCCATGGTCTGTGAGGTTCGCGGTTCTTTGTTTTTCATCGACTTCGAAATCGGTATCTCCAGAAAGACCTTTGATTAATTCGGCAAAACGGAAATATTGATCAGTGGCGTCAGAATCTGGGGCAGAAATGATAAGTGGAGTGCGGGCTTCATCGATGAGAATAGAGTCGACCTCGTCGACAATGGCAAAGTGATGAGGTCTCTGAGACAGATTCTCGGGCGAACGAGCCATATTATCTCTGAGGTAATCAAACCCAAACTCGTTATTGGTGCCATAAGTGATGTCACATCGGTAAGCTTCCTGTCTAGTGATAGGTCGCAGATGTCGAAGTCGTTGGTCTGTATGGGAAGAATCAACATAGTCGGGATCGTAAATCACGGCAGGTAAATCTCCTTGTCCGGAAAATATACAGCCGACAGACAAACCTAAAAAATGATAAAGCGGACCCATCCAGCCCGCGTCCCGTCTGGCCAGATAGTCGTTCACGGTAACGAGATGAGAACCTTCTCCCGTAAGAGAGTTGAGCACCATGGCGGGGATAGCTGAAAGGGTTTTTCCTTCACCGG
>LCJG01000048.1 GCA_000998025.1 Candidatus Collierbacteria bacterium GW2011_GWB1_44_6
TCTCCATGATGACTTCTCTGGCTGACCAATTCGGGAAAATGGGCATCGGGAACAAGCATATTATTTTTGAAGATTTTAATTTCAAATGAAAACTTTAAGCACTTTGGTAGCAGTTGCCATACTCAATCTATTCACCGTTTTCTTGGTCCTGTATGGTCAGCCGGTCCTTGCTTTATTGTCGCCACAGCAATCGGCAATATTAACTCAAATACCGGAAATAGAAAAACCATCCCCAACAAACACTGCCATTTCACAAAAACCTAAACTTTCTCCCAAAAAAATCTCCACACCCACGAGCGTTCCCGATCCCACCCCGGACAGTCCTCCGCCACAGGCTGCTGAGGCTGTAGTCCCCACCGAACAGCCTGCTCCTCAGCCTGTGGACAGTCTTCCCCCTCAGCCAACAGATGCACCACCGGACCCACTTGCTGGGAGATGTATTATCGTTATCGATGGTGGCAGTTACGACGTTACCGACTATAGAAGTCAGCATAGTGGCGGGGACGTCTTTACTTGTGGGGCAGATCTCAGTCAAATGTTTCACGATAGGCATCCCAATTCTTTCCTTAATAAAATGGCTAAGTTCAGAGTCTGAAAGATATAATACAGTTAAATGCGCTTACTGCTAATAGAAGATGATAAATCAATCGCTGAGTCACTCACTACTTTGCTAAAGGGAGTTGGTTACGGCGTCGACCAAGCTTTCACAAAAAACGAAGGCTGGGAAAAAGCCTTTGTCGAAGATTACGATTTAATAATATTGGACTGGATGCTACCGGACGGAAAAGGGACAGACCTTTGCCGTGACCTCAGGGAGGAAAAATTGTTATGCCCCATATTAATGCTGACCGCCAAAAGCATGATAGAGGATATCGAAAATGGTTTAGATTCTGGAGCTGATGATTATTTAACAAAACCCTTTGAAATGCGTGAACTGTTGGCAAGAATAAGAGCTCTTGTAAGGCGTAAGCCAGAATTGGTGCCGGAAATATTTCGATATAAAGAACTGGTTGTTGATATTCAAAAGCGTCAGGTGATGGTGAATGATTCGGAAATAAAGCTATCAGTCAAAGAGTTTTCTGTCTTAGAGTATCTCATTCGTCACCAAGAAAAAACCGTGGAACGTGATGAACTACTCTCACATGTTTGGGACGAAGAATCAGATGTTGCTTCCAACATAGTGGACGTTTATGTCAGCTATCTGAGAAAAAAAATTGATCACAAATTTCACTTTGATTTAATAAAGACCATCAAAGGAAAGGGCTATTCAATATGCGACGGTTAACTTTCAGATCAAGAGTTGCCATCCTGTTCTCTCTTATTCTGGCGGTTTCACTTATAGGGAGTGGTGTGGTTTTCTCTCTCGCTTACTATAGTCTCAATTTAGTAAACATAGAGAAATTCTTGATCAGGGAGTCCTCCGAGGTGTTCGAAAAACATCTAATTATCGATAATCAAGAAATATTCTTTCGTAAAGACAGCCTGGGAAAGACTTTGTCCGCTTATCTACGAGACGAAGGTCTTTCCTCGCTGGTTCTTGATCGGTCAGGGAATATCATCGGTTCTTATGGGGTCTATCGGGGCCGATTAGATGCAAACCAGGGGACCACTTTCGTTGAACCAGATCAGCTGGACGCAGTCCGTGGTTCGAACAAGCCAACGTTTAATTTAAAAAAACTTTATGAAAACCGTACCTACCTGGAGATAATTTATCCACTATTATCCAATCAAGAGTTTAGTGGTTACCTTATCCTAAGCACCGATGTAAATATGGGTAATCAAATGATGGTTTTATCCTTCAGTTTACTTGCCCTCATCCTGCCGGTTAGCCTTATTCTCGGCTGGCTACTTACAAGGTGGATGGTCGGTAAATCATTTAAACCCTTGGAGGACATTCTCTCGCACATGTCAAAAGTGGGGGTCGGTAATCTGTCAAAAAGAATAAAAATCCGAGGCAATCCGAAAGATGAAATTGTCCGTCTTTCAGAGAGCTTCAATGAAATGCTCGAACGCATCGAAGAAGGGGTAGAAAAACAAAAAGAATTTGTATCCAACGCTTCACACGAACTTAAGACACCCTTGGCGCGTTCCATACTTTCTCTGGAGGTGATAGAGGAAGATCTAAAGAACAAAAATATAAAAAAGTCTCTTTCTTCGATCAACCAAATCAAGAAAGAACTGATAGGTTTTGGAGATCTCATTCATAGTTTATTGACCCTAGCCAACATCCAAAAGTCGACAATTACCCCCACCAATATCGTTTCACATACCAAAAAAATAATTAAAGAACTTCAAGAAGAATCCACAAAAAATAAATCTCAGATTAGTTTCAATTCCGAAACAAAAAAAAGGTTCTTAATCCAAAAAGATCACTGGAAAGTGGTGGTAACCAATTTATTAGTCAACGCTCTTAAACATGGCCATAGAAATAGTAAGATTATCGTTAGAACCGGAGAAGTCAATCACAAAGGATATCTCCAGGTTGAGAATCTAGCCGAGAAAATAGAAAGAGGTTCTTTAAACAAGATGGTTAGGCGGTTTTACAGATCTGAAAAATCCAAAGGGTCAGGGGGTCAAGGGATCGGTTTGGCTGTGGTAAGGGACATCGTCAGCCACTACAAGTTAGAGATTAATATTCAGTCTCGCCACGATCAGATTTTTCTGGTCTCAATTGAGGGCTTTGATTTAGTTAATTAGGTTAAAATCCATATATGGCTATTGAAACACAACTAAACCTTCCTGAACTGGAAAATCGCATTTTGGACATCATCAAGAAACTCGATCTTGATTCTCTTCGTTCCGACCTGCATCGCTTGACACTAGAATCAAGTGACCCAAACCTTTGGTCCAATGAGGATACGGCCAAGCAAGTCATGTCCAGTCTTGCCGGAGTCCGGGATAGTCTGGCCACCATAGAAAAATTGACTTCGGACCTAAAAGCTCTCCAAGAGCTATTGGTCATGGCCAAAGACACGGAAGACGAGAGTCTGGATAAGGAAATCGAAATTCTCTATCAATCTTTACAAAAAAATGTGGAAAAGACGGAGCTAATTACCTTTCTTTCGGGAGACTACGATTCTTCTGATGCGGTCATCTCCATCAAAGCTGGTCAGGGAGGTACAGAAGCCATGGACTGGGCCGCCATGCTCAGCCGGATGTACTCCCGTTATTTTGAAAAACGCGGCTGGTCTATCGAAACCACGGAATACTCACCGGGAGAAGAAGTGGGGATCAAGTCTGTTACTTACATTGTTCACGGTCGCTTCGCCTTTGGTTATCTAAAAAACGAAAAGGGTACGCATCGTTTGGTTCGCCAATCTCCTTTTAACGCAGATAAGCTACGTCAAACTTCATTTGCCGGGGTTGAGGTCACCCCTCTGCTTCCGGAAAATAGTGAAATCGAAATTCGTGACGAAGACATCGAATTTGAAGCCAGTCGCTCCAGTGGAGCCGGTGGTCAAAACGTCAATAAGGTCAGCACGGCCGTGCGTATCAAACATCTCCCTACGGGGATAGTTGTTGAGTGTCAGACTCAGCGGTATCAGGACGCCAATAGAAAAATCGCCATGCAAATACTCAAGTCCAAGCTCTGGGAAATTCAGGAAAATAAAAGACAGGAAGAACTCAGCAAGATAAAAGGTGGGGCCACGATCGCTAGCTGGGGCCATCAAATTCGGTCCTACGTACTTCATCCTTATAAACTGGTCAAAGATCTTCGAACCGATTACGAAGAGACCAACCCCGACTCTGTCCTCGATGGCAACTTAGATGGCTTCATTGAGTCAGAGCTCAAATTCTTCGCTTCCTAAATTATCCAAGCCACAAAAAACCCCGCTCTTGGCGGGGCTACGTCGTGAGACTGGTATAAATTGCTTCCAGCTTCTTTAATATCTCCAGATATGTTTCTCTCTTTTCTTTACTATTATCAGTACAGATGAGTCGAAAATGAAAAGTAAGCATTAATAGCTCGCGAGCATAATCTGTAAAGGGATATCTGTGGTTTGTCAGTTCCTTAATGGTCTGACTCAATTCGTCGATATCAACCGGCCAAAATCCGCGAAAACTCAAAAACGAGTCAATAAACAACTTAATGCGCTTGGCATCTTCCCTCGCATTTTTATGATCCTTGGCACTTGGGAGCTTGTTCGGGTCTTTTTCGAAAGATTCAAAAAAAGAGCCACAATACGGGCACTTTTCCTCTTCCAGACCGGCGGACCCACCGCAAGCTTCACAATATATCGTCCTTCTGACGACACGTCTCACCATGTCCATCATCCGCCTCCTAAATATGTTTTTAGTTTACTTTGCGATTATAGGCCACATTCCTCAAGCTGTCTACCTCTCTACGCTCCACCAGGCAGGTGACCCGGAATCCATATAATAAATTCCAATTTATTTGATAAACTAGATACATGGAAATAAAGACGATTGATCTTGACAAACTGGATGGCGCAAATAAGCCGGCAATCGAGCCGTCGGCCATTCCTCTTTCAAAAAATAATAATAAACATATGTCGAACAAATCCAACCTCCTTATTGTTACTCTTTTTCTCGTTGTCGCCGTGGCCGGATTTTTTACCGGTGCTACCCTAAAGACTAGAGCTTCCGGCAAGCTCGTAGGGAGTGGAGACATAAAAAATATTCAAGCTGAGGTCTCTGATACTGTCAAAGTCGGTGATATCTACGGTTCTCCCGACGAAAAGGCTTTCAACACAACCGCCACCGGTGTTTTGGACAAAGGTGGTCTGAGCGGAGAAGGTACTCATAAATTAGTTCGGCCGGGCGGTCTTTCTCAAACAGTCTACATGACCAGCTCAGTTATCGACCTGGACACACTCGTAGGGCATCAGGTCACTGTTTGGGGTGAAACCTTCAAGGGACAAAAAGCCGGATGGCTAATGGATGTTGGCCGAGTCAAGGTCGAAAACCTAAACATGCCCCTTCCTAAATAACTGTCATCCCGACCGAAGTGGAGGGATCTCACTCCACCATAGAAATTTATTCGTCATTAATAATTTAAATAGAATACTTTGATCGATTTTTCCCATGTCACCAAGTCTTTTCCCAACGGTGATGTAGTATTGGATGATATTAATTTTTCAGTCTCACCGGGAGAATTTGTCATCATCACCGGAAAATCCGGAGCGGGGAAGACCACCCTCGGTAGACTTCTAATTAGGGATCTTCTACCCTCCAAGGGTAAGGTTGTCATTGATGGGGAAGACTTAAACAAAACAAAAACAAAAAACATTCCTTTGATACGCCGGAAAATCGGCTTTATTTTTCAAGACTACAAAATTATTTTAGACAAAACCGTTGGCGAAAATATCGCTTTAGCTTTGGAGATAGGTGGCTACTCAGGAAAAAAGATTCGTGAAAAAACTTCCCGTTTGTTGGAGATGGTTGGCATACCCGGGAAAGAGTATCTTTTCCCGGGTCAGCTCTCTGGCGGGGAAGTCCAGCGCGCCGCAATTGCCAGAGCCATTGCTTGTGACCCACCTATTCTCTTTGCTGATGAACCCACCGGAAACTTGGACAAAGAAACCTCCATCGAAATTTTCAAACTTCTACAAAAAATCAATTCGGATGGTACCACCGTCATTATGGCGACCCATGATGTAACTCTAATTGGACTCAACCCGGATCGTAATATTCATCTCGAAAAAGGTAAGATTGTTTCAGACGCTGACGGCAAGCCCCCCAAATCCGAAACCAAAAAAGCCAGTTCCTATTCTGTCATTCCTGCGAAGGCAGGAATCCATAAAATAAATTCCACAGAGACAAAGCGTAAAATAAAATCATCATGAACACCGCACTCAAAAACATCCGCCGAACTCCGTTTCAGGCTTTAGCTGCAGTTTTTGTAGTCTCAATTACCTTATTTGTGGTAGGTATCTTTAGCCTGGTTACGCTCGCATCCAGCACTATTTTATTGAATTTTGAAACCAAGCCCCAGATTATTGCCTATCTCAAAGACGGCCATACTACCGACCAGGTTGCCGGGCTTATCAGTAACCTCACCTCCACCCAAGGTGTCAAAAACGCTGTTTATATCAGCAAACAAGATGCTCTGGAAATATACAAAAAAAGCGTCGGCAACGATCCAATTCTTTTGGGCACCGTCACAGACTGGGGGATTGTTACAGCGGACATCTTACCGGCGAGCGTAGAAATTACCGCCAGTGATCCAAAGTCGTTTTCAACTATAGCCTCTATCTTGGAAAAAACAGAGATA
>LCJG01000049.1 GCA_000998025.1 Candidatus Collierbacteria bacterium GW2011_GWB1_44_6
ATTGGTGTATGATTTGATTAATTAAAGTTATTATTTTGGACAGGATATGCAACTTTCACAAAACCCAATTAACAAGACGCTAGAAAAACAACTGGGTCAAATGATGTATCAGGTGCTGGCGGAAACAGGCTCACCCGAAGAGATACAAATGATCTTGAATGATTTGTTGACTGAGGCAGAGAGAATGGCTTTGTTGAAAAGGCTGGGGATTGCGCTTTATCTGGATAAAGGAAGAAGCTATGAAGACATAAAAAACAATATCAAGGTGAGCTCGGCCACGATAGCAACAGTGGCAGAAAGCCTCGGAAATGAAGGTTGGCAAGAGATAATTAAAAGAATCAAGGCTGAGGAGTGGGCCAATGATTGGACGGATAAGATCACTGGAGGGATAAAAAGAATCTTTAAGTAGGGTAAAATGGGGCATGGGAAAGTTTTACATCACCACTACTCTGCCTTACGTGAATGCCGAGCCGCATATTGGTTTTGCAATGGAGATAATCCGAGCAGATGTATTGGCCAGGCTACATCGAGCCATGGGAGACGAAGTTTTCTTTAATACGGGAACAGATGAACACGGACAAAAGATATATCAAAAAGCTGTTGAGGCCGGGAAAGAACCAAAGGCCTACTGTGACGAATATGCGGAGAGGTTTGGGAGGCTAAAAAGAGGACTGAATTTGTCATACAACAACTTCATCAGAACCACAGACGAACACCATTTGGTGGCGGCTCAAGAATTTTGGAAGCTTTGCGAGTCCAAAGGCGATATTTACAAAAAAATATACAAAATAAAGTATTGTGTGGGCTGCGAACTGGAAAAAACAGATTCTGAGCTTATTAACGGTAAATGCCCTCTGCATCCGACTCAGGAATTGGAGAATATAGAAGAGGAAAATTATTTCTTTAGATTTTCTAATTACCAACAGAAGTTGCTGGATCTATACGAATCTCACCCAAATTTTGTGATACCCGATTTCCGCCAGAACGAAATGAAAATTTTTGTTCAAGGTGGACTTCAGGACTTTAGTGTTTCCAGAGTTAAGGCAAAAATGCCCTGGGGCGTAGAAGTGCCAGGAGACCCCTCTCAAATAATGTATGTATGGTTCGATGCACTGGTCAATTATATTTCGGCACTGGGGTGGCCGGAAACTCAGGAAAGATTTGATGGTTTTTGGCCGGGGATTCAAGTTTGTGGAAAAGATAATCTGAGACAACAGACGGCTATGTGGCAGGCGATGCTGATGTCCGCGGGGTTACCGACATCAAGACAGATTTTTGTCGGAGGGTTCTTGACCTCGGAAGGGAAAAAAATCAGTAAGAGTTTAGGGAATGTGATTAATCCAATCGAATGGACGGAAAAATATAGTACCGATGCTTTGAGATATTTTCTTTTGGCCGAGGTGTCTGTTTTTGAAGACTCGGACGTGACAGTGGATCGATTTGAAGAAGCTTATCAAGGAAATCTGGCCAATGGAATCGGCAATTTGGCTGCTAGAGTAGCGACCATGGCGGAAAAGATAGGTCTGAAAGTACCGGAACAGAAGCTGGGGATTCGAGAAGAAGTGATAAATAAATTAAAGGAATTCCGATTTGACGAGGCTATGAAGTTTATTTGGGAAGACGTTAAGAGGGCGGATACTTTGATAAATCAAAGAGAGGTTTGGAAATTGACAGGCGAAGACCAGCGATTTGCATTGGCAAACTTAGTGATAATTATTAGGAAAATAGCGGTGGATTTGGCGCCTTTTATGCCTGAGACTTCAGACAAGCTCCGGGTGATGTTTGCCGGGGAAGTAATTAAACGAGGAGAGAACCTATTTCAAAGAATTGAAAAACATGTTGGTTGACACCCACTGTCATCTGACAGATCCAATTTTTAACAACATCGAAGAGGTCTTACAAAAAGCTAATACGGCCAAGGTCAGGAAGGTAATAATTCCTTCGACGAGTGTTGAGGATGCAAAAAATGCACTACAGATTGCCGAAAAATACAAACAGTTTTGTTTGGCGGGAATCCACCCAGGAGAGTTGTCAAAGGGTAAAAAGGTGGAGGAGTTAAGGAAAATTATAGAGAGTTCTAGTAGAGTGGTAGGAATAGGAGAAATAGGGCTGGACTTTTATCAAGATAAGGAGAAGGTAACAATAAAGGAGCAGGTTGATCTTTTTCGAGAACAAGTGGAGTTGGCAATGGAATCTGATTTGCCAGTTGCAATTCATATGCGGAACGCAGAGGAGGAAATGAAAAGCGAGTTGATGGCTATGAAAGCAATTCCGAGAGGCCAGTTCCATTGTTTTGCCGGAACACAGGACTTCCTTGAAACCGTGCTTAGATTGGGTTTTTACATTAGTTTTTGTGGAAATATCACTTATAAATCAGCTGTAAATTTAAGAGAACTACTAGTAAAGGTGCCTGAAAACAGGCTACTGCTGGAAACAGACAGCCCGTATTTGCCTCCAGAACCGCTACGGGGTACGGTGAACACCCCAGCAAATGTTAAAATAACAGCAGAGTTTGTGGCCAAGATGCTTGGTACCACCATAGAAAAATTAGCTAATTCAACAACTGAAAACGCAAAATGTTTGTATTCCTTAGACATCTAATTAGAAAATATCCGGAGGCGAGCCAGAGAGCTTTGGAGATCCTACCTGGATTCACAAGCTGGACTTTTATTCTGTTCCCTGTTTGGGGCTCGATATTCTGGCCCATTGGTGTGGCTTACTTTATTATCGCTTTTAACGTCTACTGGCTATACCGTTCTACTACATTGGCTTGGGCGGGCGTGATGTCTTATTACCGAATAAAGGCATGGGAAAAATACGATTGGATGGGTGATGTCTTTGGTTTTGCAGACTGGAAAGAAGTCAAACACGTAATTGTTCTTCCTACCTATAAGGAGCCGGGTGGAATCCTCGAACGAACTCTCGAAGCTCTACAAAAACAGACTATCGGATCCAAACAAATCATTCCGATAATTGGATTTGAAGAGAGAGCTGGTTCTGAAATAAATGCCGAGAGAGAATTGATGCTTACTAATAGGTTCAAGGATGTTTTTGCGGGTCTTTATTTTACTTATCATCCTGCAAACCTGGAGGGAGAAGTTGTGGGTAAGTCAAGTAATGCCTCCTGGTCCGGGAAGGAATTTAAAAAAATACTGGAAAAGCATCGAGAATGGAATATAGATAATATGACCATTTCCTCTGTGGATTGTGATGTGGCTCTCCACCCTAATCATTTGGCGGCCTTGACATATAATTTTTTGGATGATCCCAATAGATATAGGAAAATATGGCAAGGTGCCGTAGTTTTTTATAACAATATCGAGAGAATTCCTTGGCCTATGCGGGTATTTAATAGGATGAGTAGCGTGATAAATATGGCACAACTCTCCAGGCCAGACAGGTTGATGAATTTTTCCACATACACATTAAGCTTGAGATTAATGGACGAGATCAACTATTGGGACACTGACGTAATTCCCGAGGATTATCGTATATTCTTTAAAACTTATTTTGCGACGGCAGGAGAAGTCGAAGTTGAACCGATTTTTATCTCCGTTTCTGCTGACGCAGCGGAGGCGGAGGGTTTCTGGAGTACATACACCAATACTTATGAACAAGTAAAAAGGTGGGCTTGGGGAGCTAGTGATGATGCCTACATTATAAAAAGGTATATTCTAGATGATAAGGCACCCTTTTGGGATAAAACGATTAGGGTGTTTAAGGTAATTGAGGACCATTTTATGTGGCCAGTTAACTGGTTTATCATTACAGTTGGGGCAAACATACCTCCACTTTTAAACCCAACTTTCTCGAGAACGGTCATTGGAAAAACTTTACCTCAGGTATCGTCAGCGATTATGACCTTGTCTCTTATTAGTTTGTTGGCAATGATTTTGATTGATCTTAAAGCAAGACCAAAGGTGAAAAATCAGCCTCTTTGGAGGAAAATTTTGGCTCCATTTGAATTCATATTGCTCCCAGTGGTGGGGTTTTTCTTCTCTGCATTGCCAGGGCTTGACGCCCACACAAGATTGATGATGGGAAGATATATGGAATACAGAGTCACAAGCAAAAAGGCATAATGAAAAGCAACAAGACTGTACGAAAATTATTTATTGTTGGAGAAGCAGTTGTATTGATGATGGGGGTGGTCTTGACCTGGATTTGGAAATCCTTACCACCACAAATTCCATGGTTTTATTCACTTCCTTCAGGAGAACAACAATTGACAAGCAAGGTTGTTTTGGCAGGTATTGTTGGCGGGGCTGCTGTGCTGTTAATAATAATCAGAGGGGTAGCTAAATGGGCAGCAAAGGAAGATGTTCCTGTCGAGATTACCGTGATGACTGGTGGGGTGGTGGCCGTGATGTTGCTTGCGGCAGGGTTTGTTAGAGTTATTCAGATAGTTATAGGGTTATGAACTCTGCGATAACTAGTTATCCTTTTGTTATTTCACTCATAATTAGTCTATTAGCGACCCCAGTAGTAATCTGGACATTTACCAAACTAGGTCTTGTCGTTGACCCCAAAAAAACTCCACACCCTGCGCATATTCACAAAACTCCGGTGCCAAAAGGTGGGGGAGTATCAATTTTTCTAGCTGTATTTTCGACACTTGCTTTTTTGATGGATTTTGATAGACACTTAGTAGCTATATCGATGGCGGCAGCGTTTATTGTAATTGCCGGAGTTGTGGATGATATCCGAGGAATGAATCCTTATTTAAGGCTGCTGATAAATTTCTTGGCAGTTGGAATTGTTGTTTCATCAGGTATTGGAATATCTTTTGTGTCGAATCCTTTTGGTGGAATTATAGATTTGTCTCAGCCCAGAATTGTTTTTGATCTCTTCGGTAAAAATCATGAAATATGGGTCCTGGCAGACCTCTTTGCCCTTCTCTGGATTCCAATCCTGATGAATGCCATAAACTGGTCATCCGGGGTTGATGGTCAAATTAGTGGAGTTGTGACCATATCAGCTATTACTTTGGGACTTATTTCACTGACATACAGCGCCGATATTACACAGTGGCCTGTGACGACACTCGCCTTTGCTTTGGCAGGGGCTTTTGCGGGACTAACAGTATTTCATTTTTATCCTCAAAAAATAATGCCTGGTTACTCGGCAACATCGCTCGCCGGTTTATTGCTTGGAGTTATTTCAATTCTGGCAACTGCTAAAGTGGGAACAGTATTGGTAGTTTTGGGAGTGCCGCTAATTGATTTTGGGTATTTGGTCGTAAAAAGAATCATCTCCGGCAAATCACCGGTTTGGGGAGATAAGGAGCATTTGCATCACAAATTGTTAAGTATGGGTTGGGGGAAAAGACGGATTGCCTTATTTTACTGGCTTGTAACAGCACTACTGGGAGTTGCTGCGGTCAAGTTTGAGGCTAGAAGTAAGCTCTTTATCATGATAGGATTGGTAATACTAATGTTGGTTTTCGTACTATGGCAATATTCCTGGCACTACTCAAGACGGTCCGCCCAAGGCAATGGGTAAAAAATCTGGCTTTGTTCGCGGCCCTGATATTTTCGGGATTTCTTTTTCAAGAAGGGGCCTTTGGGAGAGTCTTCCAGGCTTTTTTTATTTTTACACTTTTTAGCAGCGCTACCTATATTTTCAACGATCTACTTGATGTAGAAGCAGACCGGAAACACCCATATAAGAAAAATAGACCGATCGCCTCAGGAGAATTCCCTGTACCCTTTGCAATTTTTTGTCTATTGGTAGCCGTAGTGACTGGATTAGTCTGGGCAATGGTGATTAATTACTTCTTATTTTTAAGCGGATTGGTTTATTTGGTTTTGCAAATTTTCTACTCGAGTTATTTGAAGAAAATCCCAATTATCGATGTCATTGTGATTGCCTCTGGATATTTAATTAGAGTTTATGCCGGCGCTTTTACGATCTCTGCACATATGGATGTGTGGTTTCTGATGACGGTGATTGCAGCCTCACTTTTCTTGGCTGTGGGAAAACGCAGAAGCGAAATGACACTCCTACAGAACTATAAAGAAGCCGA
>LCJG01000050.1 GCA_000998025.1 Candidatus Collierbacteria bacterium GW2011_GWB1_44_6
CACCACTCCCTTAGATTTTATTATTTTGAGCATTTCCTCATCGGTAGATTTAAAAATATCTATACCCAGCTTTTCTTTGATTATTTCCACATAGTCTATTTCTTTCCATTCATCAGCCAGATCATATTCCATCCCCCTACTCACAAACTTCGTTTTTCCATAGACTTCTTTCGCCACATAACGATATAGTTCTTTCACCAGCTCCATATTGTCCTTGTAATCAGCGTAAGCCCAGTACCATTCGCATTGATAATACTCAGGTAGATGTTCATCATCCATGCCTTCATTTCGGAAGTTTGGTCCGATGGTATATATCTTTTCAAAACCAGCTCCAATCAATCTTTTTTGATAAAGCTCTGTTGAAATTCTCAAATAAAAATCCTGATCGATGGCATTCATATGTGTTACAAATGGTTTTGCGTCTGCTCCACCCGTGACACTTTCCAGTACCGGTGTCTCCACTTCCATAAATCCCTTATCGTTCAAAAATTTTCTGGTCACTTCCCAAAATTTTGCCTTCCTTTCAAACCTTCTCATCTTCTCCGGATTCATTAGGAGATCCAAATATCTTTTACGAAATGCCTCGTCCGGATCGGTAATCCCCACCCATTTCTCTGGCAAGGGCAATCTTGCTTTTGCCAGAATTTTAATTTCCGTCACTTCCAAAGATACCTCTCCGGTCCTCGTTTTTACAACCTTCCCTGTCGCCTGAATGATGTCCCCGATATCCAGCTGGGCAAAGGTGAGTTTCCCGTGCTCTCTCCAGGCCATTATCCTTCCAGCCAAGGTCAATATTTTACCGTCATATTTCTCAAAGTTTTCCACCACTTCCCGGTTCTCTGCCTCCTTCACCGATCTGGCCGGGTATAAATCGAACCCCATTAGTCTCAGGTTCTCAATCTTTTTTTCTCTATCTTTTAGGATCTCTTCCAGTCTGCTTGCCATAGCTTCAATTCTATCATTTCACTTGGTTTCTTCATATGGTAAACTATAGGGCGTAAATACTTTAACAAATCAACTTTTTGGAGGCACCGTGAACATTCTCGATCTTCGTGCTACCTTAGCAGCTACCATATCCGTTCTTGGGGGCAATTATTTCCCCAAAGGACGCTATACCCCTTATGTCAAGATCACTCGAGTCAAAGTTACAGATCAGGTCTGCGTGACCGAAGGCTTTTCCCTCTTTTACAAGTCCCTCCGGACCCCCGCCATCGTCGAAAGCAATATCTACGATCTCGTATCTCAAGCTTGTCGTTTGACGGCCATGTCCTTGGAAAATTTTGAGTCAGGCGAACCAGTCCGACAAAGAGTCGGCTTCGCCAGCATTCTCAAAATTTCCAAGACGGAGTTTGTCATTGTAGCCGTTGTCGGGGATCTCGGAGATAGCCCATTCGTTTGCAACTCCATCCTCAAAATAGTCAAACAGTTGAAATAAATTCTTTATCTAGATTACCCCGCACCCTCTTAGGGTGCGGTTTTTGTTTTCTCTCATCCTACATCTTCTCCACCGTCCCAATCCCCAATATTTCCAACCCACTCTTTATAGCCAACCCTGTCACGGATACCAGAAGTAGTCTCAGATCCTGCTCCTCCACCCCAACCACCCTATTTCTGTCATAAAATCCGTTAAACCTCTGAGCTAGTTCAAACAAAGCCTGGCAAACTAGATGCGGAGCATAGTTTCTCGCAGCACTTTCCGCAACCTCCCCTTCCCCAAATCGCAGTATCAGCCATCTTGCCAAATTTCTTTCATCCTCATTCACCACTGTCTCGTCATCCCGACCGTAGTGGAGGGATCTCACACCACCAAGACCAGCTTTCTCAAGTATCCCTCTCGTCCTCACATACACATACTGCAAATATGGCCCACTATTTCCTTCCATGCTGAGCGCCTCTTCCCATTTAAAGTCATAGCTTGATTCAGGAGATCTCTTTAGCTCGTTATATTTCATCGCTCCCAAACCGATTTTGTCGGCAACTGCCACCGATACATCGTCTTTAGCCATTCTCTTAGCCTCTTCTCCCGCCCGGAAAATTAGATCATCCAGCTTTATATTTGTCCCCTTTCTGGTACTCATTTTTTCTCCCCCGAAAGTCATCAGTCCGTGAGCCACATGTTTGAACTCCACTTTTTTGGCATCTTCCCAAAGCAATTTACAAGCTTCAAAAACTTGTTTAAAATGCAACGTCTGTTCCGCCCCGACTTCATAGATATACAAGTCCGACTTAAGATCTGCGTCATCTAGTCTTTTCCTGACAGTCGCCATATCTCTAGTAAAGTAAGTCGTTGTTCCGTCTGATTTCAAAAGCATTGCTGGTGGCATATATTCTTTTCCGTCTCTTTCAAATTTCACAATCAGCGCATCCCTTTCACCCTTTACGGCCACACCTGTTTCCAAAGCTTCCTCAATTATTGCGGGCATCATCTTTTCATAAACACTTTCTCCATATTCATGCTCAAAAGTTACATCTAACTTCTCAAAAATTTTGTCAAACTCTTTCATCGATACTGCGATGCATTCTTGCCAGATTTTTCTCGCCGCGCCGTCTCCTTTTTCCAGTCGCACAAACGCTTCCCGTGCTTTTTCTTTTAGATCAGGATTTTCCTCAATCCGTTTATTAAAATTCACATACAAAGTTTCTAGTTCAGGCACTGTCATTTTGGAAACCTCCAAGTTCTTTTCTTCAACAGCTGCGATAATCATCCCGAATTGCGTACCCCAGTCTCCCAAATGGTTATCGTTGGTAACTTCCGCCCCGCTATGTTTATAAAGATTAAATAATGCCTGCCCGATTATCGTGGATCGCAGATGTCCCACCGAAAATCTCTTAGCGATATTCGGCGCGGAATACTCCACCAATACTTTTTTCCCGCTCATAAACTCACTGTCTAGACAATGACCATCATTTCTAAGCATCTCGTTCAATCCTTCGATTAAAACTACATCCTTAACCCAAAAATTTATAAATCCTGGCCCAGCCACTTCCATTTTCTCTATTATCTCCATCAATCTTTCATCCACGCTCAGTTTATCTACAATCTCCCGAGCCAACTCTCTTGGATTTTGTAGCTTACTCAGGTAATACAAGTTGTCGTCATTCGAATACGGTTGAGCTGTATTGGCAACCTTTGAGAAATACACCATTGCTACATTTGTAGAATAGTCCCCACGCTTGTCATCCGCCGGGTGCTCGACCGAAAACTCATCGGTTCTCATCGTATCGGCTATCGATTTTTTAATTATTTCTTTTATATTCATATTCAAGCATTGTAACGAAGTTACAAGCGAATATAAGAGGAAGCGCAGTCTGGATACTTCAATAATTCATTTATTGAAGAGAAGACGAGCAAGCTCTTATTTTTTACATTAACAAATAACCCCTCACTTAAATCAAGTTTACACTTAACTTAAGTCAGGGGTCTTGATAGACGGTACCACCCATTCTTTTACTCTTTTGTGCTTTATCGGGCACTCCCGGCTGATTTCTCAACTAGCTCAGAGGTCGCGACTCTCTTCAAAGCTATCCTATTTTACCATCATAATCCGTCAAACCAGGCAATCAGTCTAGTATAGTATATCCATGCCCCAGCCACTGGTAGTTTTTCTCACTCTCATCTCGAACCTCTTCTTTGCAGGTAACGCTCCCGCTTTTTTCAATCTCCAGCCAAAAGTACCGGAGGTCGATCCAATAGTCGAGCAAATCTCCCAAATGAGTCTGGAAGACAAAGTCAGACAGACTTTGATATGCAGCTTCGAAGGAAAAGAAGCGAGCTCCGCCTTAAATGTCCTTAAAAGCTGTGGCAACATTTTCTATTCCAAGGGCAATCTCGAAGGCTTATCCAAAAAAGAAATCTTTGAAAACAACCAAGCTATTCACAGAAAGGATCCTCGCGCTTGGATCCTCATTGATCAGGAAGGCGGGCAAGTAGCCAGGATCAAAGACGGGTCACCGCCTCCACGAAAAATGGCCGAAGAAAATTCTATTTCCTACTGGGGCCAACAGCATGGACGCACCCTGAAAGATCTAGGGTTCAACGTCGATCTAGCTCCGGTTGCCGACATTACCCAAAACAATCCCGTTATCGAAAACCGCTCTTTCGCCGACGATCCCACCGTCAATGGTCAAAAAATCACCGAGTATCTCAAAGCACTTCAGAGCGAGGGCACTTTCGGTGTCATCAAGCATCTCCCAGGTCATGGTCGGGTTGATTCGGACACTCACAAAAAAGTTGGTGTCCTTGACTATAGTTGGGAAGAAATAAAAAACTTTGATCTAGTTCCCTTTGTCGAAGCCATCAACAGTGGGGCCAAATTACTCATGGTCGGTCATATAAAAATTCCTGAGATCGCTTCCGTCCCTGCCAGTATCAGCCCCGAAATTATTTCCCGTCTCAGGGCCTTCCTACCTGGTGGTAGCAACCTTATTTTTATGACCGATTCTCTCTCCATGTCAGGAGTGGGCTTACCCCAAGACCAAGCCGCTGTCGAAGCCATAAAAGCCGGTGAGGACATGATCTTAATTCAAGGAATACCAGAAGATATCGTTTACAAAAAACTACTTGATTTATATCAAAACGGAACTCTAGACAAGGCAAGTCTCGACCAGTCAGTCACCCGCATTCTCAAAATCAAAACTGCGGATGAGAGTCCTACCTCTTAAGTGCAACAGCCACAATCGCCTGAATAAATTCCGGATAAGAAAGCCCAAATACTTTTGCGGGTAGTCCACTGGCATCTCTTGAACCAATGGCGGGGTTTGCATTGTAGTCAATCACATAAGGAACACCGTCTTTTAAACGGATATCAAACCTCGCATAGTCACGAACCATCAATGCCTTACAGCTTTTTCTAACTGCGTCTTCGATTGCCCTACCTTCCTGTTCAGTTAGAACCGCAGGGCAGCTCATCTTAGTTGTACCGGAATAATCCACAGAGCTTACATCCCATTTAGCTTTATAGGTGACTACCTTAGGCCTACCCCCAAACTCATCGCCAAACAAAATCTCTTTTATTGGTAAAATCAACATCTTTTCTCCATTACCGATTACTGTAACCCCCAGCTCCCTTCCATCAATATATTCTTCCACCAAAGCCGGCCCTCCGATTTCTTCTTTTACCCACTTCACCTGTTTATCCAGTTCTTGTAGGTTTTTGACCAGAGAACTATCCGTAATACTGAGACTGCCATGATCATCTGCCGCTTTAACAAAAAGTGGAAACTCAACTTCATGTGTATTAGCTTGTTTTTCTGGAGTGGCGACAAAATATTTTGGTGTTGGAACCTCCGATTTAACCAGCTGCTCTTTTACCCACACCTTATCCCAAGACAATCTAAACCCCTCGCTCCCGACTCCGGTCACTATTTTATTTCTCATTTCTAGGTATTTCAAAACTTCATAACCCAAAACATCCTCCTCTACTTGGTTAAAAACTACTTCTCCACTCAGGTCATCAAGATGTTTATCCAGTGTTTCCCTCTTAATCGCATTCAAGGAAACCTTATGGCTCAAGGTTTCTAAGGCATGTACCAATTCGTTAGCAGTATTCACCGTATCTTGGCCGGCTGAAAGTTCTCTTTCATTCTCCTCCTCTCCCACAAAATCATAGATTATGTCGATGTTGTATTTCCGGTCCAGAAACAGCCATGGATGCTTACGGATCAATCTTTCTCGGTTAAACTTATCTCTTTCTATACCAGCCTCTTCCCAAATTTTTTTCAGACCGAATCTGTATTCAGGCGTGATTTTTGTTTCAAACTCTCTACCCTCAATTGGCGGTGGAGTTAATTTGCCGACATAATAAGTAATGCCGGCGGAATCAATATTCCCTACAAAATGAGAGTTCATCACGTTACTTGGAAGTCCGCTTGGATAATATCTATATGTTCCGGTATTTTTATCCATCACCCTGCCCACATCTCCCCAGGGATTAGCCAAGATTTTTAAACCTGTGTCAATTGTTTTTTCAGGAGTTAGTGCCGGAAAGCCTTCTTCTTGTCCTATTTTCAGCAATCGTTCCTGTCTATTTTTCATCTCCACAAATAATTCTGCATCATCTTCACTCCATAATTGATCACCCTTTGGAAATGAGGCTATTGAATAAGGTGAGATTTCTTTGCTCAAAGGACAATTTGCCTGTGCGACGATCCGCCTGCTACCGGACTTTACAGGTTCAGTTATTTGTATTTGACCCAGAGCGAATTCTACAGATATCATTTCAGGAATTTCAGCCACGCTAGCCATATGGATTGCATAACCACCTGCAAATTTGTTTCCTTCTATGTTGTTCAATCTACCTACCAGCTCTTTTATTAAACCGATATTACCGATATCCAAAGTAATAAAAGACATTGCTGTCGCCCAAAGTGCCCCGGAATCAAAATTGTCACCAATATAAAGATCATCCACTGTCTGCA
>LCJG01000051.1 GCA_000998025.1 Candidatus Collierbacteria bacterium GW2011_GWB1_44_6
TCTCCCCATAATCTTGGTTGACCAAACTATAGAGTACCTGGTGTATCAACATTATGTCAACGAAACTGCCCCCTGGTTTCTTAAACCCCTTCTGCAGATAGATGTGGAAAAAATGAAGTACTCTGAACGTTTCTATTGGCGCCGGGCAACGCAGGTGGTGGCCGTTTCAGAGGCGGACAAAAAAGAAATGCTCAAATTGGAGCCTGGTATGCACGTTGAAATAGTTCCCAATGGTGTCAATCTCGATTTGTTTAAAAAGAAAACCAGCTGGGACACCAAAGAGAAGGTTGTGCTTCAAATTAGTAACTTCAAATGGTTGCAAAATGTGGAAGCAGCACATGTTCTGATTAAAAAAGTCTTCCCCTTGGTCCAAAAAAAGGTAAAAGGAGCCAAACTTTGGATTGTTGGTCAGCATGTCCCCAAAGACATCTTGGATATAAAAGATAAAGACGTTTTTATTAAGTCCGTGCCGGAAGACGATTCCAAGTCTCTGGTAGATGCCTGGCACGATGCGACAGTCTTTGCGTCCACTATTAAGGGTCCAGGAGGAACCAGGCTCAAGAACTTGGCCGCTATGGCTAGCCAGCTTCCCATCGTCTCCACCAAGGTGGGTGTCGAAGGACTCATGGTGGAAGATAAAATCCATGTCCTAATTGGTAATACTCCACAGAAAATGGCCGATTTAATGGTCAAAGTGATAAAATCACCCAGTCTGGCAAATAAGCTTGCCATAGCCACCAGGAAACACGTTGAAGAAAAATTCGATTGGAAGATAATCGCAAGCAGTTTGGATAACTTATACAACAAATTAGGAAAAAAATGAAAAAAAACAAATTTGAGTTGGCCATTATTATCGTCAATTACAACACCGAAAAGCTCACCGAAGATTGTTTGAACTCTGTCTTCAGGGCAGATCAGCCCAAAGAAGGTATGCAGGTAATTGTAGTAGACAATGGCTCCAAAGATAATAGCGTCGTTATGCTAAAAAAGTATGCCAAGAGGCAACCCAACTTAATTGTTATCGAAAGTTCCGAGAACCTAGGTTTTGCCAAAGGTAACAATGTTGGTGTAGATGCTTGTGACGCAAAGCATGTCCTATTCTTAAACTCAGACACGGTAGTAAAACGATACTCCCTGGTTAAGCCACTAAAATATTTGAAAACTCACCCCAAAGTAGGTGCGGTCACCATCAAGCTGTATCTAAAGGATGGCAGTATAGACTATGACAATCACCGTGGCTTTCCGACTCCCTGGACGGCTATCACCAAATTCTCTGGCCTAGCAAGTCTTTTTCCAAAATCGATGTTTTTCAACAGCTATCATCTGGGATTCAAGAAACTGGATAAAATCCATCAAATTCCCGTAGCTGCGGGATCATATATGATGATGCCCACCAAGTTGTTCCGTCAGATCGGCATGTGGGACGAAACCTATTTCTTTTATGGCGAGGACATCGACTTATGTTACCGCATCAATCAGGCTGGTTACAAAATCATCTACTATCCCAAGGTCAGCACACTTCACTTGAGGGGAGCCTCCTCAGGGCTTCGGAAGGAAAATGCCAAAACCGCCGTCTCCGATAAAGAAAACCGTATTAAGGTGGCCAAATCTTCCACCGACGCCTGGAGGATTTTCTACAAGAAATTCTACAAAACCAAATACCCATTTTTTATCACAACGATTGTAATTGCCGGAATGACTTTAATTGGTAACTTTAGAGTCCTAAAACACAAACTTAGTAAATGAGAATAGGCATTGATGCTCGTATGTATGGTCTGGAACACGCCGGTGTGGGTCGCTATGTGATGAAGTTGGTAGAAACCGTCCTCAAGTTCGACAAGAAGAATGAATATGTCTTATTTTTGAGGAAAAATCATGTGGCGGATTTCAAAAACCGAAAAAAAGTAAAGGTGGTAGAAACCAACGTGTCCATATATAGTTTACCTGAGCAACTTCTCCTACCAATAATATTTTCCAGAGAAAAACTTGACCTACTCCACTTACCTCATTTCAACGCCCCCTTATTTTATCCAAGCAAGTACATCCTCACCGTCCACGACCTGATAAAGCATGATTCTAAAGGTCAGGAGACCACCACCAGACAACCGTGGTTGTACTTTGTTAAGAGACTAGGATATCTTTTTCTAACGAGTCTGATTACCAAAAGAGCCGCTCACATCATTGTTCCCAGTGAATATGTAAAAAACGATATTGTTAAGAGACTAAAAGTTAAGGAAAGCAAAATTACTGTCACCCATGAGGCTGTTTCTGGATCGCTCAAGGAGGTAGAGCTAACTCCTACAGAAAAGCGCCAAGTTCTAGCCAAGTTCGGTTTACATCAACCCTTTGTAGTCTACACCGGCAACGTCTATCCTCATAAAAATGTGGATCTTTTGATCAACGCCATTGCCATTCACAATCAAAATCGAGAAGTGGACTTGGAGCTGGCCCTCATTTGCTCACGGTCTGTCTTTTGGGAAAGACTAAATCAAAAAATTAAAGAAAAAAAACTTGGAAAATGGATAAAAATGCTAGGCTATCTTGAGGACAAGGATGTATCGGAGATTTATAGTTTGGCACTAGCTCTAGTTCATCCGAGCAAAATGGAGGGCTTCGGATTAACCGGCCTGGAAGCCATGTCACTTGGTCTGCCGGTTGTCTCCTCTAGAGCCAGCTGTCTACCTGAAGTCTATGGTGAGGCAGCTTTATTTTTTGACCCTGATATAGTCGAGGATCTGGTGGAAAAACTTGAACGAATCATCAAAGATGCTGATTTGCGAAACGATTTAATTTCTAAGGGTTACCACCAAGCCCGTAAGTACTCTTGGGACAAAATGGGCAAGGAGACAATCGCCGTATATCAACAGGTTTTGAAATGAAAATTGCCCTCGTATATGACCGTATAAATAAGTTTGGTGGTGCAGAGAGACTTCTGCTGGCTCTTCACCGGATCTATCCCGAAGCTCCAATTTTCACTTTGGTTCACGATCCCACAACCTCCAAATGGGCGGAGGGGATAAACATTATCCCTTCCTTTATAAACAAGGTTTCTCCGCTTAGACAAAAACATGAATGGTTAGCCCCACTCGCCCCACTGGCTTTTGAATCCCTTGACTTCTCTGGGTACGACGTAATTATTAGTATTACGAGTAGTGATGCCAAGTCGGTAATTACCAAGCCTGGCCAGTTACATATTTGTTACTGCTTAACACCCACAAGGTACTTCTGGAGCGGTGAAAAAGAATATTCGGCAGACCATAAATTGAAAATTATCCCATCGTTCATAAAAAACTATTTTAAGTCAGTAGATTTACTCACCTCTACCAGACCGGATGAATATATCTCAATTTCCTTTGAAGTTCAAGAAAGAGTAAAAAAATACTACAATAGAGAATCCATTGTCGTATATCCACCGATTGAGGATAAATTTTATGCGAATACTCCCATAGATATGGATAATAGAGAGTATTTTTTAGTCATAGGAAGAATGGTTCCCTATAAAAAATTTGACCTGGTAATCAAGGCTTTTAATATATTAAACAAACCCTTGGTGGTCATTGGCACCGGCAGTCAATTGGAAAATCTCAAGAAAATGGCTGGACCCACAACTTCCTTTGTCGGTCATGTCGAGGATCATCGACTCGTCGAGTATTATCGTCGAGCCAGGGCAGTGATTTTTCCTCAGAAAGAAGATTTTGGCTTGGTACCACTAGAAGCGCAAGCCCTTGGTACTCCGGTTATCGCGTATTCCAAAGGCGGCGCTCTGGAAACCATAGCCGAGAATAAGACGGGAATCTTTTTTAGTGAACAGACCGAAGAATCTTTACTTGAAGCTGTTAAGCGTTTTGAAAAAATGAAATTTTCTATCAAGGACTGTACCGAGAATGCGTCCAAATTTAGTTTTTCGGTTTTCTCGGAGAAGTTTTCGAAACAAATTTCGGATCTCTGGTCAGACCACCTCTCCAACTTTCCCGCTTAGATCCTTTTTACAGACCAGAATCCCATCTTTTCCTTCTATGACGATGACATTATCAAATCCAATAATGGCGATCTTTTTGTTACTTTCACTTAAACAAAAATTGCCCTTAGAATAAATTTCGGATACTCCTCCGTTACTAGGAGAAATATCGTTTTTCTTATAAAATTGTTCGAGCGATTCCCATGTCCCGAAGTCAGTCCATTTAAAGGGGTGCTCGATAACAATAGATTCGCCTTTTTTATGAAGCTTCACGGTTATTTGTTCCAGTGTACCTTTCGGGATAAGCGGAAATTCTTTATTAACATCTTTGCCTTTTGCTATGTTATTTAAATGCTCCCACCAATCTGGTTCATATTTTTTTATTAAAGCCATGAGATTATTTGGGGTCATGGTGGTATGGTTTGTGTGTAGCAGAAGTTTGCCTGAATTAAGATACTTGGCAATTTTTGCCTCATCATTTCTGTCAATATAGTCAGCCACTTCATAGACTTTTGCTCCATTGGCTTCCTTTATAAATTTTCCCTTGAGAAGATAATCCACACCGCCGACGATACGATCCGGCGCAAAACCTCCGGTTATATACTTCCCGGTGGCTCTACCGATTTCTTCAGCCATATCCATGGTGTCAAAAACTGCCTGAGTAGGCGTCCTGACGTCATCTACCTGAACCAGAAAAAACAGTTCCTCTCCAACGCCTTGTTTCTGGAGCATGGCGGCGATCAACCCCGTGGCCGGTCCCTGGTTCCTCGACTCAGGCTCGATAAAAACGTTTCTTTCCACGATTTCCGGCACCAGATCAAGCGCGATTTTCGCTTGTTCGCTATTGGTTTGCAGAAATATTTCTTCGGGCTGATATCTTTGCCTAAGCATCTCCCAGTTGATCTCGAAGAGTGACTTACCGTGTATTAAAGGCAGAAATTGTTTTGGCATCCGGGGAGAACTAAGAGGCCACATTTTTGTGCCTACACCTCCGCAAAGTATTACTGGTATCATTCTTGAATTCTATCAAATCAGGCTTATTTATACCCATTGCAGACAATAATGGGTTAAAATACTCTTACCCTTTATGTTCTATGACCTTGTCAAACGCCTCATTGATATCGCCGGAGCTGCCATTCTAAGTGTTCTGTTCCTCCCTATTTGGGTAATCATCCCTATACTCCTAAAGATCGATTCCAAGGGCCCAATTTTCTATAAGCCGGATAGGGTTGGTAAAAACGGCCAGGTGTTTGGTATGTACAAATTCCGTTCCATGAAAATGTTTGAGATCAATGGAAAAGTGGTCCATGCAGTCGAATTTTGGAAACACAATCCAGAGCTTTACGAAAAGTACAAAAAAGCAGGCTGGAAGTTGGAACTCGATGAGGATCCCAGAATCACCAAGCTTGGCAAGATCCTTCGTCAAACCAGTATCGATGAAACGCCACAGGTAATTAATGTCTTAAAGGGTGAAATGAGTCTAGTTGGCCCCAGGGCATACGTCGAGCCGGAGCTGGAAGACGCCAAAAAAAGGTATGGAAGCAAAATAACAAAACTTATCAAGGAAAGTCTCTCAGCCAAACCTGGCATTACCGGACCTTGGCAGGTATCCGGCCGCAACGAAATTCCCTGGAACCAGCGCGTGGCCATCGATGCAGATTACGCAAAAAGACGTTCCATCCTTTATGATATCTACATCATCCTCAAGACGCCTTTTGCTATGATTAGTAAGTGGTAAATCATTTTTTTATGAAAAAGAAACTTATATACATCCTTCTTCCCATAGTTTTTATACTCGCCATTCTTGGTTCTGCGGTCGCCTATGGCTATGTAACCTATTGGTTGCCGCCAAGACGGAGTCTCAGCTTCTCAGGGATCAAATGGACGACCTAGACGCCAAGTACCAGAAGGTTAATTGGACTCAAGCGATTCCTTTTTTAGGAAACTACACTAAAGACGGTCAGCGGGGTATCAATGCCGGAAAGTCTCTCGCCAAGTCCATTGATACTTTGATTGTCTCTGTCACCCCATATGCCGACTTGCTCGGTTTTCAAACTGGCCAAGCCACACCTTCGGGACAGCCCAAACCGCAATCCATTGAAGATCGCATCGTTTTTATGGCGCAAACTCTAGACAAAATCAGCCCTGACTTGGAAAAAGTCGAGCTGGATATCACCAACGCTCAAAAAGAGCTCGATCAAATTGACCCGAACAGATACCCCCAAACTCTAGCCGGTAAAAATATACGTAGCAAAATAATCGAAGTTCGATCGGCTATCAATGAATCAGCCCAGCTTCTCTCCCAAGCAAAACCTCTAATCAAGTTATTCCCTGATCTACTGGGAAATCCAAATGCCAAAACCTATATGGTGCTTTTTCAAAATGATGCAGAACTACGTCCCACCGGAGGTTTTATGACGGCATATGCCTTTTTAAGAGTTACCAAGGGGAAGATTGAACCACTTTCCTCTTTTGATATTTATGATCTCGACGCCAGATTCAACAAAAAAGTTCCTGCGCACGAAGCCATCAAGAAATATTTGAACGAAACCTATTTAAATTTACGCAATTCAAATATGTCTCCTGACTATAAAGTTTCCATGGATCTTTTTTATAAATATTATCGGGACATCCCTGGTTTCCCCAAGCCCGACGGCATTATTGCCATCGATACCCGTTTTCCGGTGGAAATTCTAAAAGTAATTGGTCCCATTGGAGTTGGTGGCTGGGGGAACTTTGGCCCCCAGAACGACCCGGCTTGTGATTGCCCCCAGGTAGTGTATGCCCTAGAGCAAATAGCTGACCGACCCATTGCCGGCTATAGAACCGGAAGGAAAGCTGTCCTGGGGCCTCTAATGCACTCCATGATGGCCAATGCCATGGGGAGCCCCAAACACCTCTGGCCCAAATTAGTTAACGTTGTTCTGGACTCCATAAAACAGAAGCACCTCTTATTCTATTTCTTGGAAGACAAAACCCAGAAAGTGGCCGAAGACTTCAATGCGGCCGGTCGCATCCGTCCGTATGCTTACGATTATCTTCACATCAACGATGCCAACCTTGGTGGAGCCAAATCGGATATGTATATTACCCGGCAAGTGGAACAAGAAATCGAAACGGGCAATGGTACCGTGACCAAAACAGTCTCCATTAGCTACCACAATCCTCGCAAGGGTAGCAACTGCAATCTGGAGGCCGGTCAGCTTTGTCTCAATGGTGTTTATCGTGATTACGTGCGGCTCTTAGTCCCCAAGGGTTCCAAGCTTCTTTCAGTGGTCGGCTCAGAAGTCAAAGAACAAGTCTCCGAAGATCTAGACAAAACCGTCTTCGAAGCCTTCTTTACTATGCGGCCAGAGTCTCAAAGCAAAATAGTTTTCAAGTACGAGCTTCCCCCGTTGGATTTATCTACCTACAAACTCCTCATCCAAAAACAGCCCGGTCTACCTATCGTCAAACACACTATCACGCTAAACGGTAATCAAATCGAAGTTGATGTCAACGAAGATAAGGAACTGATTCTAAATTAAATTCATGAGGCAGTCATATACTGACACCGGCATCGTGATTCGCTCTGTGGACTCTGGCGAAGCCGATAAATTTGTTTCTATTGTTTCCGAAAATCATGGCTTAGGAAATTTTGTGGCCAAAGGTGCCAGAAGACTTTCTTCCAAGAAAGCTCCTCATCTAGACATGCTCAATGTCGTCAAATATAGTGTCGGCAGAGGTGAGAGCCCTCGTTTTCTAAATCAAGTTGAATCAGTTTCTTATTTTCCAGGAATAAAAAAAGATTTTTCCAAAATAGGCTTATCGCTTACTATATCTGAAATTCTATCCAACACCTTACCTCAAGATGTAGAAGACAGGGAAATATATCTTTCCTTCAAATCTTTTCTGGAAGCCTTGGAATACACTAAGACAAAAAAAGAAACTAATAGTTTGGGGCGGCGTTTTGGGCTTTTTCTGATGAGGCATTTGGGCTACCCTCCACCAAAATTTCCGGATACCGATAATTTATCCGGCTATTTTGAAACTCTCATGAGTCGAAAAATAATCAGCACCGACCTCCATTAATCTACGGCACAAACGGCTTGTAGAATCTCGTGTATATCTTCATCGGTTTGGGTGCATTGTTGTATATATCCGTCCTGTAGGCAAACTTCTCCGAAGGCGCCAGCCAATAAATGAACCATTCCCCAAGAACTGACTGTCTGTCTTATCACACCCATTACTATCAGCATCGAGACATGGCACCGCGATATTGGCCCCCACGTACCATCCATCCGCGCGGGTCACTCCCGGGTCAAAAGTAATGGTGCCTTTAGCAATCACTGCCAAGAAAGCGCCATTGGGAACAGTAATATTTCCCGTTATGCGGATATCTCCGTTCACATGGAAGATGGCCTTTTGGGTTCCGGTCGGATTAAAGCCAAAAGAGGTAATCGAACCGGCACTCTTAAAGATTTGATACCCGGCACCCGCATCATCATAATTTATGGCTTGTCCGTCCGTCCAAACTGTTTTCGCAAAAAGATTAAAACGTTTATCATAGAAACTCCAGTCGTATACTTGTCCTCCATACTTACTTTCTTTTTCCCAGAGTTTGTAACTTACTTGAGCACTAGGGTTTGATCCCAGCATATCTGCCGGACGGGGGACACCGTAAGCCAAGAACCCCACCCTGTTTCCTATCGTTGTGTCTGGTAATATGAGGGACATCTCGGTTGGCAAACCGGAAGGAATCTCACTCCTTATCCCATCGTCCCCGTAGACACTTCCTCCCACCGCTTGCCACCAGCCGCTATATATTCTCCAAAAGCCAAAACTCATGTTGTTTACCACGCTACATGGTTGGGTGAGACAAGTTATCGGGTTGCTGGGTACCACCGCGACAGATGTATTGCACGTCAGCTTTGGTCCTCCGGCTACTTCATAGATGTCACTGAGAGCACTAAAGTCATAGCCGTAGTTAGCCGGAGCATACACCCTTATGGCATAGTTGCCATTGGAATCGGTCGTAGTTGCCGACAGAGGCGACCAGGGGTGAGGAGCCACACTGCTTTGGTCACTAAAGCCAAAGCTTCTGTTGGCCAGTCCTATTCCCGCCGGTAGTCCTGTTAGATATCCGGTGGCCGGATCAAAAGCCGGACAAGACGAGTAGTCGGAAGCATTAAAGATGGTTCCCCTTACTTCACCGAGACAATCTTCTGTCAGAGGGATGCCGGCACAATCATCAGTACCACAGTCTTCCCTGCAGGTTCTCGCGTGCTCATGGTTTGCGTCACAAGCAGTCCAGTTTGAAACATACGCCGGATTGGCCACATCAAATCCTTCGACACAAAAACTTCTAATTTCTGATGAAGGCGAAACTGTTCCACTTTTATTCGTAGCTTTTACATTCCAATACTTGGTACCCACCGAAACCGTTGCTGTGTAATTCGTCAGAGGAGCAGTACCGTCTGATGTGTTGTAAGCACTCCCTCCCGTACAAGGATTGGTGGCATTTGTCCCTACACACAAGTTGTAGCTCCTAGTTGTTCCCGTACATTCATTCCCCCAAGCCGCAGTCGCATTCCAAGAAAAAGGTACACTCGTCGTTGTCACCTCACC
>LCJG01000052.1 GCA_000998025.1 Candidatus Collierbacteria bacterium GW2011_GWB1_44_6
ACCGCCACCATTCTTTTTCCCTTGAGTTTTCTACCGGCTTCTTCCTGATTCTTCTTGGCTTGTTCCGCCGAAAAAGTATTCGCTGCCCCGTCCTCAAACTCAAAATATTCCCTCACATCTTCCCTTACCCCTACTCCCAAATTTAGAAATTTATCCCTCGGTCTGGCTTTTCTGAACAGTTCTTCCATCTTCGGATTCGGATCCACGCAAAGACCACTCCATCCTTTTTTATAGAACAAATAAGTATTCGAAAACATCTTTGGATGATAAGCTCCAATATCCACATAAAACCCTTTTTTCTTCTTCCCCAGTTCAATATCCACCACAATGTCCTCCCCGCTCTGGGCATAAGACCGTTTTCCCAGCCAGTCATATAGCGGTGTCATCATCAGTTTCTGCTTCAAATCCATACCACTAGTATACCGTCAACTCAAACCCGCGCACTTTCAGAAGGCAACCGAATCCACGTTGAGTTCTTCGCGTATTAGACCTCATTGCCTCCCCCGCCAGGGGAGGTTTTTTGTACAATTGTCTTGTGAAGCGCTTTTTATTTTTATTTCTTTCGGTATTTTTCTCCGTCTTAATTATCCTCATAGTTCCTTTCGCCAAAACTATCAAGCCATATCTACCTTTTGCTAGCTACTTTCTGGGCCTAGAAAAACCCACTTCATATCTTGTCCTGCTAGGAAACGACACCGAAATGCGTGCCAATGGCGGCTTCACCGGCTCCTACGCCAAAATAATCCTCTCTCCCGTCATCCCGACCGACCTGTCCGCCGTGGCGGAAGTGGAGGGATCTCCCTCCACTGTCATTCCTGCGAAGGCAGGAATCCATCAAATTTTTTCCTCTTTCAAGCCCTCCCTTGATCTCACTTTCCAAGACATCTACGTCCCAAACGGCCAAATTGCCGGCCTTTTTGTCGAGCCACCGGAACCCATTCAACAAGCCTTCGGCCATGGCACCTGGGAGTTGGCCAACGCCGATTGGGAACCCGACTTCCCCACTTCCGCCAAGACACTCCGCTGGTTCATGGAAAAAGGCAAAGAAATTAATCCCGATATTCTAGTATTACTAAATCTCACCACCATCAAAAATATTTTAGATGTTGTCGGCTCTTTCCCCGTCCCAGAACACAATGCCACCATTACTCCCAGCAATCTCTACCTTTTTCTCCAAGGAAAAGCCGAGATAAACTTCTTCCCCGGTTCCACTCAAAAAAAGGATACCCTTACCGCGGTGGGTAACGCCTTAATAAAAAAAATAAAAACCTTATCAATTCCCAAAAAATTACAAATAATTAGTATTCTTTATCAAGATTTTCAAAACCAAAATCTCCTGGTCCACTCCACAAACGAGGATTTTCAAAGTTTTCTAGTGCGCCACAATCTTGCCGGAGAACTAAAGCCGGAGGCTCTCGACACCTATTCTTTAGTAGAAACCAATCTAGGAGCCAACAAAGCCAACCAGTTCGTCACCCGCCAAACTACCCATATCATTACACGCCAGTCCACCCCACCCCCCGTCATCCCGACCACAGTGGAGGGATCTCCCTCCACCACCGTCATTCCCGGCTTGACCAGGAATCCATCAGATAGTACCGAAATTATCCATCACCAAGTCCAGCTCTCCCTCAATAACTCCTCCCCCGACCCCAACCCCAAACCACCCTTCCACTATGGCGGCAATTACATCGCTTATCTCCGCTTTTTTATCCCCGCCACCGCCAAAAACATCACCATAAAGCAGTCTCCTCCTCCTGCCACTGTCATACCTGGCACACCCTTTTCCAATATTCCGGAACCAAATCCCGAAATTATTCCCAAATACGGTCTCACCGAGGTCGGCTTCTGGCACACCACCCTCGCCGGAGGCAGTAGCACTGTTGACCTCTCCTACGACCTACCCCACACCAGTCAGGAAGACTACTCCCTCTCCATCCTCAAACAGCACGGTATGGTCACCTCCCCTCAGACGCTTGATATTTTTGGTAAAAAACTAGCTACTAACCTTTTATTCTCTTTCCGATACTGATATAGTCGAACTAGATGAGTGAGCTTAGTCGAAGAGATTTTCTCAAAGTAAGTGGTTCAGCCTTAGTAGGAGGCGTATTACCTCTTGACGTTTTCCATACCTTATCACCAGAAAACAAAGACCCATTGTTGGAATGGAGAGAAATAGGGCCACACCTTGGCAATCAAGACGGCATCAGAGCATTATTCGTAAGCCCGCATAATCAAAATACCATCGTTGCCGGCACTTGGGAAAAAGGCGCTCTGCAAACAAACGATGGCGGATCCACCTGGAATCAAAGGCTTCTTCCACATCCAAAAGACATTGATCCTTATATAAATATAGTCCGGGACATGATACCCCTAAAAGATGATCTAGTATTAGTGTTGTCAGACTACAGTATCTCAGTAATAAAACTTAGCGATCCCCACTTCAACCAGGATGTCAGTATTGAGGAAGATAAAATGACAAGTGGCCCCCAGACTGCTTGTGTCGTCGGAGATGAAGTTATCATTGCTGGATTCAGCGGAGTATACAAAACAAAAATCAACAAACTCATTACTCACGACCCTACTACGGGTGTTTATGACTGGGGGCAACCAATTCCCGTCGGTTCACTCAAAACCCACATGATCAGGTCTGTGGCTTACGATAAAGAGCATCATGTCATCTATGCCGGCGGCTGGCTTTCACCAAAGGACTTACAAACAGGAAATCTCTGGCCGGGTACAGGTCTGTATGTTAGCAATGACGGAGGGGAGAGCTTCACCAAACATCCACTCCATGACCAAATGCTTGACCCAAACGGCCCAATGTCAATCAATACTATTGTC
The DNA here is from genome assembly GCA_000998025.1 of Candidatus Collierbacteria bacterium GW2011_GWB1_44_6. Classification (GTDB taxonomy): domain Bacteria; phylum Patescibacteriota; class Microgenomatia; order UBA1400; family MFAQ01; genus UBA10133. The sequence goes on from LCJG01000052.1 coordinate 2,845, forward strand.
ACCTTAAACTTTCGAGGGCACGATATTGTCCTCATAGGCGGTGAAGGCAACGGTGTAGGCCAAACCTATTCACCCGAGGAACTACCCTTTTTTAGAATAATTATCGACGGAAAATTGTATGACACTAACCTCTGCAACAACTCAGGCTTAAAAAAAGCAGGCGGTTATGGCTTGGTGGCTCCTCAAAAAGGCATTGTGGCCAGCGTCGCTTCGTTTAATCTGGACCAACTAATCAAGGGCGAAAAACTATTATACGAAACAGTAGCTCGGCATGATTTTGGCGAAATATACTTTGGGGCGGGCCATCTCTGTCTCACCCACCAAGCTGATGGTCGGTATCAGCTGGCCACCGGCGGCCGGCTATGGACAACGGGCAACCCAGTCCAAGTCAGAGTTTCTGAGATTGACAACCCCAAAAATGCTTTGGCAAAGACAAAGTAACCATAATAATATCCACCTACCTATAATATTGCATTTTTGCCCCCTCATAGGGTAAAATATACGAGTCATAAAGACAAATATTGTACGTTGAAAAGAGGAGAAGAATGGAAGAGAACCAACAGAAATACTTCTTTATTGCGATCATCCTTGGCGGCTTACTCTTGCTCGCTCTAGGTATTGGCCTGAACCCCAACGTGGTTTATCCGACAATGCACTATCTGGGCCTGGCCATAAACGCCATCATTTTTCTGATCATTTCGATCACCATGCTTCTTGGTCCGGGAGTTGTCGCCTTTTTTGGCCGCTTGCTCGTTGAAAACCGCGATCAGGTCGTGGCCAGACACTTAGAGATACCCGGTTGGGGCCACTGGCTTATTGCCATTATTTTCGGCATCGCTTTTGGTTTTCTCTGGACTAGTGTAGTCCCCTTCCTGGTCAATTTACCCACATGGGTACTCACTTTATACACCTATATGGATTGGATCACCAAGATCAACGAAATCACTCCTATTAGCTGGGGAATTTGGGGTCTAATCATCTTCATGATCGGTTATGGCGCTCCAAAGGTTTTCGAATAGAATTCATAACCCTCTCAATCGAGAGGGTTTTTTGCCAAAAAAAGCCCCTATCAAAAGGGGCAGTGGCGTGTTCAATCAAGAAGATCGTAGAGCTGTCTTTTGTCTGCAGAGTCAGCTGAGTCCCAGCCTCGAGTGTCATTCAATTTATCGATAACTCTTTCTGCCATCTCAGCCAAAAACAAATCCATATCCAGAACATCGTGCTCCCGGTCATAAAGGTGCTCTGCGTTAAACGCTAAAACAACTTTTGTCTGAACAGTTTGTTTTTCCATCTCACCGTCGACGAACGCTCGACTCACCGCATCATCAAAAACACGTGGCTCAATAGCCAGATTGCGTAAACACAAAACAACCAAATCCCCACTCAGATCGCCTTCCAATTTGGTCACCGATACTAGCTCGATCACAAATAAATCGGCTTGGTTATACGTCTTCATCAATCCTCCTAGTCGTTAGTGTCAGTTTTGAAAATCACGTAATTCTGACCCGGGACGATATTATCAAAAAAGTTTTCCGGAGTCGGATCGAAACCGAGACCGTTTAGAGCCAGCCTAACCCACTCTTCGTAAATGTAGTTATAAGAACCATCAACGATAAATTGGAATTTATCCATCTTTTCGTTGAGTGTATACCTGAGAGTACCCATATCAGAATAAACCGCACAGATCAAATTGCCAAAACTATCTCTATCGCAATTTGCGATGCCGATTTCCAGTCTGGCGGAGGTTTCCGGCAAGATTGTCTCGCAAATCGGCTGGACAGTAACCTTCGTCGCAACATTATCATAATTTACTGTATTGATACCACAGTCCCCGTAGGTATTTTCCAGCGGGATACTGAGATACATTCTGAAAAGTGGACCAAGGTCAAGAATCTGCGGTCTCAAGTCAACCGGCTGCCATGCGCCATCCACTTTCATGAAGGTAACAGACTCCCGTTCTACATCACTACCCTGAAAAAATTCACGCGGAATGTCTTCGGTGTATGAGTAGGTGAAGAAGATTGCACCCTCCATTTGCGGAGTGACGGCAGGCTCCGTGGACGGAGCCTCAACTGCCTCAATGGGATATTCCACGGCCGGAATCTCTGTCGCCACACTAGCGGGTGCACAAGCAACCAGCAAAATCAGCATCGCGATCAAGATCGGAATTAACTTTTTCATGTACTCCTCCAAAAGTTCAAAGATATAGGCACATTATATCACGTATATAGGATAACTATCCGTCTCAAACCAAAAAATACTCCCGTGCGGAATCGCACGGGAGTGGTGTTACTACGAAAGAGCGGTCAGATCGTCGTCATGTAGGCAGTACTTCATGCCCTCAGCGTCACTGAAAACGTAGCCGCCGTCAACATCATCGTCGGGACCAACGTAAGTCAATTCAGTCCCAGGCTGCAGGCCGACCATGTCGGGCATCACGCAGTCCTTTGCGTCATAGCAGCAGACGTCGACGTTTGCTGTAGTCACATAGATCTTGCCAACTTCAAAATTTTTCTGGTCCATTGTTTTTCTCCTTCGAAAGTTGTTACGGAGTGACTGTGGGTTCTACCGGAACCGCAGTAGGCATCGGGGGATCAGGAAGCACAATTGGTTGTTCCTCGTCATAACCTTCACCGGTACAGGGGTTACCATTGATAATGATGTTACAGCTCGGGCTGACTGAACAAGCCAACTGGATCGTATCCTGGTAGCCGAGCCAACAATGTGCCGCTTCAGGTCCGTATAACTCTGTGGCAATCTGGAGGCGCTGCTGGCTTTGCTCAATTGAACCTTGAGTGCTCGCGTTTGTCTGGTCTGGATTCTTTTTCACAATGTCGATTACTATTTCCAGATCAGCGCAGTTATACTCACCTACGCCAGGGCTTTTGGGGTCTGGCCATGCAAGTCACCAGATCCATAGATCGGGCGGAGTTTATCTTTGATCACGGAGATTGCATATTCTTCCGCAATTGTTCTTTGATCGACATCGTTAGATTGCCAAATAGCGTCTGAGGTAAGAGACATAGCTTCAACTATGCTCCTTTTAACTGCCGGGAGCATGGTTTCTCCAAGCATTTTGTTCCAACCAGGGGTTGATGAGTTTTCATCACCAGAGATATCTGTTTCTGAGGCTGCCTTGAACTTCAATTGGTATGCATAGAAGCCAGTCATGGCGTCGAAGTTTTGATTTAATGTCCAGTAGACGGAGATTTCTACAAACACATCTGTTCCGGACGAGGTTTTTGCCTCCAGTGGGGTGTGTAAATCACCAATGGGGGAACCATCGATATGTTGTTCTTTACCGCTATTGATCAAGTAATTTCGCTCGTTGCACGGAAGATACATGATCTTGTGGTAATCTTCGAGCGTATTTGGAATTTCTTGACCAGGGTAAATGATCTTGTCAATATCATTGTCGTAGGTTCCATCACCCATGTACAATCCACAGAAACCCGGACTTGCGGTGAATGCACCACAGGCTGCAAGAACCATACTTGCAATAACGAACAAGGCAAACAACTTGAATACACTATTCTTTGTCATTCATTCTCCTTCATAGTTGGATTTATTTCAAAGTCCGAACGATAGGTATTATACCGCACTGAATTACTTACTATCATTATCCAGATAACCAAGCGTGCTAACCATCGTATTACTGGAACTATAAACTGAGGTCAAAAGTTCAAATGCTTCAGGGTCATTTTTCTGCAAAGCTAAAAACAGATCATCATAAGTCAAGAGAATACCCTTAACTTCTGCCAAGAGTTTAGCTGTCATAGGTTGTCTTCCTGACTCA
>LCJG01000053.1 GCA_000998025.1 Candidatus Collierbacteria bacterium GW2011_GWB1_44_6
TTTTTTGGCAAGCTTCGGAAGAAGTGGAAGAAGAAATATTGGATGCCAGGTCGGCGGTCACAGATTTTGGTCAAAGGCCAGTAGTCAATGAGAAAAAAATTAAACTGATGAGAAACGACACAAATATGGGGATGATTTTTTCCAACATGATCACTTTCTTTATTATTTTGACTACAGCTGCAACTTTGAACAAAAACGGTATTTTGACAATTGAGTCTCCCCAAACGGCGGCTCTTGCCCTGCGACCTTTGGCAGGGGATTTTGCCTATATTTTGTTTGCGGTGGGAATTATCGCAATTGGCTTGCAGTCGATTCCTGTTTTGGCCGGGTCAATTGCCTATTCAGTTTCTGAAGCTTTGGGAATAAAGGAGGGATTGTCAAAAAAGTTTTCGGATGCCAAGGGTTTTTACCTGATTATTGCGATAGCCACATTAATTGGAGTTCTTTTGAATTTAATAGGGGTAAATAATATCCAAGCTCTTTTTTACGCTTCGATTGTGAATGGGGTGTTGGCTGTGCCACTGATCTTTATTATCATTAGGATGGCCGACGATAAGAAAATCGTAGGTAAGTTTACAAACAGAATAGTGGGAAGGGTTATTGCTTGGACGTTATTTATTTTTATGTCCGCCTCCGTGCTGCTTATGTTTGGTAGTATCTTTGATTGAAAAACCCCGCTTTTGGACGGGGTTAATTGCTTTTTGTAGGTGGGTCACAGGGGACATGTTCTTTATAGAGAAACTTGAAATAGTCATCCCTAATGTATTCAAAGAAAAGGACATCGATGTGCCAGTAGTTATTGTCTTTACTGATATGTGGGTGGTCTCTCACAAGGCGCACAGTGTCTCCGGGCTTTGGTCCAAAAGATAGAAGAATATTGGTTTCATATTTCTTGAGTTTTCGGGGATGTTTTTTGCCCAAACGGATCCGAAGTTACGGAATACTCCCATCAGGTTAACGTGCGATTTAAGTATTCTACCAGTAGACAAAAAACTTTTTTCGGTTTAGTGTAGTAGTTATGGAAAAAATAATTTTTGATAACCTCTTTCATAAAAAATATGTGGGTGGAGAGGGGGAGATCGCAGAAATTGAATCTGCAGGATCTACTACAGAGTTCCGTGGTATGACTCTGGCCGACGTGTTGTTCTATTATCGTTTGTATATTGGTGATAGGCAGGCAGAATTACCGGAGGAAGTACTTGAACAATTGCGTAAAGTGGGTAAGATTTAGTCGTGGGGAAATTTATCGTTATTTACGGATCAAATAATTTGGGGAAATCTGAACAGCTGAATAGGCTGGAGCGGGAGTATATTGACGCTGGCTTGCCGTATGTCCGTATCAAATATCCAATATACGATTCACCCACAGGAGAGATTATTAACCGGGCGCTTAGGCCGGATAGTGAAGGGAATAGATTAGAAATATCTGATGAAGAATTGCAGTGGCTGTACGCGGAGAATAGGAGGCAGCACGAACCGGTTTTGGAAGAATTATTGGAAAGGGGAGATGTGATGTGCCGGACATAGAAATTCTATTGGATGGGGAGAGATTTTGCGGGGGGATAGAGAAGGGTCACCGGCACGAAGCGGCTGGGCAAGAAATATGGGAAAGAAGCAGAAGAATTCATCAAGAGTTGGCTCGCGAATTGGGCTGGGAAGTGGTGAATGCGAATAGGAGCAAAGAGGCGGTTCATCAGGAGATCATGAGTATTTTGGCAATATAAATATCCGCTCCCATTTACCCTTGCTACTTAGGTTCGGTTTTGTCAATGTTATGGGGTTTAATTTGTGCTATAATACGGTCAAGATCTTTGATAAATCCTAAATAAGTTGGAGGTACAAATGGCCCCTCGATATCTAAGGAAATGGGTATGTGAACTTGGGCATGAGAACTGGGCGTATGAATTCAAATGCTCTTGCGGTAAGCCTCGTACGAGAGGGGTTAAGTGGTTTACACCTAGTCCCAAGGTTGAGGCTACAGATGCACAATGGGCATTGAAAGGCCCCGGTCCAAATTGGTTTTGCAATTATTGTAAATGTGAAAACCCTGCCTACAATAAAACAAACTGCGGTTACTGCGGCGGTCCGATTGGTGCTGCTGAAACTACGGTGGCCAAGCATGGCGTTAAGGTAAAGGACGTGCCCCGCACTGCGGATACAGCGAGAGAATATGACAAAGTTACTGTGGATCATGGCGATGCAGGCTGGGGAATGCCGGAAGAAAGGCCTATCACTTCTCAAAACAAACGTCCCGGTCTTCAATCAATTTTGTCGCAACTACCTGGGTTTCCGTCAAATGACGATGTCGTGAAGGATTCCCGCCAAGATTCTAAGAAGATCCTCACCTTGGCGGGGATAATACTTGGGGCAGTGCCTTTGTTTTTGATTGGGTATGGTATCTGGTATGCTTATTTGGACACGGAAACATACACAGCCAAAGTAACTGGTTATTACTGGGAGCAAACTCTGGCCCTTGAAGAGCTGGAGACTCTTGAAAGAACGGACTGGCGTAGTGACATGCCCTCTGATGCATACAATGAGTCTTGCGTCTATATTTTCAAAGAATGGACAAAAGAGCCAGACGGTACTGAAAATGTAGAGGTTGATGCAACGTGTTTCCGTGACGTGCCTGGTGAGGAGGTTTGTGATGATGATGGTGCCGGTGGTGAGACAAACTGCCGGACGCCGATGGACCAGGAACCGTATGATTGTAAGAAGACAGAAACCAGAACAAAGTACAAGGATGTGGCGGTACATGAAGATAAGTGTACCTACAACATAGACCGCTGGACACAAATCGATAGTTACACGACTAATGGTAATGACCACCTTCCCTATTACCACACCTATTCGATAAACGATCCGTCATCGTTTCGTACCAAGGAGATTTCCGGTACATATCTAGTGTATTTTGAGTCAGATATGGTGGGGCCTTTTTCCAAAGACTATAATCTGGATACTTGGCGGCGATTTGACGATCAAATAGGACAGATTTGCGCAATTGAAGTTAATCGACAGAACAATGTTGTGGGTGATCCTCAACCTGATAGATTACCATAAGCAGAGACCCCGCCGAGAGGCGGGGATTTTAGTGCCAAAATCTTGATGATGAGGATCTTTTACCCAGATCTGGAGAATGAGAAGCCTTTGAGCTTGTTTTGAAGATGGGTTAAAATACTAAAATGGCAAAAGTAGTATTTGACGGTAAAAAGGAAGCGGAGAGGATGGCTTTGTTCTTGGAGGAGTCCGAGAGGGTTTTGGGGAAGAGTTTGATGATTTTTCAGTGCGATGGTCTGAGTTCCGAAAGCTCGTATGTGAGGCTAAAGCGAGAGATGGGGGAGAGGCTGGGGGTGATGGTCATGGTGCAATTTCCCAAAGACAAGGAAGAATTGAAAAAATTACTTAAAGAAGCCAACGGGGACGACACGATTGATGGAATATTGGTGCAATTACCAATCTTAGGAGCGGATAGGGGAGAGGTTGAGCAAATTTTGTCTACGATTAATCCACTCAAGGATGTAGACGGATTAAACCCGAAAAGTAGCTTCATTCCAGCGGCTATCCGGGCAGTAGAGAGACTGATTGAGATTTTTAAAGTATCGGAAGATGACCGGGTGGCGGTGGTGGGAGCCGAGGGGACGGTGGGTGCTAGGCTGATTCAAAGATTAAAGGACCTAAATATACCGGCAGAAGGCTACGACAAGGGAGACAGTTTAGAGGAGCTGAAGAAGTTTGATGTAATTATTAGCGTCACCGGGGCTCAAGGGCTTATAAGAAGCACTATGGTGTCTCAGGGGTATATGGGAATAGACCTAGGGTTTCCTAAAGGTGACTTCTCATCCGAGGCGGTGGAAAAAGCCTCATTGATCACTCCTGTGCCTGGAGGAGTAGGGCCGATGACTATCGTGGCTCTGTACGAGAATCTGGCAGATTCCGTGCTGGTATAGAATCCGCCATAGAGGCGGATCGAGTACGAAAAAACTCCCCCGGAGGGGAGCTTGTACTAGGCGACCTGACAGTCAATCTCAAATCTTTCTTTGATCTCTTGAGCAATTTTTTCGATGAGTTCACGGTTCGCGGGGGTAAGGGTGATCTTATTGGGTTTGGGTGAGCTGAAATCGTGGAAAAGGATCACTCCGGTGGCGACTACTTTGTCACCAGCCGTTTCTACAAGGGTAAAGTCAAACTTCTTTCCCCAGAGGAAATTTCTTAGTTCAAAAAGCAACTTCGGGTTTTTCCCTCTGATCCGCAAAAAATGCGGACGAACTAGGTGACTAAGACTAGTGTAAAGCTGGATTCGGTCGCGGAATTCCATGGTTTACTCCTTTAAGGTCCGGATTTGATTATTATACCAAGGAGAAATACTGACGATTTAATATAAAAAACTCCCCACGCGATGTGGGGAGTTGAGGAGACAGCTACGATTACTGATCTCCCCAGCTATGGGGAGGGGGATCATTTTCGTCTTTTTTTCTGAAAATCCCAAATAAGGGAAGAATTACACGGGTTACGAGAAATATCAGTACGAAAATAAGCAGAATAACGAAGCCTTCCATGGGTGCCCTCCTTTGGTCGGGTTTTTTTTGATTTTGAGCGTGCGTTAGATTGGATTATAGCATTATAGGGTTTAAAAAGCAAGTCGTGCGTATGATGAGTTGTGGCTGAGGCTGGCTTGTGGTAGAATAGCAAAGAATTAATTATTAATTTATCCTGGCACGAATCTCTGAAATGTGCCTGAGGATGTAAACGAGATGAAAAAATATGGCTACAAAAGCTAAGAAAGAAGTTGCGGCGACAACTAAAAAAGACGCCAAAAAGGTAATAAAAAAAGTTGAGGTTAAAGAACCTAAGGCTAAAGCTCCGAAGAAAGAAGCGGTGAAGAAGGAGCCGAAGACTGTAAAAGCAGTTCCGGTGAAAGAAGTTTCCAAGAAGGTTGTGGTAAAGAAAACCCCGAAAGTGGTTGAGAAGGCCGAAGTTGCCACTTCTCTGGAAGTGAGTAGCGAAGCAGAAACTCCCAAAGCTGAGAAAGTTGTCAAGAAAGAAGTGTCCAAATCAGCCACGACGGTGGAAGAGCTTTTTGAGGCCGGTGCCCACTTTGGTCATGTAGTCAAAAAATGGAACCCCAAAATGAAGAAATACCTTTGGGGAGCCATGAATGGTATTCATATTTTTGATCTAGAACAGACCGTATCGGGGCTAAATGAGGCGACCAAAGCCCTGACCGAGCTGGCCGGCAGTGGCAAGAGAGTGGTTCTGGTAGGTACCAAGAGACAAGTCCGGCAGATGGTAGAGGAAGAAGCCAAGCGGCTTAATATTCCCTACATTACCCAGCGCTGGATTGGTGGTCTAATTACCAACTGGAAACAGGTAAAACAAACCATTGACAGACTCAATTCTCAGAAATTAAAGAGAGAGACGGGTCAGCTCAAGAAATATACCAAGAAGGAACAGGTTCTTTTTGACAAGGAGATTGCCAGACTCGAAAGAATTATTGGCGGTATCTCGGCTCTCAAAGAGGCCCCCGAGGTAGTGGTAGTCTTTGATACTCATAAAGAAAAATTGGCCGTCAAAGAGGCCAGTAGCCGAAATATTACGGTGGTCGGTATTGTGGATTCAAATGCCAATCCTGATCTGGTGGACTATATAGTGCCCATGAACGATGACTCAGCCAAGGGTTTGGAGATTGTGGTCAGAGTTTTTGGACATGCGATAGAGAATGGATTGAAGTCGAGAAAGGAAGTTAGTAAATAATTAAAGAATATGATGGACAAGATAAAAGAACTAAGAGTAAACACCGGCGCTGGGGTAATGGACGCCAAGAAAGCCTTGGAGGAAGCCGGTGGCGACATGAACAAAGCCGCTGAGATTATTCGGGCAAAGGGTCTGGCTAAAGCTGAAAGTAAATCAAACCGAGAAGTAAACAGTGGAAAAGTGTACTGCTATACACACGGTGGGGGAACTTCGGCATCCATGGTAGAAGTGGCCTGCGAAACAGATTTTGTGGCCAAGACGCCGGAGTTTGAGACACTCTGCAAAGAAATTACTTTGCAGATCGTTTCTATGAATCCTGAAAGCGTTGAGGTTCTTCTGAAACAAGAATACATCCGCGACGGTGGTAAAACTATCGAAGAACTGGTTAAGGAACTTATCAGTAAGACAGGCGAGAATATCCAGATCGTTAGGTTTGCCCGGTTCAAACTTGGAGAGGAATAAGGCCAAAAAAATCCCGATTAAAAAACCGGGATTCCGTCGAGAGTTGATTATGCTTTGTTCGCGTTGTGTTCTCTGCGCCAGTAAGAATGCATGAAGAGAATGCCGACGAACCACAATCTGGCGAGGAAATAGTAACCGACCATGATGTCTAGCAGCATCGTGGTGACCATAATGGCAATGAATGCGATTCGTTTGACTTGAATGTTTTTTACCAGAAGATGAGTGGTAAGAAATCCGATCGCAATGAAAACGAGAATGAATATTCTGATGGTTTCCAAATTTGTGTCCTCTTTCTCATGAATTCGTGTGAACGTGCTCTTGAGCCTATAATAACACAGTTGAGAGAGGAATTCAACTCATAAGGTTTTAACTTTTCAATACCCCTCCAGGGTGTTTAAGGTTTACGGCCTATATAATTACTTAGCGAAAAGTGATTGTTTGTGGTAAATTTAGGGATATGGAAACTGTACCATCAAGTAAGAGGCTAATCTTGGAAGATCCGAAAGAAGGAGAAACTGAGCAAGAAGCTTATCGACGAAGGTTAATGAACTCATTCAAAACAGGAGCAAATATTGAAACTCAAAAACTCGAAGAAGAACAAGAGGCCAGAAGAAGAAAGGCTCTGCAAAAGGTTGAGCAGGGCGAAAGCGGTGGAGAATTATATTTTGAGGGTCAACTCGTGGAAGATGGCGTGCTTGAACGACAAAAATATAGAAAAGAAGCTGTACAAAGCCCCACGGGAGTCCCGGGTGAAAGAACCCGAGGTCTAAAGCCTTTACGCCCAGAGCAGTCGGCGAGTAATTTAGAATACGACCAGGAGTTGCAAAAATGGTACAGGATGGTAAAGGGTCAACGGAAATATGAATAAATCATAGATGTTAGAATAAAAATATATGTTAGAACATGAATTGATTCAGTTACTTAGGCAGAAGTTTGCTAAGGTT
>LCJG01000054.1 GCA_000998025.1 Candidatus Collierbacteria bacterium GW2011_GWB1_44_6
ATGGGTTTAACACAAGGTGAAAAATTAACACTTGAAGAGCTCTTATACGGTTCGATGCTGGTTTCCGGGAATGATGCTGCGGTTACAATTGCCGAAGGTGTTTCAGGGTCAGAAAATGCTTTTGTTGACGCGATGAACAGTACTGCAGACGACATGGGGCTTTCTGACACGAAATTTGTTAATGCTTCGGGGCTGGATGACGATGGCAAACGCCACCAGAAGCATCTAAACACAAGAGGAAAGCTGCTTCTGGTCGAAATCCCTCCTTATTTACCCCACGCGGTCAGGAATTTGTCAGCCGATTTCCCCGGTTTCCTTCTCGAACTGGCCGATGCGCCTCAAACGGGAGTCGAAAAGCTCAACATAATTTAATTCAGTACCCACCCCTCACCGGGTGGGTTTTTCTTGACTTTAAGCCATACCTATAGTATTATCTTACCTAATGACGAGCCTGGAAAAATTTGTTTCTATTCTTACCCCCAACCGCCAACTTTTGGCTGCCAATCTATTGGATAAAAACTGGTTCAAAAATACCGATATTTCAGTCCAAAAGGCCATTCTTTCTCTTCCTGATGACCATGAGGGCTTTGTTTTTGACCTCTCCAACAGACCGGATATGATTGGTAGTCTAGAAATAGTAAAACTAATTAAATTTGTAGAGGGGGATTATCTTATAATCCCTGTTTTTGAAGTTTATTCCCACACCAGCAAGAAAACCTTTACCAAGGAATATGTCAGTTGGAAGATGGGACACCGTCCAGGCATCAAGGGTGTTTTGTTCGTGGAGACCAGCGGAAAGATTACTCATTTTATAAACATTGAAGCGGACAAATTCCCGGTCGCCGCCAAAACCTACGACGCCGTTGGTGGTATTTTTCAGTACACCAAACAGGAAGTAGTTGACCTGCCATCCCAGATTCAGAATATCCTCAAAAAAAAGTTGGGCCTAAATAAGCTGGATATTAAGCGCTTTATTGATTTAGGCAATATCAATACAGACAACGGCCTAACTATCAACTATCCGGGGATCTTTGCCGCCATCATAGATGGTAAGGAAGCCCAAAATTTAGTTAAAATTCATCCAGTAAACGATAAAATAGCAGTCAAAGACTACCTTGTCAGCATTATCCCCATCGAACAGCTTTCTAAGTACATTTCCGGGATCGACGATGCCTTCTTCCTCTCTATAGTTGCCAGATTATTGGCTAAAAAAGTCATCTCCCTCTAACCCTCCTATAGGTCTTGCCCCTGATACAGTTTGATCTATAATCAAACGAGACTTAAACAGTCAATCTTTCACATTGGAGGTTTCATGACCGTCATTTCCCTAGTAACATTCGTTTCTTCCTTCTGTCTCCTGATATCTGCTATTTGCCTTGTTGTATTCCGCGATAAGATTTCCCCCACCGTACGTATCAAGACTATTCACGCCGATATGGCTGTATTTCAGCCCTTTGACGGTTCCGACATTATCCGGACACCCTTTCAGACCCAGATTGACGATGGCATCAGACTCAATCTTATGCATACGTCGGTTATCGTTTCAACTTACCAAGATAAATACGGCGAATACTGGATACCCACGGTCTACACCGACGACAATCAGTTTACCGTCGGAAAAAGCTGCGAAGTATCCCTCAAACTCAAAAAATTGAAGGTCGTCTTGGCTGATGGCCGGGGCAACGAAAACCTATACGACTTCAACAAGTCATAATTTCCCAAAAAAGGAGAAAAAATTATCCCAATAATAAACCACAACCCGCCTTAACCGGCGGGTTTTTTATAGCTTTAGATTATCTTTCCGCCTTCCGGCTCTACCATCTTTCCCTTGACCGCCTTCAGCGGCAGCCAGAACTTAAAGGTAGTTCCCCTCCCTACCGCACTGGTAAACCAGATCTTTCCGCCTGAAGATTCGACAATGGTTTTTGTTAGGTAGAGTCCCAATCCTGTTCCTTCTGTCACCTTTTTAGTGGCGTTGCTCGCCCGGAAAAATTTCTCAAAGACTCTCGGCTGTTCAGCTTTAGGGATTCCAATACCGTTATCTTTTATCTCCGTCAATATCCTTCCGTCTTTAGGATAGACTTTTATCTCAATTTTACCCCCGGGATTCGAATACATTACGGCATTGGATAGGAGGTTATTGTATACATGTTTAATCAGGTCGGGATCAACCTCTACCTCAGGTAAATTTTCACCAATATCATATTCGATATTCCTTTCTCCTCCGATATTCACTTTTATATCTGCCACCACACTTTCTACCAAATTTTTCAGGTTCGTCTTTTTAGAAAGGATTATTATCCTGCCGGACTCTATCCTGCTGACATTCAACAGCGCGTTCACCAGCTGGATCTCCCTTTCATTTGATTCTTTAATTTTCGATAGGTACTTTGTTTGTAAATCAGTCAGTTTTCCGGCATCTCCCGAGAGCATCATTTCCACAAACCACTTCACTCCGGACAGGGGCGTTCGCAGTTGATGGCTGGCAAGGGAAATAAACTCCGTTTTCATTTTTTCAATCGCCCGGAACTTACTTAAATCCCTTTCAATTCCTACAAAAAATAGCAAGTTCTCTTTGTCATCTAGTATTGGCGATACCCTCATCTCAGCTTCGTACAACTCCCCACTTTTCCTTCTGTTTCGTATTTCTCCCCAAAATGGTCGCTTGTCGTACTTAATTGTTTTCCAAAAATTTTCATAAAATTCCTTTGGCATTTGACCACCCCACAACGATGGCTTCTTCCCAATCATTTCCACAAGACCATAACCAGTTATCTCTTCAGCCGCCTTGTTGGCATACATTATTACTCCTTCAGGATCAGTAATGATTACATGGTCAGAAACCCCATCTACCGCCTGTTTAAATTTTCTAAGATCTCTTGTGGCCAAATCAGCCAAGACCACTGCCCTCCTCCTAGAAGAGAGTATTGCGTAAACACTTAACACCCAAAGCAATAAAATAACAATTATGGTAGCCAAAAAGATCGTTGGCAAATTCTCCTCAAAAGAAGATAGTTTAAACATTTTGTCAGACTCGAGTACTACCCTAAAGTTGTGGCCCAGCAATTCAACCTCCCTGTTTATATGAGTCAATGGTTCCCCACCCAGTCTCCCAGAGGTAAAGATTTTCTCATCGCCGTCAAATAGAGAGTATCTTAGACCCGTCATGTCCACTCCGGTTCCCATCAAACCCTCAGAGTTTATCCACGCGCCCAGAAAACCAATCTGTGAAGCGGCTCTGTCGTAAACAGGCAAGACTATTTCATAACCCGTTTTCTTGCTCGAGGGAATGATGAGGTCCAGATGAGTCAGTTCTGACAAGGTTGGTTCCCCGGTTAGTGTCGCTTGGTTAAATGCTGCAGTTGTTCTGTCTGAATACTGAAAATCGAAACCCAACAAAACAGAAACATCAGGATCTGTTGTGTGCAAATATTTAATTGGATATGAAATATCTTCTCCTGTTTTGGGAAACACCATATAGTTCAGATACTTTGAGTCACCACTATTCCTCATCAATTCCTCAAAAACAGATATATTCTCTTTCCTTACCATTTCTACATAAGCAATAGAATATGAGCCGGGATGGTTTTCTTCCAAGCTGCTAACCTCAAAATACTTTCTCCATTTTTCAGGGCTGAGTTCACTCACACCCAAAAAACCCCTAAGATCATAAAGTATGCCCGTAGCCGTCATCAATCTTTCCCGAATCGTATCTTCCACCTTATCCAAAGTTAGGTTCAGATCCCTGTGTTTCCTGTCTTCCACCGATCTATTAATGAAGATCCACATATAAATCGATCCGCCCAATAAAAAAAGCGACGTCAATACTATCAGAAATAACCTCCAGCGCTCTTTATTGTTCATTTACGTTACTCAGTTTTAGCAGTCAATTTTTGAAGCTCTTCTTCAATATTATTCAAATCGACGTCGGTTTTCATAAAACATTTTGTCGCCCCCATCTCCAGCACTCTTTCTATCGCATCTGGAAGGTTGGTAATCACCAGCACGGGTATCTGCGCCGTTTGTGGGTTCTTCTTAATTTCTTTCAAGACATCCAGTCCATTAAACTTCCCAGGCATATATATATCCAATAAAATCATATCGGGTATAAATGTCGAAGCCGTCTTAATACCGCTTTCACCGTCAGTTGCCACTCTCACATCGTACTTCTCACCAAACTTTCTCCGGTAAGCTTCGTCCAGCAACAAATCATCCTCAATTATGAGTAACTTGATCATATAAACCAATATATCACAGGAACAGCAATGTAACTATCCTTACTACTTCGTTTTCTTCATTACCCATTCCTTGATACCCAGCAGTTCCAAGCCCTTCTCCATCATCAGGGCATCATGCATATATTCGGTTTGTTCTTTAGAGATAGTCGGGATCATCATCGCTTCTCCTTGGAACTTACCCGGCAAAAAGATAATCGCCTGACCTGGCTCTGCGCCCACACCCACATTACCCTTGCCCATAGTGTCTACTGCTTTACGCCACCACCCTGGAGCTACTACAACAGGATAATTTGTATAGGCATTGCTAGGATCGAAAATTGTTGCGGCTCCGGCATTTGCTAAGTGAGTACCCACTACCGCTGCAGGTTTTTCGTGAATTAAAAGATCATAAAGTCTCATTAGTCCCCATTCCGGTTTTACGTTTGACCCAAAGTTACCTGCCTTGTCTGCCGTTACCACAGGATACAAAGTTTTGGGACCATTCCCAGGTCCTATTGCCAGTTTTAGAAGCGACAAATGATGGATCAAAGGAATACCTGTTTGTTCCGCCATATAAGAACCGGGTGCCACTGGTGGATCATAGACAGTATGCAACTTTCCATCATTTCCATAATCTTTACCTAGACTGATTTGTTTTTTCCAATCCCCTTGCCTCATAGACTCACACATCAAAATCGCTAAGGTCTGTCCATTGATACTTTCTGCTTTTGTCTCTCCATTAATCAGTTTCACAAATTTATCCAACACATCAATCCTATTTGGTAATTTCCCGGCCTCCTTATCGATCATATTTCTGAGAAACAATACCAATCTGTGAGGATTGAGGGCCACTTCTCTTACAAAGCCCCTTAGTTCTTTGAAGCCTTCAACCGACGATCCCAATCCGGCGTTACTAATAAGCTCCATCGTCACTGGCAACTTTGTTTTAATATCCATCGCTAATACACTGAAAGGTGACTTCATCTCCACTTGGGAATATGGATTTACGATTGTTTCTCCACCGGAAACAATATTTTTGGGCGGTCTCTCTTCCTTATACCGTTCCCCCAATCGGTTTGACCCTGGAGGGAATGATATCACTGGAGCCTCTTCCACAAAATACTTTTTAGAACTCCGGTCACGCATTTCCTCCAAAATCTCATCTCGTATTCCCAGTTGTTCAGTTCTTTCCAGCGTGTCAATTGCTTCATTTGCAACCTTGGCATGTGCCAGAGCAGCAAAAGTTTTTATCATCGGCTCTCTCCTTCCTTTAGGAGGAATCACAGTAAATCCTTGCCCGCCTGGTTCCGCTCTTGAAAGTCCCAGCTGTCTTCCAAAAAGATCAGTCGCTAACTTAGGATTTGAACCTTTTTCCGTTCCGGAAGAAACATAAAAAACCGAGTACTTAGCTCCGGCATACAGTGGATGTGACCGGCAACCGATCCGTCCGGACGGCTGCTTTCAGAAGTGGAAAGCATTACATTTCTTTGACCTGCTACTTCATCAAAGTTGCTGCCTCTAGGGGGGTTATGCCACACTTTAGTCACTTCTTCATAGCCATTAGGGAAGCGCATCACCAAATGACCCCCATTTTGGATCAACTTAATGTCTAGGTCACCAATCATATGTTCCCAAACATTTAACGTCTTGTCAGCCAACCATCCGGGGTGTGCCCAATAGTCTGACACCATCCCCAAAATCCGTCCGGCCTCGGCCAAAGGAGCAAAGTACCTACGTCTCATAAGTCTAATTTGTTCCGCAGCATCCAAATCTGCCTTCGAGTCAATCGATTGAGAATGTTTTCCTCCGGACCAGCCTTCTATTTCATCTCCAGCAAAAATTACTAAGATGCTGGGATCAGATAGGATGTAGTCACGTATCTCATCCATCCTTTTTGTATCCGCCACACTGCTACCCAAGTGCCAGTCGGAAATTACAATCACCTGCTTATGTTTCATGTCAGGCACAAACCACCATCTCTTTACCGCTGTTATCAATTTCTAGTCTCCGCCCGGAATCCAAATGAGCCATCATATCTGCCTCTATTTCTTCCCACGTTCTATCAGGCGGAAATACTTCGGCTAATTTCAGCACCTTGCCTCCTTGTTCTGGTTTGGGCATTATTTTTTTATTAGTTAGTTAATAAAATAACTTCTACTACTCCGAATTATACCTTAAAACAATAAAAATCAAGGACAAAAAAACTATCCCATATTCGTGTAAAATTTCGTGCAAAACAGACTCTATCCAGCTCTAAGAAATTCCTCAACCATTGTTTCTACTTGTTCCGAATTTTCAGCCGTCATTAGTCTTTTCCTCAAACTGGAAGACCCTTCAAACCCTCGTGCATAACATGCCAGATGTTTCCTCATGGGAAAAAACTGGAAATTACTACTGTCATACCTCCCGTTAAAAAATTCTTCATACTTCCGCGACTGCTCCACCGCCACCATCAGCTTTTCTTCAATTGTGGGTGTATATC
>LCJG01000055.1 GCA_000998025.1 Candidatus Collierbacteria bacterium GW2011_GWB1_44_6
AAGAATCATGGGGAGCAGGAGACGATATGGGATGGAACAAAGGAGCTTAAAACCGAGAGAAAGAGTTTTTTTAGAAAACTCTGTGAAAAAAAAGGGAGCCCAAGAATAGATTGGGAGGATGTGATTTGCTTAATAAAATAGCGAGGAGGATTTATGTCCAAACATAAAAAGCACGGTAAAGAAAAAGTTGCTACTGTAATGCGGGAATTCCACCAAGGGACTCTCCATTCCGGTTCTAAAAAAGGCCCGGTGGTTACAAATCCTGCTCAGGCGAAGGCAATCGCAATGAGCGAGGCCGGGATGAGAGAAAAGAAGCGGCCATACCGTAAAAGCCTAAAGCGCATTTTCGGGAGGTAAAATGGCCCTGAAAGTTTGGTTAGGGGGCTGTTTGCGCCGTGCTGTGCTCTGGATAACTGGACGAGATTTGATGGAGCCAACTTTACTGTCTCCTAAAGGGGGGGATTTGATGATTTTGGGGCCTCCAACCTCGCGATGGGAAATGACACTTTCGGCGGATGCGTACTTGAAGTTCATGCTACCAACGGGGCCGAACGTACTGCACAGGATGATGCAGCGGTTGGTTCTCGGAATCAGGTGGCGCATGTTGCCGAAGACCCCTAACGAGAAGGCTGAGGAGCCGCCTCGGTCTCCTCAAGCCGGTGGTTAGTGAGATGGCGCTAAGAGTTTGGTTTGACAGATTAGATTTTGACCGCGCTTTGCATATTGTCTTAGTACACGAGCGCGAAGATGGTCAAGTCTGGGTCGGTAAAGTGGCAGATAATGGCGTAATAGAATACAGGTCGCAGGACCAGGGAACAGAAATCCGACCTACTCTCATCTTACCGAATGAAGGTAAAATCTTTTTAAAAGCCTGTGCGGAAGAACTTGCTCGCCAAGGAATCAAGACCGACAACGATCATAAAATAGAAGGCAAGCTAGAAGCTACGCGCTATCATCTTGAAGATTTACGGGCGATGCTGAAACTAAAAAGATAATGTCCGACCCTAAACTTAGACAACTCTTTCTCTCCTGGCGTCTGGACTCCTATAAATTTGCGCGGGAGGCGTGCGGCTTAAATGGCCCAACCCCCGGCTTGGACGCCTTATCCAATCAGCAGATCGAAGGTTGCCGGCATATTTCCCTCCTAACCACGGCAAAATGGAAGCTGGCCCTGGGCCAACCGATGACGGAAACGGAAAAGATTTATTCCAAGAAGATCGGGATTTCCATTATGAGCGGGCAAGGGACGGGCAAAGATTTTTGGGTGGGTTTGCATATACTCTGGTTTTTAAGTTGTTTTGAGTTTCCCATTATCGGAGCGACCGCCCCCACGCAGCACCAACTGAAAGACGTTCTCTGGTCACAAATTTATAAAATAGCTAATCGAAGAAAGGAAGATGGCAGCTATTATTTCGTTTTGAGAGACAAATTTGAAATTCAGGCTGATAAGGTTTACATGAAAGAATACGAGGGCAAACAGTGGTACGCAGTAGCCCGAACTACCAACGCCAAAGGCAGCGCAGATGAACAGGCGGAGACACTTGCCGGGTTACATGAGCATAATTTAATGCTGCCTATTGACGAAGCTACCGGAGTACCCGATCCGGTTTTTAAACCATTCGATGGAGCCATGACCCAAGAATGTAATTTTGGCGTTCTCATTTTCAACCCTACACGCTCTACTGGTTACGCGATAAGAAGTCAATTCCAGGACCGCGAGCATTGGGTTTGCCTGCGGTGGAATGCCGAGGAAAGCGATATTGTTACGAAGGCGTCTATAGAAGAAAAAGCACGGCGTCATGGGAGAGATTCTAACTTTTTCCGTATCCGCGTTCTTGGCCTCCCCCCTTCGGTCGGTAGCGACGAATTAATCCCTTGGGATTGGGTTATGGACGCGGTAAATAGGGACGTTCAACCGATGGATGACGACCCGTTGATTTTTATTATCGACGTAGGCGCAGGGGGCGATGATACCGCTTTATGCCGCCGCAAAGGGCCGCAGGTCATGCCGTTTGAAGTTACTAATATCGCGGAACCTGAAATCCTCACCAATTGGCTTCTAAGGCGCATTTTGACAGAGGAACCGCGCTTTGCGTTCATTGATCCTATCGGCGTTGGATGGGGAATAGCAGGACATTTGACGGATAGAGTGAAAAATGGGGTAACGGAGATAATCGGAGTGAACGTAGCCGAGGCCGCAGCCGAAGATGCTAGATTTTCACGCCTACGAGACGAGCTTTGGTGGAAAACGAGAGAGGAATTTGAGGCAAGAACTATTTCCATTCCCGACGATCCGCTTTTAATCGACGAATTGACCGCTATCAAGGTCGATCAGGAACGATTAGATGGAAAAATCAAAGTAGAAGGGAAAAGAGACCTCCGCAAGCGCATAGATTCCCCTAACCGGGCGGATACGATTATGATGAGCCAATTTTACGGGAAATTTTATATCAGAAAAATGGCGCAGAAGAAGAAAGCGAAGCATGAGGCGCAGCCGAGTTGGAGGGTGACGTGAGGCAACCACTAGCGGAAAGATTTTTTGACAAAATTCAAATTGGCGGCGATGATGACTGCTGGCTGTGGATAGGTGCTAAATTTTTAGGTGGTTATGGTTCGATTTGGTATCAGGGACAAAATCGTCGGGCAACAAGAATTTTATATATTCTTCTCGGCAATGAAGTTCCTGCCAAATTCGACGTTTTACATTCATGCGACAATCCGCCATGTATGAATCCTCGTCATCACTTTCGAGGGACGCGAGCCGATAATTGCCGCGATATGGGAAAAAAGGGAAGAGCTTGCAAGGGTAGCCAACAATGGAATGCGCGGTTAACAGAGAAGGATATTCCGTATATACGCGAATTGAGACGAAACGGCAAATTATATAAGGAAATAGCTGCTAAGTTTGATGTTCATCCAGTTACTATAGGCGATATTTTCAGAAGATCGACATGGAAACATCTATGAAAATAGTAAACTATGAAATAGGAATGGGCCAGCCTTGTTTTATCGTGGCAGAGGCTGGAGTTAATCACAATGGTTCCCTTGAACTCGCCAAAAAACTCATTGACGCCGCTCAAGCCGCAGGCGCAAACGCCGTCAAATTTCAGAAGCGTTCGATTGAGATTTGCTACACCAAAGAAGAACTCGACAAGCCCCGCGAATCACCCTGGGGAACTACCAACAGGCAACAGAAAGAAGGGTTGGAATTCGGCCTAAACGAATATCTGGAAATAGACGATTACTGCGAAGAGAAAGGAATTATCTGGTACGCGAGCCCCTGGGATATTGAATCGGCGGATTTTCTTGATAGCTTCGATATTCCGGTCTGGAAAGTGGCCAGCGCGTGCGTGACGGATATTGAATTGCTTCGCTACATGGCAGAATCGAAAAAGCCAGTGATTATCTCCACGGGAATGAGCACTCTGAAAGAAGTGGAATCGGCTGTCTTTGTTTTTGAGACAGTAGGATATAAGCCTGAAGATATCGCTCTCCTTTCCTGCGTTTCCACCTATCCGACGCCGATAGAAGAATTGAATCTGTTGAAAATCGTTACCCTGAAAGATTACTTCCTGGGCCACCCGATAGGATACTCCGGCCACGAAGTCGGTTTGTGGACTACTCTTGCTGCTGTCGCTATGGGAGCTTGTATCGTGGAGCGGCATCTGACCCTTGACCGGGCTTCGTATGGTTCAGACCAGGCAGCGAGCCTGGAACCGATAGCGTTTACTAAACTGGTCGTGGAAATCCGTGACTTGGAACGCGCCAGAGGGGACGGCAAAATTGACATTATCAAGAGCGAGATGGCGATAAGAGAGAAATTAAGGAGATTTCGATGAAAAAAATGGCACCCAATATTGATCGATTTCTCGCGTCAATAAATTATGGCGATGGCTGTTGGGCTTGGATTGGCACGCGATTTAGCAACGGTTATGGTCGATTTCGATTGCCGCCACCATAAGGAAAACATGAGGGTGCTCACCGTTATATGTGGAAATTGCTTTATGGCGATTTAAGAAAAAACGATTTTGTTTGTCATAAGTGCGACAATCGCGCGTGTGTAAGGCCAGTTCATTTATTTGTCGGAACACAAAAAGGTAACGTTGCCGATATGTTTTCAAAGGGGCGAGCCGGCCCACAAAAAGACCCAACCTGGCAACGAGGAGAAAAAAATAGAAACCACCGTCTTAATTTTGCGCAGGTTAAGCAAATCCGTAAGCAATTTGAATCAATGACCGCGAAGGAAATCGCCCCTTTATATGATATTGCTCCTGGCACTGTTTACAATATTATTTATCGTCAAAGATGGAACTATAAAGAATGTCTCGCACAATCGCGATAATCCAACAGCGCTTAGGAAACACAAGGCTTAAAAATAAGGCTCTCCTTCCGCTCTGCGGCATTCCCATGACGCAGCACATCGTGGACCGCTGTAAGCGGGCGAAGCTTGTGAATGAAGTCGTAGTTGCCTGTCCGTTCAAGGACGCGATTGTCCTTGGCGAAGCCTTGGATGCTACCATTGTCGCCCCCGATGTGCCGGAGAATGATCTGATTGCTCGATACTACACGGTAGCAAAGGGAATGGGGGCGGATGTAGCAATCCGAATCAGCGGCGATAACCCATGTATTGAGCCGGAGGAGATCGATGCGCTTTGTGGCTTTATTGGTGGTGGCCTGGGTGGCCTGGTCACCAATGCCGAATATATTGATCCTCAGATGCCACAGCTAGGTTTTGACGGCTTGGGCGGTGAGCGTTATGCATTGGGAATGTTGAAGTGGATGAATCAAACGATCAAAGAACCGTTTTACAGAGAGCATCCACACAAGTTTTGGTACGACATCAACCGCTACGCTTATGTAGGCAAACCCTATCCCAATGGTTTCCGCCTCGACATCAACAACCAGGCCGATTATGAAAAGATCCGCGACATCTACGAGCACTGCTATCCGCAAAACCATGAATTCGGGATAAAGGAAATTCTGGAGTACCTCAATGCAAAAAAAGAAGCGGCACAAGCATAAGTGGGTTTACGCCTACTACCACTGGCAGTACGGAAAAGGCGAAAACGTTTATGAGTGTGTTTGTGGAGCTAGGAAGCGAAAAGAGGTAAAACGTGAGCCGTGCGATTTGGAAAAACGGAATCTTCTTGCCAGAAAGTGAGGCGACCCTAAGTTTATATGATTCAGCCCTACTATACGGTGATAGCGTTTTCGAAATGGCAAGAAGTTTTAACAAAAAGCTGTTTAAGCTCGAAGCCCACATTGACCGCCTCATGGATTCTATCAAATTCACTTCTATGCCGTGCGCCTATAACTTTCACCAACTAAAGATGGCCCATGAGGATTTGATATGCCGAAACAGAAAGGAGTTCGCAGAAGACGACGAATATCGTACATTCATAAATGTCAGCAGGGGGCCATTACCGATCTACAAGGATATTTTGGAGGTAAAACCGTGGGTAATGATAACGTGTTATCCTTTACGGTGGGTTCTGAGGGGTATGTCAAAATACTATCAGCAGGGAGTTACTACGGTTATCCCCTCGCAGAGGGCGATACCGTCACG
>LCJG01000056.1 GCA_000998025.1 Candidatus Collierbacteria bacterium GW2011_GWB1_44_6
GAAGGACTGAGTGATGGACTATCACTTGGACTTTCACTCGGGCTTTCTGACGTTGAGGGTGACAGACTTGGTGATTCAGAAGGAGATATGGATGGAGAAACAGATGTCGAAGGTGAAAGACTTGGTGAAACACTTGCAGAACTACTTGGAGAAATTGAGGTTGATGGTGAAAGACTTGGAGATTCAGAAGGCGATATGGATGGAGAAACAGATGTCGAAGGTGAAAGACTTGGCGAGACACTTGCAGACGAAGAAGGGCTTACAGATGTCGAAGGACTAATCGATGGACTTTCGCTTGGCGAAATACTTGGCGAAACTGATGTCGAGGGCGATAGCGAAGGAGATTCACTCGCTGACCCTGAGGGACTAACCGATGTAGACGGACTTAAACTCGGAGATATGGATGGTGAGGCGGATGGAGAAACAGATGTTGATGGCGACAGTGAAGGAGATACGGATGGTGATACGGATGGAGAGATTGACGTTGAGGGACTTAAAGATGGTGATACTGAAGGACTTACGGATGGAGAAATACTTGTCGATGGTGAAAGCGATGGGCTTTCACTTGGTGAGATACTTGGAGAAACAGATGCGCTTGGAGAAAGAGATGGCGATTCAGAAGGACTTACGGATGGACTTACCGACGTCGAAGGTGACAATGACGGAGATGCGGATGGTGAAACAGATGTTGATGGCGACAGTGAAGGAGATGCGGATGGTGATACTGATGGAGAGTTGGATGAACTAGCTACCGCTAATTCAGAGGTGGGAGGGGTAAAACTCGCGCCTGTCCAAAGTGCCGACTGAGTCAGTCTAAACTCATCCATATAACCGTCGACTCCATAACCTTCGTCAAAGTTGGCGCCTACGATAAAGTTGCCGGTATAGTTTAAAGCCCACGAAGTGAAATCAAAATCGACGCTATTTACGATTCTGGTACCGTTCCAATATGTATATAAGTTATTTCCATGGCGTATGGCGGCAGCGTGGTACCAGGTGTTTGTCGCTACGGTTATTTCACTATATACGGGATTTTGACCACCATTTGCGTATTCAAAAACCAAATTGTAAGCACCTGCAAGGTTGAAAATTTCAAATAGAAACCAGTGAGTAATGTCTGTTCCCTGAGACATTAATACGACTTTCGAATCAACTGCAGGTAGAGTGTCGAAACGTACCCAAAAATCATAAGTCCAGTCATTACCGGATATCATATTAAAATCAGCATGATCAGCTGTGTAAATGTAGTCGGTTGTGCCATCAAAAACTCCCGAGGCGGAGCCAAATTTCTGTTGAGCTGTAGATTGTTTTGCGTTTCCCGAGGCTGTCCATGTTTTTCCGTACTCATCAACAAAGGTTGTTGAGTCGTTATCTCCATTCATGTGGAGCAACACTAAAGTATTAGTGGGGGGAGTACTTGGAGAAACGGAAGGTGAAATCGAAGAAGATGGAGAGAGACTCGGCGAGATACTAGGGCTTGCTGAGGATGAGGGACTTAGTGAAGGTGATAGCGACGGAGATGCAGAAGGACTAACGCTGGCTGAACCAATGGTTTCCTTAAATGAAATTATGCCCAGAACACAGCCGTCAGTAATATCTACATCACATTGTGCATGACCGGTGAAAGTTGAAGTAAAAATTTTATACCACGATTTTGTATATGATGCCCAGATCGTTTCGGTGGCAGCGACATCGTTGATTTGGAAATTTGTAGTTCCTGCCATGGTGTATTCGCCGTAGCCTCCAAAAACTACTGTTTCACCATCAAACGTGGTAATGTTGGGCGAAGTAGCTGTAGAGGCGGTTGAAGCATTTCCGGCGCTGTCATCGTATTCAAATCCGGTTGGGCTGTTAAATTCCCAGACAGTCATTCTGGGGTATGCACCCCCGGAAGGTAGGGTGGCTGTAAAGGTCTTGTCTCCACCGTTAGCTGATAGTAAATAAAACCATTGGCCGAAAGGTTGTCCGGTGTCCTTCTGGTATCTACCAGGAGTGCTTAGAGTACTTGTTCCATCTGAAACAGATGAGTCAGCCTCTGTACCGTTTTCCCATTTTGTCCAAATGACGATTAAATTTCCCGCCGTTACCCCAGTCAGAGATACTGAGGCAGTATCTGAGGCGTTACTTTGAATTTTGGTGATGCTGGTTGGGGGTGATGAGGGGGAGACGGAAGGCGAAATCGAAGAAGATGGAGAGAGACTCGGCGAGATACTAGGGCTTGCTGAGGATGAGGGACTGAGAGAAGGGGAGTTTGATGGACTATTGGAAGATGACTGGCCGGTACTCGGGGAAATCGAAGAAGATGGAGAGAGACTCGGCGAGATACTAGGGCTTGCTGAGGATGAGGGGCTGAGAGAGGGGGAGTTTGATGGACTATTGGAAGATGATTCTGCAGCTGGAGCTATCGCTATGGCGGACAAAACTACAGTACCCGTGTTTCCATTTGTCTCGGTGTTGGTGATAGTGGTTGAACCAGTAGGGAATGCTTCGGCACAGGTTGGAACTATCCCGTTATAGGTGGCGTCATTTAGTTCTGTGGCGTTTGTCCAGGCGTTTGTCGCACCAGCATCGGCTACTGAAACTGCAAAGACAGCATCTCCGTTTTGAGTGGCCATTGAACCGGTGGTAGCATTACCATCTGTTTGTTCACTTTGACCGGCTGTTAACCTTATTGATGTACCACCTAGATAAAAAGCAACATAGATCCTTCCACCGAGGGTAACAGATGCTCCCCAGTTCCAAGCAAAAGTTTGGGAGCCTGTTGGTGGGCTGGCTTTGGAGTAAATTGCGGTAATGTCAAAGGTGGATCCAGTATTTGTTAGCTGCCAAGTAGAACTTTGTCCACCGATAGTAAAAGTCGACGAGGAAAGAGTGAGTGCACCGCTAGTATTCACAACTCCGACTCCAACAATCATTATCGTTGCATCAGATGGGACGGTAATAGATTGAGAACCGGAGGTGGCGCTCGCATCGATTACAGTTAAACTCCCTGTCCTTGTAACCGAGGGCGGCGGCGTGGAGGGTGAGACACTGGGTGAAATAGATGACGAAGGACTTGCAGAACTGGACGGTGAAAGTGAAGGCGAATTGGATGATGAGGGAGTTAAATCCGTAAAAATAATCCAAGACATCGCCCCGTCTTCTAGGCTAGTAGCTGATGTACAAGTTCTAGTTGCTGTTCCTGCTGTGGTAGAGGTGGCGGTGCTAAAACCAAAAGCTCCTCCATCAACATCTAGGTCTTCTGTAAGTCCAGACCATGTATCTTGCCCACCAGTTGCACCAGCACGTCCTATTACTGCTATCATTCCACCACCTGCCGCTATTGTCGTTGAACCAGTAGTGAGCGGGTCGGTGGCGTCCATGTCAGTAGAACCGTCATTGCCAGCAGAGGAATACGCACCGTCAGAAACATTGTAAACACAAATGTGGTTTTGAGTATTACTAGGACTATTGGTTGTAAATGTAACTGCTACTGTAGCAGTAGTACCCGTAGGGTAGGCAAGGTAGAAAATTTGTGCATATACACCACCAAAATTACCTGCTGAACCAGCGTTCATGGACACACCACCTAAGGTACAAGAAGCTATTGGGGTACTAGCTAGTTCCGAAGCTACACAAACAACTACAATTCTATTCGGATGAGCTGTACCTATGGCAGCATCTGTATATGTGGCTACATTACCTGAAGCACTTACTCCTGCGGGATTGGCGGTTTGGGTAATTGATACTGCCATGTCAGTTCAAAAAACTCCTTGTCTGTTTATTTTTTTGAACTAATAATGTGAGTTGCATTTTATTATTTTGATACACAAAGAACGTTCAGTTTATATAGATTTAATTTTACTAGGGAAACAGTTAGATAACCAGAGATGTGCGAGTATAAAAATCAAAAAAACAGGCACAAAAATTTTTTTATTTTCACAAATATTTGCCGAGACAAAAAACCTGGTTTTTCTAAGGAATTATTTCGTAAAACTTAGGAGTCTCCTGACGTTGTCCCAACCGGGAATAGTATCGATGTTGGCCTCTTTCCAGATAGTGGGTTTTCTTCTAAATTTATCTTGAGTCCATCTTTTTCCGGTCACGTTTTTTCCATGTGCGATATCGATACTGGGAGAACCGGAATGAAATAGTTCAAACTTGTACATATCTTTCCATTTGATACGACCATGAGTCATGGGTTCGAAACCAATTCGATAGGAGAACCCTTCCTTCTCGACCATAGCAATGCGTTCTTTGTAATGTTTGATGGCGATATCGCGATAGACGCAGAGTCCGGATAAAGGACTCACGTTGTAGTGAAGTGCGAATCCGTCCGTAAGTCTCAAGAACCAGTAGTTGCTTTCGTAATACCAAATGTTTCTATCCGGAGGTAAAAAGTCAAAGTGAGAAGGGTGATACAGGACATCATGCTCGCAGAAAAAGACAATATCGGTGTCCAGAGCTTCCAGTCCGGCTAATATTTGTTTGAACATGGTGAGATAACCCCGCTCTAGAGTAAGAACAACATTTTTTCCGAAGGGAATTGGCTTTAGGGAGACGCTAACGATTTTTTTTCCAGCCACTGCTTTTGTCAATTGTTTTTGACAGACCAACATTAATTTTTCGTCCACTAAATTATCGGTGTAGTAGATACAGCCGATGGTGGGCGGAGTATTGGCGGTGGGTGACTGTCGTGAGGGTTGGGTAAGATTTTCGGAGATGGGGGAATGGGCTGTTGTGGATGTGGAGGCTTGGGGTGCAGGTGCAGGCGCAGAGGAGGTTGGATTTGAAGTTTGAGTAGGACTGACCGAACCCTTTAATTTTTCGATAGCTTCCGGAGTCCAGCCGGGAACAGGCATAAATTTTTCGACAAGCCAATGTAGGGGATGTATGGCCTTTTCCCATTTACCGGAAAAGAAAAGATCCTTGGCAGTTTTTTTGGCATGACTTACGGCGCTGCCGGAAAGCTCATAAGGGAAACCGAAGTCGCCTCCTTGGGTGCGGAACATGTGAGCATACCAAGTCTTGTGATTTACCATCACCCGTCCTCCGGAAAGCCAGGTTTTGACGGCCACCTCGATGCCCTGGGAACCCCAACTCCCGAAGTTTTCATCGCAAATGTTTAGTTCCCAGTATTTGTCTCTAGTTAACATAAAGCAAGAACCTTGCAGAGACATAGTTTCGGTAAGATCACCCTTGCCTTCTGGTCTTTTCTTAAACTCATTAAAGTATTGAAAGTGCGGTTCTGAATCAAAACAATAAGAGGTACTTTGAGGATTGTTTTTAGC
>LCJG01000057.1 GCA_000998025.1 Candidatus Collierbacteria bacterium GW2011_GWB1_44_6
TTTTTCGATAATAGTAATGACGTTGTCGATCTTGGTTCAGGCGCAAGCCTTGACTTTGGTAACAACGGCGCCTTTACCCATTCCGGTTGGATCAGACCCACTACGCTCGGTGATTACGATGCTTTTGTCAGCAAAGTTGTGGCAGCACGCACTGGTGTCTATTCATACATGACCGTCTTTATGGCCAATGGCCGGCTCTCTGCCTACACCGGCTCAGCTTGGGTTGATATTTGTCCAGCAGGATCAGTAGCCATCAACAGCTGGTACCATGTTGCTTTTGCTTACAACGGCACCACTCTTTTTGGCTACGTCAACGGCCAACTCTGTGGGTCGGGAGCCTTCACTTATACAGATACAACGACTCACAACGTCTTCATCGGTTCCTGGTATGTCACTTCACAAATCTATGACTACAATGGCTACATCGACGAAGTTACAGTGAGCAACACTGCTAGGACTGCCGATGAAATCCGCCAAGCCTACGAAGTAGGTTTAAGAACTCATCCAATCACCATCGACTTTGCCAGTGCCATTAGTCACGCTGGTCCTCTTAGTGGTAGTGGAGACTTAACCTTTACTTTGATGGCTACACCATCTGGATATACCAATGCCGGAGATCATATATATAAAGGAGACAAGATCATTGTGAGAGAAAATATAGATGGTACCGAGTACTTAGCTCAAGGAACAGTTGATAGTGTAAATGTTTCCACTGGTGCTACTACCGTCTCTGCCTGGGACAGTGGTTCTACTTTCCCGACAGGTGGATATACTCCGAGCGCTACAGTGTTTAAGTGGCAACGTGAATACTGGAACATAACGGAACCACTCGATAGTCATCTCAATGCCATAACCAATTTAACCTTGATGATCTACGGAGTAACTCTGATTACCTTACTACACCTGGTGGCTCTACCATTACTTCTTCCACCGGCTCTCGTTACTTCCAGTACCGTGCTCTTCTTCATTCTTTTGACGAAGCAGTGTCTGCTACTCTCTCGGCGGTCACTGTTGACTACACCCTAAACTCTGCTCCCGGTATTCCTACCTTAGATTCCCCGGCAAATACAGCGACAGGTCAACCACTTCTAGCTGTCTTAAAAACCACCGGTACCGATGCCCAGTCTGACTACCTCCGTTACAAGATAGAGATCTGTACCAATGTCGACATGACTGCCAACTGCCAAACCTTCAATCAGGTTTCCTCCCAAACCGGCTGGAGTGGCCAAAATACCCAGAGTAACACGGCTTACACTTCCGGAACTCAAGCTACCTACACACTTCAAACTACTCTCACCGGAAACACCACTTACTACTGGAGAAGCTACGCCATCGACCCGAGTGGCACCAACTCCTTTGGTAGTACTCAAGCCACTCCCTACTCGTTTACGACGAACGTGCCGCCAGGTACTCCCACACTAGACGCACCCACCAATACTGCCATAAGCCAAAGCACTACCCCACTTCTCAGAACTACCGCTACTGACACCGAATCTGACTATTTAAGATACAAAATCGAAATCTGTACGAATGTTGGTATGAGTGCCAACTGCCAAACCTTCAATCAAGTTTCTTCCCAAACCGGTTGGAGCGGACAAAATACCCAGAGTAACACCGCCTACACTTCCGGCACTCAAGCGACCTATACAGTTCAAACACCTCTAAGCGTAAACACCACTTACTATTGGCGGTCATACGCCATCGACCCAGCCGGTTCAAATATTTTCGGCGCTACCCAGGGAACTCCGTTTTCTTTTACTACCAATCAGCCGCCAAGTGTTCCTGTTTTAGATCTACCTATCGACTTTGATACAGGTGTCTTGCTTTCGGCTGTCTTAAAAACTACTGGCACAGATGTCGATTCTGATTATCTCCGCTACAAAATCGATATTTGCACCAACGTCGGTATGACTGCCAACTGCCAAACCTTCAATCAGGTTTCCTCTCAAACCGGTTGGAGCGGCCAAAATACCGACTCCGGTCTCTCTTACACTTCCGGTACTCAAGCCACTTATACTATTCAAACACCACTAATTCAAAACACCACCTATTTCTGGCGGTCATACGCTATCGATCCAGGTGGTTCAAATATTTTTGGTGCTACTCAAGGAACACCACATTCTTTCACTACCAACATAAACCCAAATGTTCCTTCGCTCGACCTACCTACCGATGCAGATACGGGCCTATCTATTACTCCGATCTTAAAAACCACCGGCGCAGACTTAGATACCGATTACCTCAGATACAAGATCCAACTTTGTACCAATTTAAGTATGACCTTAAATTGTCAAACCTTTGATCAAACATCTTCCCAAACCGGGTGGAGTGGCCAAAATACCCAGAGTAACACCGCCTACACTTCCGGAACTCAAGCTTCCTACACTATTCAAACTGCTCTCATTCCAAATATCACCTATTTCTGGCGCACTTACGCTATCGACCCTGGTGGCACCAACGCTTTCGGAAGTACTCAGGCCACCCCCTATTCTTTTACCACCATTCCCAATCCCACTCAAGCGTCTGCTTGCTTAGTCGAAAAAAATAGTTTCAACACTCAAATAATTGTCCGCTGGAGGGACAATAGTACCGCGGAAGCTGGTTATCAAATCTGGAAGGTTACCGACGGCGGAACCCCTGAGCATCTTACGCCGGATCTATCTCCAAATGTCACCGAATATACCGACACCACCGTGGCCTCCAATCATACCTACGGCTACCTTATCCGTTCCTTCCAATACGACGGTTCCAACACCCTCTACTCAGATTGGTGCCCCACGGCCACCAGCAATCTTTCCACAGGAGGCTTTACGATCTTCTAAAAAAGCGCTAAACTGAACCATGACCACAGAGACTCCCAGTCAAAACGAACCCTCCATCGAGGAGTCACCTTCTCCCAAAAGCTCGCTTCCTTTTTTTCCGGTACTTCTCACCACGTTGATATTCATCTCCATTGGCCTGATTTACTATTACTACCAGACACTTCACCCGGACTTTTCCCTCATAGCTACCCTCAAGTCACTTTTTCCTCAAGCCGCCACCACTTCTATGATCATCACGAGACCAACCCCGACAGTGTCCCGTGCCACCCCCAAACCCACCGCCATACCCACCCCCATTCCCCTCACTTCCGGGATCGGAGATTACAACGTTTCTCACGCAAAGTCTGCTGGACCGTCAATTTCTCGTGTCATTTTCGACCCTTTGGATGTTTCCAAAGGCGAAAATCTTCACTTAAAAGTCTTTTTAAAAAGCCCCAGCATCGTTGAAACCGTCACAGGCTTCTTAAATATGGATCATCAAACCATCCCCCTCGTCTTTACTTTCAGCGAAGAAGCTGCAGGTCAAAACCAAATTTGGGAATCCACCACTCTCCTTCCCGATACTGTTTTGTACAAATATATTCTGTCTATCACCGGGGTTGATAAAAATGGCATCACCACCGTCATTGTCGCCCCCCGCTCATAAATATGAACAAAACAAAAAACATCCTCAGTCTAATAACTATTATTTTTGGATTTATTTTATTCTTCCCCAATGAGACCCAGGCTGCCTGCAATTTTTATTCGTCTATGTCTACCTCAACCAAGGACATTGCGAACTGGACTAGTGTCTGTACTGTTGCAGGTAACACCGTTGAGGGGATAGACAAGGCCACACTCGAAACAGACACTATCAATACCGCCAGACTGACTCTTGGAAGTGGTGGAAATATCACCATCAACTCCGGAGGGAAATTGGTTGTCGGTAGTCTCAACAACGTTGGCGGTACCATCGCTATTCAAAATTCGGGGATCATAAAAATTGGCGCCCCTATCTACATCACCGACGCCGACTCAGACGGTTGGCCGGACAATTTCGACGCTACCTCTTTTTTCGACGCTACCGCAGCTGGGCGCCGACGCCTATCACTCATGCAAAGTTACACCGCTGTTGATTGCGGCGCCGATTCCTACAACGCCACCAACGTCTGCTGTTCCAGTAACGGCACCGCCTGTAGCTCCGATGGTACCTGCTGCAGCTCTGTCTGTGGCACCAATGTAGATGGTGATAGTTATTTTAGCGCCGCCGCTGGGCATACCGGAACATGTCAGGCCAGTGCCTTGGCCTACACCGATTGCTACGACGCCAATCCTGCTACAACCAACGCCGAACTCGCCTACCCAGGGTCAGCTACTTGCAGCACTTCCAACCGAGGTGACGGTAGCTTTGACTACAACTGTAGCAGCACCCAAACAGCCTGCGGCGGTACCAAGTACACCAACGTCCAAGCATCCACTACTGGCACAAATAGATCCTGCGACCAGTTTGGGGACTGTGGCGGTACAGGCACTTTCACTCGCTATGATTTCACAGTCGCAGTTGGCTGCGGAGTATCAGGCTATTACTGCACCTATAGCGCAGTCAACAGCGAATGTCCGGCAGACTGCTCAGATGGAACTCAGGCCACACTATACATTGACCGTTGTAGGTCATACACAAGTGCCGGCCAAGCTTGCCAATAGTTTCCCACCTTACGATACTCTAGAATGTAGGTAGTCATGACCCGCAAGAAACACAACTATCTTTTTACCTCTCTGGCTTTCATGGT
The DNA here is from genome assembly GCA_000998025.1 of Candidatus Collierbacteria bacterium GW2011_GWB1_44_6. Classification (GTDB taxonomy): domain Bacteria; phylum Patescibacteriota; class Microgenomatia; order UBA1400; family MFAQ01; genus UBA10133. The sequence continues at coordinate 4,592 of LCJG01000057.1, forward strand.
TATTGTGGTTTCTGCTATTCTTCTAAATTATTTCTTTACTCGGGTCAGCCCCAAACCGCCCACCATCAAATCCGCCCCCACAAATTCCTTGTATCTTTACCAAACAGGCAACAAAGATTTCTCCGCCAATATCGGTAGCAAAGAAATGACTTCGCCCTTTGTTTCTTTTAACTCTCCCAGTGGTATCAATGCCACCTTTGCCATGGTTGACGCAGCGTCTTCTGGCAACAAACAAGAAAACAATAAAGTTATTTACGAAAATATTTTTCCGGAAACATCTGTAACCTACTCTTCATTACCCAATGGGATTAAAGAAGAAATTATCATCACCAAACCGATAGAAAAAGCCGAGTACCTCTTCAATCTAAGTACCACCGCTCACCCTAGAAACATCACTGGAGATATCTACTCTCCCTTCTTTTTTGACGATCAAAACAACTATCAATTTCATCTGGAAAAACCCTTCGCCATTGACGCCAAAGGTAATCGCACCGAAGATGTTTCTCTCACTCTTAGGCAAAACAAAGAAAACAAAAAAACTTACCAGCTGAAACTCACCGTTTCTCCTCAGTGGCTCTCAGCCAAAGACCGGGCTTACCCAGTGACGATCGACCCCACCATCGTTCACGATACCTCAGCCGAATTTGCCGCTGGTGTTCTTAACCGAGTCAAAGATACCGGCTCTGGTTCGGTACCTTCACTGGAAACTTTCTATCAAGAACTTCCAACGGACAACAACACCGTCGGGTTGTGGCATGTGAATGAAACCAGCGACGATAGCTGTACGGGAGGAGAAGATGCCTGCGACAGCTCAAGCTACGGAAACGACGGAACCGCTACCGGCACCACCATCACCACCACCAACCAGCGCCTAGGTAATGCCGCTCGAAGTTTCAATGGCACCAGCGACTACCTTGACGCAGGCGACTCGTCAATTTGGGACTTTGGTTCAGGAGATTTCACCATCGAAGCATGGATAAAAAGAGACACCATAGGCACTTCGGACATGATCGTCAGCAAACACAACAGTACTGCCGGCACCGCTCAATTTCATTTCTTTATTGTCAGCACCAACGTATTTAGAATATCTTACTTTACCTCCGGAGACGCCCAAGTATATCTTGACACTACTGCCACTTACACAGACATTACGAACTGGCACCACGTCGCCGGGCAACGTAGTGGCAATACTTTTAATGTCTTTTTAGACGGTATCCTCATCGGCAGTGGAACCACCGCCGGCACACACGGAACCATGCAAGCCACTACCACCGCTCTTAGAATTGGCCAAAGGCCATTCACAGCAAACGAAGATTATTTCGATGGTCTCATCGACGAAGTTCGTATTAGCAATGTTGCCCGCACCCCCGAAGAAATCAAGCTCGCCGCCTCCCGCCGTCCGCTTTCCTGGAACGAACTTGGTGTTTCTACAGGTGATGGTGAAACAATCAAAGATAACACTTCACTCATTGCCCAGTGGAACTTCAACGAAACTTCAGGAACTTCAACGGTAAACAGTGCAGGGTCATGCAGTACCAACTGCAACCTATCCCTCACCGGTTTTGCGGATACTTCTGCCCAAGATGCTACTCCCATTTCCGGTTGGACAAGTGCAAACAAGAGGTGGGGCGCCGGTGCTCTCATGTTCGACAAAGTAAACGATGTGGCGAGTGCCAGTCATCACGCCAGTATGAACCCTGCCGGAAACAACATTACTGTAGATGCCTGGGTCAAGTCCTACGGCTTTACAGCCTTCGACCGTATTTTGCTGCATACATGCGTATCGACGACAATAGTGCTCAAAATCTAGAGTTCTATATCGGTGATGGAAGTAATTATCACTACTGCACCAAACCTCACGGTATGACTGCAGGAAATTGGTATCACGTCGCCGGTAGTTATGATGGTTCAACCTTTAATCTCTATGTAAATGGCAAAAATATTGGAAGCTGTAGCGATGTTTTTACTCCAAACTGGGGTACACAAACTTTAGGTATTGGCGGGGCAGCCGAATACTGGGGCGGCGTTATCGATTCTCTCAGGGTTTGGGGGCGCGCCCTCACCCCCTCCGAGATCATGTCCAACTACAATGCGGGAAACGTAGAACTACAGACCAGAGTTGGTAGTGACACTAGTCCTGACGATGGTAGTTGGGAAGCTTGGAGACCAGTGACCAACGAAACTGTTATTGATAATCTGGATAATCCTCTAGACATTGCTACTCCTTCTGC
>LCJG01000058.1 GCA_000998025.1 Candidatus Collierbacteria bacterium GW2011_GWB1_44_6
TCACTGGATTCACCAGCTGACAAGGATGGCAAGTGCTCTTTTTCGTCAAGGGGAAAAGAGGGGATTCCGTGTAATTTTTTTGAGGAATGAATCTCTTGAATAAAGACCTGAGGTGTTTTTGGGTTTACCGATTTCATGACCGACTTGTATTTATATCCCGATGCCAATAGCTTTAATAGTCGGTGAGAGATATTGTCGGGAAGGTATCCAATAAATGTCTTATTCTTGATAATTTTTACTTTGTGTTTGGAGGGAGCTAAGTCGACCGGTTCTCCAATATTTAGTAAAGAGAAAACTTTAGGCTCCCCCTGGCTAACCAGAGGGACCACCTTTGATTTACCCGGTTCTTCAATAAAGCTAACTGTTTGGAGATATGGATTTGCCAGTCCCTGTTGTTTGTTTGCTTTCAAGCGGGCCAGGTTATTCTTGGCAATGTGATTGTGCGGATCGATAGAAAGAACTTTTTTAAAATTTTCAATGGCTTTTTTGTTTAACTTAGCCATCGAAAGTGCTATACCTAGTCTATTGAGAGTGGGAATATCTTCGGGGATTATTTCCAGAACTTTCTCATTGAGCGATATTGCTTCGTTCCAGTTTCTACTAATGGCAGCCTTAATAGCGTTCTGCTGCAAGTCGTGTGAGTTATCATTGTTCATGCTGAGAAATGATAATGAAGTTTAACTGTCATGTCAAGTCACTCGTGGTGGATTATAATTAGGCTATGTCAGGACATTCGAAGTGGTCTACCATAAAGCACCAGAAAGCAATTGAAGATAACAGGCGGAGTTCTGTTTTCACAAAAATCGCAAAAAAGATCCATATAGCAGTTAAAAAAGGCGGTTCTGGACAGATAGACGCAAATCCTTATCTACGCACTGCCGTGGATGAAGCCAGGTCGGTCAATATGCCGATGGAAAATATCAAAAGAGCGGTAGATAAGGCTCTTGGTGCTGGGAATGGCGAGTCTTCAGAGGAGGTGACATATGAGGCGTATGGTCCTTTTGGGGTGGGAATTTTAATAACTGCAGTGACTGACAATCGCAACAGAACTTCGGGGGAGATAAAAAATATTCTTGACAAGCACGAAGCAAAGCTTGGAGGTCCGGGCTCGGTTTCGTACATGAAGTTAATAAACCCCGTACCCAGGATAGCCTTGGTCGAAGAAGACTCCGGCAAGGTGAGAGGTCTTCTGGAATTGCTTTCGGAACTTGATGATGTTGTTGATGTATGGTCTAACTTAGAGTAATTATGTCAAAAAGAACAAGATTTATTATTGTCAGCGCTATTTTGGCCATCAGTCTTTGGTTTACCACCATTACTTCTGTCGACTACAGGTTTGGTTTGTATCTCGCAGTTTCTGCTTTGGCGTATATTTTGTCAGTTTGGGTATTGTTTGACGATTTAAAGGGCTTTGAGTGGATTACCTTAATGATATTGCCTACAATGTTTACTCTAGGGAGTGGTTTATTCTCTAACTTTTTACCTTCTGCTGTGCCCAGAATGTTTGGAAGAGCCTTCCAGCTGGAGTCTTCGATACTTTTGGCAGGTGTGCTCCGAATAGTATATTTTCTACTTTATGCGTTGGGTATGTACGGCGTACTTTTAATTGAAAATATTTTCTCGGTGGCTTCGATCCGGACAATACAACTATTCAGGGCGGCTAAGTCGGTAAACTTTATATTAACTTTGGTTTCATCACTTTTCTTTTACGCGGTTGCCCTTAGTTTTAGGTTACCGTTTTGGTGGGTCATGTCTATGGTTTTTGTGGTCTCATTCATTCTTTGTTTTCCCAGTTTGTGGAGCGTGGATTTGAAAAATAATATTGTTAGGGATGCTGGTAGGTATTCGTTGGCTGTTAGCTTGGTGGTAGCCCTTGTGTCCGGTGTGTTAGCTTTTTGGCCCGTAAAGGCATTTATGGGAGGATTGATGTTAACTTCACTTTTATATGGCATGTTAGGTGTTATGGAACAGAGACTTTCCAGTAGGGTATATGTGGAGAGTCTTTGGGAATACGGGGTAACGGTGGCTATTATTATCATCATTGGATTTCTGACCACATCTTGGGTTGGGTAAGATAGATCCCAGACTTGAGATCTCAGAAGACAGAAAATGGTGGGATACTGGCGAGGAGGGGAGAGGGACCTATAAGATAACACCCTATAATTATTATAATATGTTATAGGACTGAATAGTTTTCACGGAAATCGATAGTTTTCACGATATTTAGCAAGTGTTGTGGATAACTGCTAGGTGATAGGGATTGATATGGTCAATGGGTAGGTCTAGCCTTAGCAGGAGAGCTGGGTCCATAGGAGAGGAGAAATAATGAATTAAATAAATAATGGCTATTAATAGAATTTACTTGTTAGTGTAAGAAGGAGATAGAAGTGGCGGGACAGTGTTGTGCTATTCCCTATTTAGGGCAACAGGAAGGGTAGAAGAGAATGATTTACTATACGTCGCACAATAATACTTTTGCGACGTATCTCGTAAATCAGTGCCTGAGGGAAAGAGCCTTTATATTCCGCATGATTGTGTAGATAATCCCGAAACTTGTGGCGGCTATGTTCTCCGGGCTCTGGATGCACCTATTCTTTCCGGATTAGCCTGGCCAGCCTCAAATTTGGCTTTTCTGTAGAAAAACCCGAATCCTTTTCCGCAAATGCTGCGTTTTAGCTTTGGGCGGATATATCAAGGTATTTATTCAATGATTACTTACCCGTAAATAGTTCCAGAAGCCGTTCTGGGGGCATTCTACGGGCCCGATTATTTTACCCTTTAGCCATCAAAAACCGCCTAGATGGCGGGGTTTAGCAGCGACATTGAAAATTTGCATTTGATAATTTCAATAAGTTTCTTGGCGTTTTCTTCTGTGTAATAATCGATTCCAATTAAGTCACCAATTATGCTAAGACTTAACTTGATTGGATCGAAAATATCCTGGTGATACTTCAGTGCAAAAATCAAATTTCGGCTCTTGAAGTCCACACTTGTGGGGTCCTCTTTGGGCGGGATTTCAGTCTGGCTGGCTTCAATGATAATCGTGGCAACTTGATCGAGTGTTAATGCCATCTTTACTCCTTTGGAAAAGTTCAAATTTAATGATTATTATATAGGATGGTCATTGGAAAACAAGCCCCTCTCCCCTATTCGCCACTTCCCTATTATTTTTCACAGCGTGAAAATATATTTATTTAAATAATGCGGACGCATCTATCTATGAAATTCTTTAGAAGCCTTTTTGGGGGCATTCTGCGGGTATCTGGGCTCGTTTTGGTGTGGCCTGTGAGACTGGATTAGAGGCTTTCTCTGATTTTGGCGATTTCGTTCTTGCGAAAACCGAAGTCCGACCAGGTTTTTATATTTTCTGCTGGTTGAAGGTCATTTTCAGCCAGTCTAAGCCATTCACTGATTTTTTCCTTATACGTCTCTAATTTTCCTAGTTTGATCAAGGTTCTACATAAGTTGATAAGTAACCCGGATCTCCATATCGCCCAAGTGGTGTAATCTTTTTCTTTTAACTGACGACCTTCATCTGCCTTATCGTAATTTTGGTAGAGTTTTTCGGCCATTAAGATGGCCTGTTCGGTATTTCCTAAATGTAGTTCGTCAATAATCAAAAAACCTTCATATTCAAATCCCATGGCTCTATTGTTTGGATATTTGGGGTCTATATGCACTTTGGTGGTGGCCTCTTTGTAAAAGTCAGCGGCTATGTGATATTTTTGTTCATAGTCAGAAATCCTCCCCAAAAATCTGGCCAGTCGGGATTCCCAGTGAGTCAGATCGTTAGCTTTGAGGTACGTTTCGGCTTGTCTAACTACCTGCTTCATTCCTACCAGGTGGATATCATCGTGGGTATCCATGTAATAGTGTTGATGGATAAGAGCCTCTTCGAGAAATAGCTCAAAGACTTCGTCTTTCAGACCATTTTCCATCGCAAACTCTCTTAATAGTTTTGTGTCGGCAAGGGCCTCTTCTTGGCGGACAGCATCTTCGCGCTTCCGGGAGGTAGCCATCCTCAGTTCGGGGAAGTTCAGAACATTTATGGTTTCTTTGGTGATCATAAGTAGATTATTGCACATTAAAAAAACCCTTCTGTGGAAGGGTTTTGAGTGTTAATCAGGAAAGGAGTCTAGGGCGTTGTTCTGGTCGCTGATGGAATACCATTTGCTGGTAGCAGTTTCGCCGCAGTGCTGACAGGTATAGCGGAGAAAACAGTCGAGTCCGGTACGGCATTCAAATATATTAAAACACTGACCTAGGTAAGTGCAGTCTCGATCGTTTTCAGTTATAACAAATGGCGTACCTACCGATAGGTTGGGAATTTTAGATATTTGACCGGTGTCAGGATTGGTATATTCTCCACCGTTTAGAATGAAATTGAAGTCGTCCGTTCTCATGTTGACACACCCCCCAGTGCTATTGGTGGGACACCCATAGACACCCTCAATGTTCCATGGAGCGGCATGGAGATACCAATTACTGTAAGACAGTTTCCAGGCAAAGTTATGGGAGAAAAAGGTAGTAGCTTCTCCGCCGCTTGGTCTGAGAAATGTTGTCGGCCGGTCAATTGCGATGAAATAAAAACCGTTTGGAGTGTTGTTGTCGCTACCTCTTACGCAAAACCAAGCGATGACTTCGATAGTGGTTTTGTCTTGATAAAGAAGATACAATTTTTGAAACCCTCTTGAGTCAAATTCTTTGGAAAGCTTCAGCCAGTAGCCGGTAAATTCTATTCCACCGATATCAGGTACCGGAGTTGGGGTTGCTGTGGCAGTGGGAAGAAGTGTTGGGGTGAGGGTTGGCGCGACTGTAGGGTAGATTGTTGCTGTTTGCGGTACGTATGTAGTAGCAGATTGAGTTACCGGTGGGGTGGTGTGAGCAGAGTTGCATGAGACGATAAACAAAACGACAACAATATAAATATACCTAAGGCGCATCCGACCTCCTTTTTAAACTGCAAAGATAGGCCATATTGTATCACCCAATATGGACCATATGATACTGGTGGCTATTTAGATTA
>LCJG01000059.1:0-5019 GCA_000998025.1 Candidatus Collierbacteria bacterium GW2011_GWB1_44_6
CTGCCGCCGGGTTCCGGAGCATGCGCCACGCTCCTTTCACGAGGCGGTCCAGGCGTTCTGGTTCCTCAACCACGCCTTTCACGTCTCGGGGACCAAGATCAGCTGCGGCCGGATCGACCAGTACCTCTACCCTTCGCTCCGCCGCGACCTCGAGATGGGCTCAGTCACGATCGACGAGGCCCAGGAGCTCGTCGACTGCCTCTGGCTGCGCTTCAATGACCGCTGCCAGATCGTGCGCGAGAACTTCTACACCCGCGCGGACAGCGGGACCGCGGAGAGCCGCGCGGCCGACGCGGTCATGATCGTGGACAGGAGCGTCCCGGGCGAGGGCCGCACTGCGGATGCCGGCCACCGCAACCGCCCCGGGACGGCGACGGACGCGGCGGACGCGATCAACCACTTTGGCCAGAACGTCCTCCTTTCGGGTGTGCTGCCCGACGGGACAGACGGCACGAATGAGCTCACCTGGTTGTGCCTCAACGCCATGGAAAAGCTCGCGCTCACGCAGCCGGTGGTCACCCTGAGGCTGCACAGGAGCTCGCCGCCCGAGCTCGTCGCGCGCGCCGCGGAGGTTCTCAAGAGCGGCGGCGGGATGCCGTTTGTCAACAACGACGACGTGCTGGTGCCCGCGTACGAGGCCCTGGGGGTGACCACTGAGGATGCCCGGGACTACGCGAACTCCAACTGCTGGGAGACGATGATCGAGGGCCGCAGCGACCAGGAGCTGATCCGCGGCATGAACTTCCTCCTGTTCCTGGAGCTGGCGCTCAACCGTGGTTGTTCGCGGGTCCACGGCCCGATGGGGCCTGACACGGGGGATCCCCTCGGCTGGACCGGGTTCGAAGAGCTGATCGAAGCCTGGAAGGTGCAGGCGGACACCCAGCTCGCGCGAGGCATCGACCACATAGGACTAGGGATAGAAGAAGGCACGCTGGAGCACAGCAGCCACGGCCGGTTCCGGTACAACCCGCTGCTGTCGACGCTGACGCTCGACTGCCTCGCGCGCGAGCGCGACATCATCCGCGGCGGAGCCCGCTACCGGATCTGGCACGTGATGGGCGAGGCGGTCGCCAACGCGGTCGACGCCGCGGCCGCCATCCGCAGGCTGGTCTTCGAGGAGCGCGCCGTCTCCATGGGCGAGCTCCTCGAGGCCCTCGAGGCGGACTGGCAGGGCTTCGAGAACCTGCGGCGCGGTTTCGCGGCCCTGGGACTCAAAATCATCATCATGAGTCCCGACGAGCATGACCGCCAGGCCGCCCGCACCCAGAAGGACGCGGCCATTGGCATCCACCAGGACCCGCCGGGGCACTCCGGTGGCATCGTAGGCAACAATGACTCCCTCACCAAGCAAAATTCCTAGAATAAATTTTTTAATATTGGCTTTAAGATTAAGCTTTTGTATAAAGGATTCATCCTCATTTCAAATCCAGTTAATCTTGAAACTACAGGAGTTTTTCTTAGCTTTCCAATTATCGGCGCAACCACTCCTGCGGATGTCATCATATGGGCAACAATTATGTCTTGTTTTTCCAATTTCATTGCTTTGTTAAAGAAAAAAATAATTTGTTGCAATACCCTTAATGGCCAACTCTTTCCATAAGTTCTTAACCTGTAGACTGTCAGATTTTTCCCTACTGTTTTTGTGTTTCTTGGTCCTGTTGTTATAACTGTAACCTTATTTTTCTTTTTAAGCTGATTTGCTAGAGCTTCTGTCAGTAATTCAGTTCCGTTCCTTGAATAAGGAGGATAGTATGGGACTATTATTAATATTCTCATTTTAAATTATTTAATGCCTCCTTAACATTTGATGTTAAGAATACTTTTTCCTTTAGTTCTGGAATTAGTTTAATCAAAGAAGCCAATTCTCCTTTGTCTATTACAGAAACCTTTTTATTATAATCTTTTACAGCGTGAATTATTTCTGTTAAAGTTCCTAAACCTCCATGAAGTGCTATAATGCCCTCGCAATTTTTCACCATGATAATGTTTCTTTCAGGATAATCAACATTTGTCTCTACAATTTTATCAGGTTCTGGTCCTTTTTCTTCTCCAACCTTTTCCATTTCTTCTTTAGAGGGAAAATAAGCAATGTATTTCTTGCCTTTATTTTTCTTATAAGAATTAACAACTAATTCTGAAATTCCAGTACCACCACCAGAAACTAAAATGTGATTATTTTTAGCTAAAAGCTCCCCTAATTTATTTGCTTCTTCCCAACATTCTTTTGCTTTTTCTTTTTTCCAAGTACCGATAACAAGTATTTTCATTTCAAGCTCCTGTATAATTTTTCATACTTCTTTATTATTTTATCCCAGGAAAATTTTTTAATGTGATTATACGCATTATTTCCTAATTTTTTCCTTAATTTTTTATCTTTAATTAATAATTCCAAATTTTTATAAAATTCCTCTTCATTAAAAGGATTACAAAGCAAACCTGTTTTTTTGTCTATGACAATGTCTGGAGTTCCTCCTTCTCTTGCTGCCACAGAGGCCACTTTTGATGCTGAAGCTTCCATTACAACTCCAGGCAATCCTTCTCCAATTCCTGGTGAAAACAGAATGTCAGTTTCCTTTAAGATCCGAGGGATATCATTTCTGCTTCCGACAATAGAGATGTTTTCCATTCCCTTTGACTTTTTCTTTAGACTTTCTTTTAAATAACCATCGCCAACAATTAACATATGAATATTGAATCTTTTTGCTGCTTCTAAAGCCATAAAAGGTCTTTTTCTTTCTGTCATCATTCCAATGAAAGTTACTAATGTTTTTTCATTTCCAATCTTTAATTCTTTCCTGATATTTGATTTTTTTACTTTAAATTTATTTAAATCAATTCCAGTAGGTATGATGGAAATTTTTTTAAGTGGCAATTTTAATTTTTTTGCAATTTCTTTTAATTTACTAAAATAAAATGTGATTTTATCCGGAGTATTGAACAATAAATTCTTTGAAACATTTGTATAAAATTTGAAAGCAGAGCTTAATAAAAATCCTGGCTTGTAAGAGTAGCCAACTAATCCATCTGAAGTCAATATGACCTTAGCTTTGTACTTCCCCATACTCTTTAAAATCAAGGGCATTATAGACAAAGGGTAATAATACTCCCAAATATGCACTATATCATTTGTTTTAAGGGCATTTGAGAGGGTTTTTATTAATGAAGAGGGATTTGGAAAGGAGTATCTTAATGTTTCAATATCAAAGCTTGAAACTGGCTTTAAACTAATGTTCTTGCTGTGTAAAAGAGTAGTAAAATGATATCCTTTTAGGGGTTTTTTTTGATCTTCTGGATATATCAAAGTAATTTTATGGCCTTTTTTAGCCAGTAAGTTAGATAATTCTACTATGGGCCTTCTCAGCACTTTTGTAGGATTAACGAAGCAGATTTTCATAATCTTCTTTATAAAGCAAGGTTTTTAAAGATTTAGAAATATTAATTTTTATGGTTTTTGCTGTAACACATGTAATTTTAACAATAGTTCTGGTTGACATCTTTAGGCATTACCTTTCAAAGCATAAGAAAAAATATTTGTTTCCAAGATGGTACTTAATTATAGCAGGTATTGGCGGATTACTTCCTGACATAGACATTGTTGTTAACTGGTTTTATTCAAATGTGATTCATGGGGATTTTCATTTATTCTGGGTTGGATTGGTATTCTTTGCATTAGCTGCTTTATTCTGGAAAAAGAAAAAGCATCATGTTGACTGGGGATTATTTTTCCTGCTTCTCGGCATAGGATGGATGTTTCATTTATTCTTAGATTGTTTAGGAGGAGGATATAAGTTCTTTCTGCCATTCTCAGATGCTTTATTTTGTAAAGAATGGATTCCTTCATTATACTTTCCTCATCTAGATGCCGTTATTTTATTGCTCTGGCTTATACACGAAGAATGGGCCAAGAAGATTAAGGATTATTTCTAACCGATTAATTTAAGAATATTACTAAGAATATTTCATTATGCTAATTCCGCATCAAAAACTAACTGTAAAGCCAAGAGATATTTTTTCAGGTTTCTTCAGGCACAAGCATGACTTTAGCAAATATATTCCCAGAAAAATGAATTTTGTTGGAAGCGGAAGAGCTGGTTTATGGTTAATCTTAAAAGACATCAAAAGTGTAGGAATTCCAAGCTTCACATGCAAAGTTGTCTTAGATTCAATTTTAACTTCAAAAACAAAGCCTGACTTTATTGACTCTGGAATAATACCAGAAATTGAAGACTATAAAGGAGAGGCTTTAATTCTTCCTTATAATTTTGGTTTTTTGCCGGATATTGATAAAATAAGAAAGATCTGCAAGAAAAATAATGTAATTTTAATAGAGGACTGCGCTCAGGCTTTAGGTGCAAAATATAAAGGTGAATTAGTGGGAAATTTTGGGGATTATTCTGTTTTCAGCTTTGGAATAAGCAAGAACATTGGATTTCTTGGAGGATTAGTAAATAAAGAAGTCAATCTAAGAAAATACCCAAAAGGAAAGGTTATTCATTTAATGCTTAAGGGATTATTTGGAAATTTATTCTTTAATCCAAAATTCTACAGCAGGAAGATGCTAGATTCTGAATTGGTAAAAGACTATGAAATGTTATTATATAGCATGGACAATTACAGCAAGAATGTTGTTATGAATATTTATAAAAGATATAATGAAATTTTAAAGACAAGAAGGGAAAATGCCGAAATATGCATCGAAGAATTGGATGGAGTAATTGATTTTGTAAGACCTTTAAAAAACACAGAGCCTTCATGGCTTTACTTTGTTCTAACTGACAAAAATAGAGATTCAATAATAAAAAAATTATTAAATGAGAAAGTGGATTTAACTCCATTACTATCTTTCAAAGATTTGAGCGGCAGAGGGAAAAAGGCAGGTAAAGCTGAAAAAGAGCATTTTGTCTTTGCCTTATACCGAAACAGGGAAGAAATCGATTTTATAATAAAGAAAATCAAGAAGATAATGAGATAGGAAAGTTTATATATAATTTTATGTCATACTATAAGTATATAATACAA
>LCJG01000059.1:5032-6758 GCA_000998025.1 Candidatus Collierbacteria bacterium GW2011_GWB1_44_6
CCCAAAAAATATTACATTATCCAAGATTGGATACTATATTGAAAGTGGAAAAGATAATTAAGAAAGCAAAAGATTCCATATCTAAGAATGAAATAGACAGAAGATTGAATAAGCAAATCATGAGACCCACATTAAATCTTATTTTAAATTATTTAGAAGAATCTGGGAAGATTGCCATATTAAAAGAGGGAATAATTTGGATATATAAAGAAGATATTTCTAGTAAACTTAGGGATAAATTAAAAAAGGCAGTAACAATAATGTAAATATGGGAAAAGAATTATTAATTGAAGGCTATAAAGAAATGGCTGGAGAAAGTTTAAGAGTAAATAAAGAATGGTCTGCTGCAGATATTGATTGGAAACAAGGATAAAAGTAATAGGATTAGAATGTGGCATGGAAAGGTTTATAAGTAAGATATATCTTATTTACAAGATATGTAAAGGAGGGGAAAAATGGGCGAATTAATTGAGATTGGCAAAATAAGCTCTAGAGGGCAGATAGCCATTCCATCTGATATTAGAAAAGAATTAGATTTAAAAGAAGGACAAAGAGTATTATTTTTTTTAGGGGATGATACACTAATTATTAAGAAGATAAACTCTCAAACTTTTGAAGAATTGACTAAACCGCTAAGAGATGCAAAGAAGAAAATAAAAGAGTCTGAAGTAAACGCCTTAATTCATAGGCTAAGAAAGAGATGAAAGTTACTTTAGATACGAATGTATTAATCTCTGGAACTTTTTGGAGCGGTGATTCATTTAGAATTTTAGAGCTTATAGACAAAAAGAAAATCAAATGTGCTTTATCTGAAGAAATAATAAAAGAATATTATAAAATTGCCAATAGTGATGAAATAATAGAAAAGAAGGAAAACAAAAAATTAATAATATCAAAAATTGTAAGCAAGGTTATATCTGATTCAGATATTGTACATCCAAAAAGAAGAATAAATGTGGTGAAAGATGATCCAGATGATAATAAAATATTGGAATGTGCTTATGCCGCCAAAGTTGACTATATAATAACACAGGATAATCATTTATTAAAGCTAAAAGAATTTGAAGGTATAAAAATAATCAATCCGGGAGATTTATTAAAAAAGATAATAAAATGAGAGTAACAGAATTAACAGAAAGCAATGAAAAATGGATAAGATTCCTAAAGGAAAAAAAGCATCTGGTTTTTCACAGGCCTGAATGGAAGCAGTTCATCGAAGACAGCTTTGGAATTTCAATGAAATACTTTGCTGTTGAAGAGGATGACAAGATAAGGATGATTTTTCCAATGGGGATTATTGATAGTTTATTATTCGGAAAAAGACTGATTTCTGTTCCTTATTTAGAGTATGGAGGATTTGCAGGCGAATCGAGATATGTCCAGTTTTTAATAGAACATGTTAAACAATTATATTCAAGCTATGATTATATACAGGTTAGGGAAGGTGTTCCTGAAAATTACTTGGTTAATAATGGATTTAAGAAAGTTGAAGAAGCTAGCAGATTTATCTTAAATTTAGATGCAGAAGAAAAAATCTGGGGTTCTATTGACAAGCAAAAAAGAAAGGCAGTAAGAAAAGCTGAGGAAATGGGTGTTGAGGTAAGAGACATTGGCTATAATGAGGTTTCCAATGTTTACAGATTATATTCTCATGATATGAAAAAGTTTGGCGTCCCTGCTTTTCCGATTAAGTATTTTGACAATTTCAGCTACTTCGTTTGGCAAC
>LCJG01000060.1 GCA_000998025.1 Candidatus Collierbacteria bacterium GW2011_GWB1_44_6
CCGGATGTTTCAAGTTGTTTTAGTTCATCAACCAAGGCTCTGTAGCCAAGCGGTGTCATCTGAACTCTTTGTGTGTTTTGAGCCATAAAGCTTTAATAAATAAAATGTTTATCGTTTCAATATAAAGGTTGTTACATAGAAGTCAAGACGTAAACTAATAAAAAAACCAGCTCCTTGATTCTTGTCGGGAACCGGCCAAGACAACGCTCTATATTTGTAGTTAGATTATCTACTTTTTGAGCTTGTTTGTCAAGTTTACGGTCAAGGTTTCGAGGCCAAATTGAGCTATTTTAGCTTCGATGTCTGGTACAATAGGGTGGCTGGCCCCGTCCCATGGCACCAGAGCAAGCTCGGTGCGTGGCCGTATACCGTGCTCGCACTGGTATACGGGTCTAGCGTCAAGTAAAACAATATGTTTTATGTTTATGTTCTACAGAGTGTAAGGAATGGAAAGCTTTACACTGGATATACGACTAACTTGAGACGTCGTGTTGCAGAACATGGACGTGGTGATGTTCATACCACCGCCAGAATGGGTAACGTAAAACTAATTTTTTATGAAGCGTATATTAGCAAAACCGACGCTCACAGAAGAGAAATATATATAAAAACTACAAAAGGTAAGAGAGCAATAAAGATCATGCTTTCCGATACACTTGGCCCCTCTGTCCCATGTACCAATGCAAAGCATAGTACACGGCCATAAACTGAATTTATTCTGGTTTATGGTAGCGGTCCAGCGCACATTGTTAAAATTGTTCATACATGGCCCCGTCGTCTAGCGGTCTAGGACATTTGGTTCTCATCCAAAAGATCGCGGGTTCGATTCCCGCCGGGGTCACAAGTAAAAAAGACTGGTTTATCCAGTCTTTTTTATTTGTCAAAACGCATGGAGTCGAGTGACGGAGCCAAACCCGTAACGGTTTTGGCAAGTCGGGTTCGAAAGAGTTTTCTACTGAAAATTACTTGAGAGATTCCCGCCGCCGTGAATACACTACCTCAAAGAAGTTTCGCCCAGATTTCTGGGCAGTTATGCCTCCAAAAGGTGGGTTAATATCCTGTAACATTGACTGGAGCGTCATTCTGTGTTAGAATATACGATAAGGAGACAGTATGTCTGAACCTAAAAAATATACTTCACTTGTTACACTTTTTTTGGACGTGATTGCGGGCTTGACTGGTACAGTTGTGCAGGCATTTGACGGTCAAGACCATCATTACTTTGTAGTTGAAAGATACAACCCTGAAGCGTTCCAGAAACGATACCCAAATCTGAGATCTTTTGCAAAGCTGGGTACCGCTAAAGGTAACGTCTTCAAAGCAAAAATCAACTACGAAGGTGCAGACTTTGACTATCATGAGTTTTCACAACAAGGAGTTAGATGCCAGAATTGTGATTTTGCTGACTCAATAAACTTTCACAGTGGTGTTCCTGCGGACCGAGCGAATGAAATTTGGAACGCACTTGTAAAACACCAAAAAAGTGAGTGCAAGAATCCCATATTTAATTTGGTGAGATAGTAACTAAGAGAGATGGTGCCCCATCTCTCTTTTTTGTGCCTGCTTCGCTGCCACTTTGGCCGATAGGCCAATGCTGTCTCAAGTCCTAGATAGCGAGCGAAGCGAACCATGTATTGATGACAGCTTCGTCATAATCACTGGATGTGATCTTGTGGTTTTGCTTCATAAATAATGTCGACACTCGAAATTGTTTCTTGCAGTTTAGTTGTCGCTTCCATATTAATCGCCGCAGCCTTATTTAAATACTTTCTATACAAGTGTTTAATCGGGAATAATCTACCCTTATCTGGACTATCGTCATCTATAAACGGGTCTGGTAACATATCTGGTATTGCTATGGCATCGAGTGATGTCGTAATACCACCTTTCTGTCTAATTATGGTCTTATTAGAAAATTCATTATTGGCACCTTTGTAAGAATAACTTCTCCCGTGCGACTCAGCTAAATCATATAAACGCAAACCCAAAGAATTATCATCCATGTGGGTGGCATCCTGCATTCCCCCCACTACCGCTGACTCGAAGCTCCGATATACTCCATTACCTGGCCACATTGTCATATCATCCAGTCCCCAAGGTTGCTTAAGAACAATCTGCTTTAAAGACTCCCATCCCATATAATCAACAACTCTGTTTAGCTCCCTAATTTCGGCTTCTCGCTTCATCGGATCTTGCTCATTGGTAACATAGGCTAGCTTTGCCCCACCCGGAATAGCAATCAGATCGGGATTATTTGAGAATTTTTTAATTACACGATTAAAAAAAGTGGGGTCGTCATAAAAAGTATCTGCGTCTGTTTGTAGTATGATCCCATTTTTATTATTTATATCAAATCTTTTCGATGCCTCCGCCAAAGCCCTATTTCTCGCCTTGGCAACGTTACACTTTACAATTTCATTCCCTGGGGTACTTTTATCAATGACAAATAAGTTTAGATTTCTCAGTTCTTCAACCAGTTCTCTTTCTTCTTCGGACAGCGAATTATCTTCAATTCCAACGGGTCGGTTTTTCCATATTGGTAGGCTAAGAATTTCACGATTAGCATTCCTAATTTCCTCTCCGGCTTCGGGACTATTATTCACCACATAAATTACCTCAAACTCTTCTGAGTTTATTTCCCGTTGCTTTAATATAGATTTTAATTGTCTGAAGACATTGGCTTTTTCCTCATTAAATATCGGCACGACGACGCTGATTTGACACTTTGGGTCTTGTGGCTCAGAAATTAAAGTTTCACCGCTTAGTTTTTCTTGCCAGTATTGCTCTGCCCTTGTTCTGTCTTTGCTGTCAATATTCGGAGTAGCCTCGGCAGGTAATTTTCCCAATTTCATTATTTCCTCAGATGCGAAGGACAAAAAACCACCATCTAGGTTTTTCCCGGCTTCCAGATATTCTTTGACTTTTGGCCTTAGTGTTTCGCCGAGTTTTTTCCTAACTATTACATCCGCTCTTTCTCCTTCCCCGGACACTGGAGCAAGGCTTCCCAAAGGCTGAACATCTGGAGCGTAGATACCTTGAATGGCGTATGCAATGCCTTCAGCTAATAAAGTGGATTCTCGTCCGTGTTCGTTCGATAACCCGCTTACACTTTCAAAATCCTGAGCAAATTGGGAACCAGGTTTACTATCCAACAGCCCACGAATGCCTTCACGTAAAGCGGTTGAGGTGCATGAGGCATTTATTATCTCTCTACACTTAGTATCTGTTCAGCTATAGCTATTTCATCATTTGGCAATTGAATCTCAATTATTTTCATTCCTTCTTCATCAACCATCTGACCTTCACCCACTTTCCCGTCCGCCAATCTAATGGCCAAGTCCCTTGGTTCGACAGTGGAATATTTACCCAAAAACACCTTAGTTTTAGTCCAAGCCAAATCTACTTCATCGGTCTTCATTCTTTCGTTTAATAAAAGTACTTGTACAGAGTCCACACGCTCTCTAGCATCTTTGATCGAAAAATTGATTCTGATATTTTGTTCTGTTTGACTTTCGTCAAGCTCATGATCCGTATGATTCCCCATAGTCAAAGTATACAAGTACTTGGTTCGTTTCAGATGTTATATTGTCTGCGAAGCAGGCACTTGTCCGCAAGGACAAATGCTGTCTCAATTCTTAAAGAACAGATAGCTGGACGAAAATTTTTGCATTTTCGTCATTTAGCTTTGCCGGCAGGCAGGGGTGTCGCCGCTGCTATTCGGTCCCCCTTTGACAGGTTATCTCGTAAACTCAACACCTAATCTACTTTTTACAGCGAAGCACATTTTTTGTTGACTCCGGCTACCTCCACGAGTAGAATTTGCTGGCACGCTGACATATTCCCGTATTAGGAGAGTAAAGTGTCTAAGAAGAATATCAAGATTGTGCTTGTCGTAGGTGGCGTTGTGGTTATAGCTGTACTTTGTGTCTGCTTCCTTGTAGGAGCATTGTTACTACTTGGAAACAACAATCCGCCAAGCCCGGAGCCAACTACCCAGACCCAGCCTCTTCCGTTGCAAGCGCCAAGCTTACTGCCTCCAACCCCTGTTCCGGCCTCTACCCTGGCGCCACCACCCACTGATACAGCCGTGAATATTTTGCCAAGCGATGCCGAAATAAATTTGAATGGCAAAACGCTAGCTGTTTACAGCGTTATTTATAGCGACATCAACGGCGGCGAAGATAGCGTCTCCATGGTAACCAACCCCGACCAACATTATGTTTTGGTGACTTTGTATTCTAATGACAAAGATATGGGTTTTTTCTACCAAAATTACAGCGACTCCGTTCTTCTTATCGACCCGGTAAGCAATGAGTCATATGAGTTCGATTATATGAACTGGTCTTTGGATGACAGTCCCTCAAACAGCGGCTACATCAAGATTTCTTTCCCTGTTTCCAATCCTTTTTCACAGGCCGTTTTGCATATAGCTGATGGAGTAGAAATCGACCTCACTCCTCTACTCCCCGTCGGTTCGGAATTTCAAAATCCATGGATCGCAGTGGAACTGCCTTTCATTTTCGACAACATTCCACTTCAGGTGAAGTCAGCTGAAGTATTCGATAGCTACTTCAATCCGGTTGAACAAACAATGGTTGAGAAAGTTAATCCGACCGACAAGATCTTCGTCCTCACTTTCACATCTTCACAAACCGATCTTTCATATTTTGGATCTGTACTGCCCTTTATTCTCGTTGACGGAACAAACCAGTGGAACCAATACGGATCTGATTACTATGCTTGGACGACTGCCGGGAGTATTGGCGACGGCGAGCTACTCTACATTTTTGTGATTCCGGAAAATACCGGAAGTTATGTTCTATACCTGCCTTATTACACTCTCATCGACCTCACACCAATAATCTCGGTTCAATAATTTGGTAGAGGTGTTGACTTTAGCCCGGTTTGCACCGGGCCTTTTTTATTACTACGTTTTGACTACAAATTCGGTGATGAGTTTTTTCTCAGATTCTCCGCTAATATATGCTTTGACTGTAATAAAGGACTCAATACCTGAATGCTTAATTTTCTCTTTCAACAATTCGTCCACCTGGACAAGTTACATCCTGACTGCCGTCGTTTACGGTTCTTACCGCTTCCTTAGCTTTCTTGATAGTTTTAAAGGGACTTGCCAACGTTCCCGGATTGGAGTCGTTCCCTGTGGGGGATACATAAAAACTGAAGGATTCTGAGGCACCTACCTTTGTTGCTGAAGTGCTTTTTGAGTTTTGTAGTTTTTGATAGATATAAGTTCCTAATAACCCAATTAAGGTAATGATTAAAATATTTAGCCCGATGAAATAATTCTTTTTTTTCTACGCCTAGAATTACTTGCAATTTTTTTCTACGCCTAGAATTACTTGCAATATCAAAATCATCAGGACCTTCCCCAGCAATAGCTGTGTTATCCATATATACAATTATATATTTGAAAGTGTGGATGTTAACATGACTTATGAAGCAAAAAGATGTGGCAAACAACTTTAAAAGTGGGGTCGTTATCTACGCTGTACTTTTTGTCGTGGTGGTTATATTGGGGTTAATATTCCCCAGTTTGATGACATACTTTACAAGTAGTCCGTTCCGTTTATTTGGGTGGGGCTTAATTGTGGCAGGTATTTACTCTTTTATAAAAAGGGAGGGATACTCCATAAAACCATCTTGGGATAGCTTGCTTATGGGTAAGAACCCCTTCATGGTTTTTGGTCTTCCAGACAAATCGTTCCGCCGGCATTACGGGTGGGGGTTTCAATTGTGGTGTGTCATGGTGGTGATAATAGGTATAGTAATGGTGATATACGAGTAACTACAAAAAACACCCACTAAATTTAGCGGGTGTTTGCGAAGCCTAAATTCTTGGACCATCGTGTATGTCGATGATACCTAAAGTGATCATGCCGAAAGAAATACAGACAACGGCCACTAGCCAAAAATTTGGAAAGATGAAGCAAAGGATGACTAGTGAGAAGTAAAAAATGACAGCGAGTATTACCGCAAGAAAAAGAAGAGCGGTGAGTAAAGCTTCAAGAATTTTTCCCAAAAAGTCATCTGAATTTGAACGCGATGAAGAGGAATCAGAATCGATGTCGACACTATCCTCAGGCATGGGAACGAATCCGGAACTAGGATCTTCGCTATAATCCGAGGTGGCGTCGATGATTTGACTGCCATCTTGAAAAAGATTGAAGAGAGTTCTCTGTTCGTAATAGGACAGTTGCGCTAGTCCTGAAGATTCTGAGGCTCGCAACTGGTAATACTGCATTCGGGGTATGCCGAACAGTATCGTCGTCATGGCGAGAAATATCAAGCTGTTTTTGAAGGAAACGTACACGAATCTCGCTACCTCGTGAACAAGACCGTCGATAGGTGAGTCTTCTGACCCTCCGAAATATGTTAGTAAGAGGAGGATTACCCCTGTCGGGATAAAGATGGTCAAAGTCCATCCCATGCTCAGCCCAGTTCCGAAAGGAAGGAGGCTGAAGAGGCCGTAGTTGATCATGACCAACAACCATACGAAAAAGATGATGGCGCCACCTCCGATCAGTACACTGGCTCTTTTCTCACGTAGAAAATCAAAAAAATCTGTCATTTTCGGGCTCCTTGGAAAATTATTTTGGAAAGGATCTTAGATGGAGTATGTTACCATTTTTATGGCCAAATGTCAAAGTTATGGGATATTGGCGCTATTACTCAATAGCTTGGAAACGGTAGTTGGGTCTAATAAAAATAAAATTGCCTCACGTAAAGTGAGGCAATTATTGTTGTTTATTCCCAAACGGACTGGTAAACGACGTCCGGCCAGTCGTCAGCTCCATGGCGGCGCTGCCATTCTTTGGCCCAGGCTAATACCAGTCGAAGAAGCGCATCCGGCTGAGTGGCGGCAACGCTGTAAAATTTCTGCAGACTAAAAGGTACTTCGCATTGTTCAAGGCAGATGGGGATGAGCTTGATGCCGCCTTCAGGCATTTCATCGCTGGCATCAATGGCTAGATTGATATATTTCTGGTACTCACCACTTCGCGCAACTGAGGCCTTTGACAAGAAAACGAGGATAAAATCGGCTTCTTTGTAGGCTCTTCTGATAGCACCAAAGTGATTTGAGCCAGGCAAAATATCCCGCTCAGTCCAGCATTTGATGCCGTTTTCTCTAAATAGCCAGATCAACTGGTCTGAGACGTCACGGTCAAATTCGGCTACAACGAAGGCAACTCGCAGGTTGACAACCTTTTTCCCATGTAAAGCAGAGGTGGCATTCCTAAGGATAAGTCCAGAGTTGGTCATTTTGGCTCCCTTTCTAACAATGTTATTGTGCTTGGGAGCATTATACTATATCCTGTAATATAAGTTCAATCCTCTTGATCTATTTGATTTTGCTTTGCAGGTGTTTTAGGATTTCCACCATGGCTTCCGTATCCCGGCCACAGTACAACAGCATGGCATTGGCCAGGTAATCTTTTTCTTCTTCAGTAATTTCAGTGCCGGTAAGGATGGGCCAACTGGCTGAGGCTGTTTCCCCCTCCTGTATCTCGAGATCTTGGTAGGAAAGATGCGGGCAGATAACGGGCAAAACTTTTTTGAGAGAGTGGCTTTTCTGAAAATCACTGTGGAGATAAAGTTTGCGGTCAAACTTAAATAGATTCATAAGGTCAAACATGCGGCGATTTACTCCCTCCAAAAACTTTGAGTTCTCAGGAAACATTTTTGCCATTTCTTCGTTTCTAGATTTTTCAAAACTATGATTCCAGACGATGACGCTGCCGGCCGGACCCATATCCCGTTTGAGATGAACCAACAGTTCTTCCATAGGGTTCACAAAATCCAAGGCCAGAAACTCCCGGTGTGTTAACGATCCGCCCGGTTCTTTCTGAATATGAAGTGAATATTGAAAGGGGAGTTGCTGGTAAGGCTTGGTACCGTCAAAGGGAGGAATGCCCGAGGAATACGTTTCGTAATCAAAGAAGTATAGCGGGTAGGTCAATTTTTCCAGTTCTTTTTTTATCCCTTCACTATCGATTACTTCAAAATATTCCGGTGGTTTGAAGCCAACTCTGTCAAGAATTTCTGGCGGGATCTTGGTGTAGTCTAGTACACCCCTATTGAGTAAGGCTTTTAGATGGTCGTCAGGAAATGTGCCGGCGATATCGTAGATTTCCGGATAGCCGTGGATGTAGTAGTCGAGCCAGTCGCATTTCTCCGGATCGTGACAACTCTGGACCAGAACAGAATCGGGGGCGACGTTCCGGCCAATAACTTTTTTAGCCTCTTCGATTTGCTTTTTCGTCATGTCGGTATGCATTGCCACAGCCTCAGTTATCTCTTCTTCGTAAAAAAGTTGTTCCGGGTCTATGTCTCCATCCCTTACATATTGATTGTTGATATGGATCAAAAAAGTTCTGCCAATCTTGATGCCTGACCTCTCAAAACAAATTTTTTGAAAAGAGACGTCGATGAGATGCTCTTCCTTGACCATGGTGCTGCTTTTTACTTCTCTCAAGTCCCACAAGCCTGTCTCCGGGTCTTTCGTAAGTATATCGGCAGTCGCCGCCAGACCGTCCAGAGTGATGGCTGTGGGCTGAAACAGGACAGTGGCGCCATTCTTTATCATCCTCTTGGTTTCGATATAGCCCTTTTCAAATCTGTCCTCTATCTCGACTCCTTCGGGATACAGCTGCCTGGCCAGTTCGTCGATCAGGTTCCCATTGGCAAAGATCCTTTGTAGCGATTCGCTTTCTTTCGGCAATAAATCCTTCCGGTATTTCACTAGCCAAAGCCAGATAGGACATTCCTCATGGTGCATGAATTCGGTTTTGGTGAGCATAGCAGTGTAATTATCTCACCTAAATTTTGTTCACACGATTTTAGTAGGCTAAATTGGTAAGAGCCTCACTAATGATCTGAGATAGCCAATTGCCAATAACGGGAATGAGGTTGACCTGGTTCAAGAGATAGACGATGACGGCCACGACAAGTGTGGCTCCGACAACGGATCCAAGCCCCATAAAAACACCGTTCACGAATGACCTCATAAAAGATTGTTTTTTATAGAGACGATTGATAACAGTGTTTAGCTTTTTTATTTCTTCTGTTAGTTCGTCCGGAACACGGGAAAGATTCTCGTTCGTTGTTTCCATAGTTTATCTTATGATAAACCTAAGGGGTCAGAGTATGGAAGTGTGGAATATTCCCGGCGGTCGGAGAGTTTGATACCGTTGGAAACAGTACTGGTAGAAAGCCCCAGCTCTTCACGCAAATTTCGAACTATTTCTCCTGCATACTTTACATCATAGGGTCGATGCATGTGCGATAAAACAATAGCACCGTTACCTCCGACTTTGGCGACATTCTCCATAGTAATCCGTAAAGTATCAGGGTCCGTTCCATTCGAACCAGTCGTCCACATGACATGCTGTAAGCCATATCTGGCTGCTACGTCTAACACCAGACTATTTCTGGCTCCGTAGGGTGCACGGAAAAACTTAATTTCTGCAGAAGGAGCTAAGGCATACATGGCTGACAGAAATTGTTCGAGTTGTAGGCTTAAATTTTGATCTGTTAAACTGGTCATGGGGTCGTCGTGCTGCCAGCCATGGCAGGCCAACTCGTGTCCTTCCAACAGCATTTGGTCAAAAGTTCTTTTTGTATCCTCAATGTTCCAGCCATACATCTCGAGTTGAGATAATTGTTTACCGAGAAAAAAGAAAGTGGCTTTTCCGCCTTCACTTTTTAGATTTAAGAGTAGTTCCTGTAGCTGTTCATAGCTCCAGGGAAAATCGTCATAGGTTAACATGACCTGGGGCTTTGACAAATCCCCTTCCATTATTTCGTGAGTCCGAATAAATTCCCAGGAACGTTCGTCCGGAGCATTTATGTCTAATTCCTCAGTGGGCAATGGTATTATTGCTTATGTAGTGCTCGGAATTTTTTCATCGGAAAATATCATGGGGGGTTCTCCACTTTCAGTTTCCAGAACATCATCCGGAACAAAGTCTAAGGTGGCAGCTACTTCAGGAGTGAGAGTGCTTGGAATTGGCTGGTCATCGTTTAGATTGTTGAGCAGCCACCTAGCCTCTGCCACAGTGAGGACGACCACACCGATACCAGCAAGCAGGATGAATTCCCTCCTGTTCATTTGAACTGAATTTTATCAGATCTGAGGGGTCAGCTGAGTGCTAAGATAGATCATGAAGATATTAAAG
>LCJG01000061.1 GCA_000998025.1 Candidatus Collierbacteria bacterium GW2011_GWB1_44_6
CTCCTTTTCTCAAGACCACCAAAACAAAGTCTGGCGGCAAAATTACTCTCAAACCCGCCGAGAGCTTCTCCGTCCGGTCCGCTCTCTCGTCTCAAACAGGCTACACCTTTTCCACCGGAATAGGTGAATTTGACAGGGTTCTAGGTCCCGGTCTCACCAAAGGCGGTGTGTATCTACTGGCTGGCCAGCCCGGTATCGGTAAGTCCACCCTCCTTACCCAGCTCGCCCTCTCCATTTCTTCTCCAACAAGTCCTCTCGCGCCCAAAAACACGTCATTGCGAGGAGGTAAAGGCGACGCGGCAATCCAGAAACAATCTTCATCCCTTACCACGTCATCTCGAGCTCAGTCGAGAGATCTCACTCCACCAAGAAATGTCATTTACGTTTGTTCCGAGGAAAACCCCGCCCAAGTCGCCACCCGCATCACCCGTCTTCAAGGAGTCTCCTTGAAGACCGATAACATCAAGCTACTCAACACCTCAACTGTTGAAAATGTTCTCGAAGAAATAAAATCAGACCCCAACTGCCTTGTCATCATCGATTCCATTCAATCAGTCTTTACAGCCGTAAATCCCACCACCCCGGGCTCACCTTCCCAGATTCGCGATAGTGCCTCCTATCTCATCCAAGCAGCCAAAGAAAACTCGGTTCCCATGATCATCGTCGGTCACGTCACCAAAGATGGGGATATAGCGGGACCCAAAATGCTGGAGCACATGGTGGATACTGTCTTGGAGCTTTCGGGGGACCGGCAACACCTTCTCCGGCTTCTCCGTACGGTCAAGAATCGCTTTGGCCCCACCGACGAAACAGGTATTTTCCGCATGAATAGCAATGGTTTGGAGGAGGTCAAAGATCCAGGCTCCATTTTGCTTGAAGGCAGGGTCAAAAATGCCCCCGGGTCCTGTCTCACCATGATCATGGAGGGTACTCGTCCACTCACGGTCGAGATCCAAGCTCTGGCCGTTTCTTCTCCGCTTCCCATCCCTCGGCGTATTGCCAAGGGCATCTCGGGAAACAGGCTCCAGCTCATTTGTGCCATCCTTACCAAACATCTGAACCTGTCCTTGGCCACCAAAGATGTCTTTGTCAATGTCACCGGCGGTATGGACATCAAAGACCCTGGTGCCGACCTGGGCATTGCTCTTGCCATTCTTTCTTCAGTCAAAGACAAACCACTACCGGAAAATTCCATTTGTTTTGGCGAGCTCGGCTTGCTCGGGGAGATCCGCAAGGTCGGCTTCACCGACAAAATGCTCAAGGAAGCCAAGGCTCTCGGCTACACCACTATTTTTTCTCCCATTTCCCAAACCTCTATCCGCTCCATCAAACTGATGTAGCTTGTATAATCAACAGAATTCTAGGCATCAGAACCTTAAAATCACAAGGAGGATCAATGTTTGATCCAAATTTCAGTTCCGTCCTCTACAAAGATTCTCCCTTCTTACCCATCGTAGACCAAAAGTCGGATCTACGAGTGTTCCGTTTGGTCGTAACAGGTGAACTTTATCCTGCCGTCGCAATTGCCAAAGAGATAAGAAGCATCAGTTCGATTCACACGACATTCCTTAGAGACCAGAGGGATTGGCTTGCGGAAAAGTTCGATATCGCAGAAGATAATCTTCTGGAATATCTCTTTGGCCTCATTACTCCACCCACTCTCATCGTCGGTGCTGACCTGTATAGCTATCGCCCACCGGAAGAAATCCTTTCAGATCTCCTACCCCCACCCGATAGCAAAATTCTCGAAGAGTTGTGGGGATATCTTGAATCTCACCTCGCCACCGCTTACAAGCTGGTAAACTTCACCGCCACCAGCCCTATCACGGCTGCAGATCCAGTTTACCGTCACTGCAACTTCGAAATATTTTCTGATCAACGCTGGTATCTAGTCGGCTTACGGGTGAGCTATCATCTTTTCCGAAGGTTATCTCAACCGGTTTACCCGTACCCAAATTTTCGGTCAAGGGACATCTCATGATAATACTGGATTGGTTACTTTACGAAGGGTCCCCCTTCCTCCCCTCCGTTTCACCTACTTCCATCACCAAAGTTATCGAAAGTATCAATGGACGACACACCAGACCCTCATTCGCTATCGCCACAGAAGTCGCAACCATCGGCACTCTGCTGAACGAACTTCATCAAAAAGACTTCGACTGGCTGGTTCTGCAATTCGATCTAAATGGCGTCAATCTGAGTCACTTCATGTTTGGTTTTACGACTCCGGCAGCCTTGATCATGGGAGCCAACTTGCTCAAGACCACCTCCTACAAACAGACCATGCATCTTATCTGCCCTGGTCAGCCCACTCCGGATATGATTTAGCTCAATCAGTATAAAGCCAACCATCTAATCGAGACTCACTGGATCTGTAAGTCGACTCCCAATCCTACCAAAATATGCCGCTCAGTCTGGGACATGTTAGTTAAAGACCCCTTTACTGACGACATCTATTTTCTGGCCGGGCTGGAGTCCAGCCGCACTCGTTGCAAACATCATTCCCGCTCACCTCCCCCCACCCGCCTAACCAGCGGGTTTTTTATGCCGTTACTTGACCCCCACGCACAAATATGCTATTATAGGCTTCTCTCAAACCTGGTGTGCTGTCTAGGCACGCCTTGCACCTTTCCATAACAAAAGAAGTAAGGAGAATTGCATGACCATCTATCTTAATCCAGCCACAAAGGCAATTCCTGGGCTTCGGGTCGAGCTTCGGCTAAACGGCGAGGTTGTGACCCCATCCAACGGTCTTGTCGGTATTTTCCAACGAGGAGATATCGAAATCATCCTCGAAATCGAAGCTAGTCTAGACCATCACGTCTTCACGCTGGACCATCAACTCCAGCCTCAAGACAAGGCTCTGGCCACCCGGCTTCCCGCTGGATTTGTCCGATCCCTGAACGCTCTCGAGACGGCGGGCGCAGCAAATCAGGTCAATTTCCTGAAAAGCTCAGTCTACGTCAAAAAAGTCCACGTGCAGCCGTACAAGAACTTGCCTGCCACGGGCAAATTCCCAACCAATGTCGTCTGCGTTTCGATCAACGGCGACTTGTATTCGGTTGGAGTTTTCTGCCAATTTAATCGTGTCTTCTTCGCAATCGTCAAAGTCGAGTCGATTGTCCCGACAGAAAACACCCCTGTAGGCACCGTGCTGAGCTTCAATCCCTTCAGCGGTCTCGCTTCGGTCTACTCCGGCGATCCAAATTCTGCCTATCGGATATTCTGGCCGAACATGCCGGGAGCCCAGAACCTGAATTATTGTCGGGTTCTCCCCATCGGATGCCTGGTGACCTGGATGGATGAAGACGTGACCCATCTTGACACTCCCACAACTTACGCGGCCGAAATCGTCCGCTTAAGAAGTGTAGAATTCGTCCGTTGATTTCCCAAAGCCCCACCACTCGGTGGGGCTTTTCATTACAGAATTTCGAGTTTCGGAGTGACTTGACAGCTTATGTATCATATATTACATTACTACTTAGCTCTACAATGCAGGTTGTAAGCTAGCCCTCCGAGAGGTGGGCAAAAAGGGAGGCTTCGCAAGGAGTCTCCCTTTTTTATTCTCAGTTCTGCTGTAGTGATTTATTTATCTCTTCTTTTTCTTCTTTGCCATCATCATCGATTTATCCATTCCTCCCATTTCCATCATGCAATATTTGCAATACATCATATGAATCATCGCCTCATACACCGCGGAAAGACCGACCAAAACATAGATAAACCTTTCTACCCCAGGCCAAGAGCCAAAGATTGCTGACACCAAGTTAAAATCAAACAAGGCAATCAGTCCCCAGTTAAGTGCACCGACAATTACCAAGGCATAAGCTGTTTTGTGCATCATCATCATTATCATTCACCCCCTCTCTTCTTTATTAAAGAATAAAATAATTTGTAATCGATACTACAATCATCTTTACACACTATTCACCTCTTGACAAATGATGTAGCTTTTATTACAAATAATGTTAGCCATGTATACTTAATACTTGGCGAGAGTCACTTTTAATTAAGTGCGCCTCGGGAAAAGGCTCCGCAAGGAGTCTTTTCTTTTTCAAATTGCCCCTTGACACATTCTCATAGATATCATATAAATAAAGTTAGCTGAGGGCGCAAGCTTTCAGTCAGAAATACTAGCAATAGTAAATCGGAAGAAGCTCCAGCAATGGAGTCTTTTTCTTTTTATACCCCCTTGCTTTCCATATTGAATGAGTATATATTCGAAATATCGAATATGTCTTTTGAAAATCAATGGTGCAGGAGCGCTAGCCAACAACCGCACGGAGGCGGGAACCCGGTACTCCAGGGAGGTCCGAGTACGGTTTTGGCGCGGTCCGAACCGAGATTTTTAAAATCAATCAATATGTACCAACAAATTTTTGAACTCCATTCCGACATTCTCAAGGCGCTCTCTCACCCAAAGCGTCTGGAAATCGTGCATTTACTGCGCAACCATTCCCTTACGGTTACCGAGATCCAGGAAATGCTTGATCTCCCTCAAGCCAATCTCAGTCAACATCTTCAGATTTTGAGAGAAAACAAAATCGTCAGTCCTACCAAACTTGGCAAACAAATCTATTACCACGTCACCCACTCGAACTTTATCAAGGCCTGCGATCTTATCCGCGAAATCCTTTTTGAGAGACATCAGCAGGACCCCAAATTCAACCAAGATCTGAGATCCAATATCTCTGATCTCTTACCCATCGGCATTGATCCAGTCTGCGGCATGCGTCTCACCAAACGTTCCGCTGCTTTTGCTCACGAGACAGACGGCGTCACTCACTACTTCTGTGCCTCCGGCTGCCTCGAAAAATTCAAATCTCAAAATGTCCATTAAAAACGGACAACAGTGCGGGAGTGCAAGTCAAGTTGAAAATTTTTTATATAGAATTTCGCAGTGTTCTACCCATAAGAAAAAGATTGCGCAAAGCGAAAAAGCTGGTTTCTTTGTACCCAAAGAATTTTTCGCTGCAAGTCAGGACGGGTTTTGCGCTGGCAAAACAGCGTCCGTTTTTTCGAATGGGTGAACACGAAAGAAATAATGAAAAATTTTCCTTCAACTTGCAAAAAAACAGTTAACAATCACAATTAAATAAGAAATATGACCAAAACAACCGTCCCAGTTATCGGCATGGACTGCGCCTCCTGCTCAAATATAGTCAACCGCGCCATCAAAAAAACCCCCGGTGTTATTAGTAGCAATGTCAGCATTGCTTCCAACAAAGCGGACATTGAGTTTGATCAGGAAAAGACCACTCTCGAAAAAATAAATGCCAACGTTAAAGAATATGGTTACTCACTCAACCTGACTCCCCCGGACCAAATGACAGACCACATGCATCACACGGGTGAAGAGCATGTCGCCATGCTCAAGAAACAAATCACCATTCTTTTCCCCGTTTCTCTCATTGTTTTCTTCCTCATGCTTTGGGACGCTCTTAGTCGCTACGCACCCGGCTTCCCCATGTTCATCATTCCCATGAACATCTTCAATACAGTTCTTGCCGTCCTATCTACTTTGACCTTACTATTCTTCGGACGTGAGTTCCTTGCCGCTATTCCCAGATTCGCCAAAACAAAAGTAGCCAACATGGATACTCTTATCGGCATCGGTTCCGTCGCCGCCTACCTATACTCTCTCTTCGTCATTTTCCTTCCCGATATGGCCATGAGTCTCAAACTTCCTGAGACAACTTACTTTGATGTCGTTATCGTCGTCATTGGTTTCATTAAGTTTGGCAAATACCTGGAGGCAAACTCAAAACAAAAAACCGGCCAAGCCATCAAAGAACTTCTAAAGCTATCTGCCAAAGTCGCTCTCATCGAAAGGAGTGGTAAAGAAATAGAAATCGGTATCGACGCCGTTCAGATCGGTGATACTGTTATCGTCAAGCCGGGCGCCAAAATTCCGGTCGATGGCAAGATTATCGAAGGCCATACTTCTATCGACGAATCCATGATTACCGGCGAACCAATCCCGGTTGATAAATCAATTGGTGATTTAGTTACCAGTGGCACCATCAACAATCAAGGGTACATCAAGTTCCGTGCTGAAAAAGTCGGGTCCAGTACTTTGCTTTCTCAGATTATTAAAATGGTAGAGAACGCCCAGGGATCAAAAGCCCCCATCGAAAAGCTAGCTGATACCATCTCAGCCTACTTCGTTCCTGCTGTCTTAGGTCTTGCTCTTCTCGCTTTCCTGATTTGGTTTCTTTCCGGCAATCTATCTCTTGCCATCTCAGCCTTCGTCGGCATTCTGGTCATCGCCTGCCCTTGTGCTTTAGGCCTAGCTACCCCCACCGCCATCATTGTCGGCGTCGGCAAAGGCGCCCAAAACGGTATTCTAGTGAAAGACGCCGAAGTCCTGGAAAAGCTTCACAACATCAATACTGTGGTCTTCGATAAGACAGGCACTATCACGACCGGCAAACCCGTAGTCTCCACCGTCATCTCTACTTCCAAACAGTCCGAGGAAGAAATTATTTCTATCCTTGCCTCACTCGAAAAACAATCCGCCCACCCTTTAGCCCAAGCTATCGTCAACTACGCGCACCATCCATCATTGCGAGGAGCAAACGCGACGAAGCAATCTATAAAAATTCACACGATCCAAAACTTCAAAGACATACCTGGCAAAGGCATTTCCGGTCAGTTTAAAAACAAGAGATACTTGGCGGGCAACATGACGCTACTAAAGGAACACAAAGTCGATTACGACGAAAAAGACATCAAAGAATACACCAGTAAAGGCATGACTCCAGTCTTCCTGATCAGTGGCCAGTCCTTACTCGGTGCCGTCTTCATTTCCGACACCTTAAAGAATGAATCCAGGCAGGCCATCTCCGATCTGCACAAGATGGGAGTTAAAACAGTCATGTTGACAGGCGACGATCACGATACAGCAGCCTACATTGCAAGAGAAGCCGGTATCGACCGCATTTATGCTCAGGTACTTCCGGGCGACAAAGCCCGCATCATCAATCAGATAAAAGTCGAAGGCAACAAAGTCGCCATGGTCGGAGATGGAGTAAATGACTCACCCGCTCTAGCCACCGCCGATGTCGGTATCGCTATAGGCGCGGGCACGAATGTGGCCATCGAATCGGCTGGCATCATTCTATTCAAAAGCGACCCGCGGGACATCGTGAAAATCGTGCGCCTGTCGCGGCTCACCTATTCGAAAATGCTCCAGAATCTTTTTTGGGCGACCGGATA
>LCJG01000062.1 GCA_000998025.1 Candidatus Collierbacteria bacterium GW2011_GWB1_44_6
GAGGTTAAGCTCTTTGGCTGACTTACCAAAATAAGTTTGGGCCGCAGTTTCAATGCCGTATACGGTACCGCCGTAAGGGGCATGGTTTAGATAAAGCTCCAGAATTTGATCCTTGGAGTAGTAAATTTCCGTGGCTATGGCAAGAATCGCTTCTTTGATTTTTCTGGTGATGGTTCTTCTTGGATCGGACAGGAGGGAGTTTTTGACTAACTGCTGAGTGATAGTGGAACCTCCTTCTAGTCTTTTGCCGGTGAGGGTGTTGATGGCGGCGCGAATAATGGCGACAGTATCCAGACCGTGATGCTTGTAGAAATTTTTATCTTCAATGGCGATGGTGGCTTGCTTTACAAAGTCAGGAATATCTGCAGAGGTTATTGGGGTACGGCGGTATTCGGAATATACTTCGTAGAGCAGCTTGCCGTTTCTATCAAGGATTTTAGTACTGATGGGAGCTGGAGTTTTGACTAATTTGGCAGGGTTGGGGACGTCTTTGAGGAGGAAGACAAGGAATATTAGAAACAGTCCGGAGAGAATAAGAATGATGTTGGCAGGAGTAAAACGACGATCGCTCACAATTCTTTTGTAACTTTTTTCGATTGTCTGGAGGATTTCTTTGCGTCTCATGGACATGGTGAGTACATTATACCTGTCAATAAATATTTAGTTTCGTCAGGCAGGGCCGTATGGTAGTATTGAAGGGTGAGACGGCTATGGTACTACTATATATATTTATTGATTGTTTGGAGTTTTTTTAGGTACTTTATCCGCTTACCGGAAGTGATCGAAGAACTGTGGTTTAAACCCTTGCTGTGGCTGGTGCCTTTATTCTGGTGGGGTTTGTCCTTGAAAGAGAGGATATCGATGTTTGGAGGAAAATTGATGATGTCTATTGGATACGGAATCGTGCTGGGGCTAGTATATGTTGTCTTGATCACCAGATTTAATTTGCTAGTGGACTGGCTTAATGTTAATCTCGTTGGTGTAGCTGTCGCTACGGCAATTACCGAGGAATTGGCATTTAGTGGATTTGTGGCTGGATATTTAGAAAAAATTAAGAAAGGGAACTGGACCAACTTACTGATGGTGGGGCTTATGGTGGCGGTGATTAGATTGCCGATATTGATTTTTGTTTATAAATTAGGGGTCGTGAACTTGGCTGGGGTGTTTCTTTTTGCCGGAGCTAGTGGGGTAATTAATGCCTGGATAAGAGTGGAGACCGGGAACGTAACAGGCTCGATAGTGGCACGTGCGATGATGAATTTGGCGGTGTTAGCATAAAAAACTCTCCCGGTGAAGGGAGAGGGTGGGTCAGTTATCGATTCTGTCTGCGAACCGCTCGAAAAGTATTGAGGTGATAGTGTTTTTTGAGCTTTCGAAATGGGAGATGGTTGCGTGGAGCCAGGTTTCAAGATCGGTCTTGCTCCGAGAATCGAGGTTGATCGGTTCCTTGGACTCGTGTGTTAGCCCATCGGTTTTGATGACGCTAACAACATAGTAAACCTCGTCTTCTTCCTGGCAGATCGTAGCTGCGATGGTGAAAACAGGCTTTCCGGGACCAAGCTTGATTTCGTAGTTGTAACCAGGTATCCCGGTTTTAGTTTTTAAGCCAGGAATTGGTTCGATTACGAAAACAGGAAGATGTCCAGCAATGATCATGCCGCCAAGTGGGGTAATGGTTTTGTCGTCCCATTTTGAGGCTTTATACAAGGGGTCGAACTTGTGGGCGACCCGACTGATTATGGTATGGAAATTTGACTTCTTTAAATAGTCAAGAGCTGCTTTTTGGCCGGCAGCTAGGATTGCTGCTTGCTGATGTTTTTGTTCTGCTTGTCGGACTTTCCATTCCGCGACGTGTCTGTTTCGTTCTTCGATGGCATCTGGAGTGTCTTGGGCCATGATGGTCTCCTTCTTGGTTATGTTAGGGAACATGCCTGCAAAGCAGGCAGGCTTAAATTTGGATGAGTATAGCACAAACAGGCAGGAACGCAAGCTATAGGCTAGTGGGTGTCGATTGAAGTAGATTTTGCGGAGATTAGCCTTGATGATGGAGTTAGATATCTTGTGAGTCGGTTGACATACTAGGGGTAGTGGAGAAAGATGGTAAACAACACTAAATGTTGTGTATATATGATCTGCCCATACTGTAACAATGAGGATACTAATGTTTTAGAAAGCCGCGGTTTGCCCGGTGACGATGGTGTGAGAAGAAGGCGGCAGTGTAAAAAGTGCGAAAAAAGGTTTACTACACACGAAAGAATAGTAAATATTGATCTTAAAGTAGTTAAGAAAAATGGAAAAGTCGAACAGTATGACAGGGAGAAACTGTTAAAAGGGGTTGGAAAGGCTTGTTATAAAAGAAAAGTAGGAAAAGAACAGATCGAGAATTTGGTGGATGATGTGGAATTGCGACTCCTTAATCGAAAGACAACGGAAATTAAATCCAGTGACATTGGAAAGATGGTTTTGAATCGCCTGCGGAAACTTGACGAACTGGCATATATGAGATTTGCAAGTGTTTATATGGATTTTGAAAATGCCCAAGAATATAAGAGATTTGTGTTGAGTTCCAAAACCGTTAATAATTTTTCCGACGACATATGAAAAAAAACAAAATAAATCTAATTGGTGAGGTAGTGATAGAACTGCCAAAGACGATTGTAAAAAGAGATGGGAGGGTGGTGACATTTGAAATAAATAAAATTGAGAAGGCAATCTCGCTATGTTTCCATGATTTAGGAAAAGAACCATCTACGCCGGTGCAAGAACTGGCAAAGCGGGTGGTAAATATAATTGGGGCGAAATATAGCAAACCGACTGTGGAACAAGTTCAGGATGTGGTGGAACTAGTTTTGCAGGCAGCCGGAGAGTTTGCGGCAGCCAAAAATTACATATTGTATAGAGCTGAACATGCGAAAGTCAGAGATGCTAGGCCAATACCCAAAGAGGTGTCAAAGGCCTTTGCAGAAAGTGACATTTATTTTGAAAACCAAATTCAAAAATTTCAGTTTTTTGACAAATATTCTCGATTTAATTATGACTTCGGAAGGAGAGAGACTTGGAAAGAAACCGTTGATAGAGCTGTTGATTATCTACGTGAACTTTCCGGAGAGAAGTTGGAGGCTGGCGTTTACAAACGAATTAGAAATTCTATCTTGGAAATGAAGGCAACACCTTCGATGAGACTACTGGCCATGGCTGGTCCGGCGGCAAGGAGAAATAATATCAGTATTTATAACTGTTCCTACCAGCCAGTAGATAGCCTAGATTCTTTTGTAGAAGCTTTGATAATTTCAATGAATGGTTGTGGGGTAGGGTTTTCGGTAGAAAGTAAATATGTGGAAAATTTGCCGCGGGTAAAACGTCAGGATGGACTAGAAACGAAACATGCTTTGAAAGTGGGTTTAACAACATGGATTGAAGGAGGGGATATAAAATTTGATTACTCTGCTTTGCGCCCGGCAGGGGCGATACTAAGAACGAAAGGCGGCAGATCTTCGGGGCCTGAACCTTTCAGGAGAATGATGGAATTTGTCAGAGAAAAAATCTTTTCCCGTCAAGGGAGCTTTCTCCGGCCAATTGATGCTCACGATATGATGTGTGAGGTTGGAAATGCGGCTGTATCGGGAGGGATGAGAAGAACAGCGATGATTTCTCTTTTTGATTTTGATGATAAAGAGATGTGGAATGCAAAGTCAGGAGATTTTGAAAGAGATAATAGCCAAAGATGGAACGCCAACAATAGTGCTGTTTGGCCTCTTTCCGGTTTGACTCAATTGGAAATTACACAACAGATGTTGGAAATGGTTAGATCCGGAAGGGGTGAGCCAGGTATTTTTAATAGACAGGCAGCTATCGATATGAGGCCGGCGAGGAGGGAGGCGGCCGATTTTGGGACCAACCCTTGTGGTGAAATTATTCTTCGTCCGTTTGAATTTTGTAATCTTTCGATTGCGATTGCCAGACACGAAGACACCTACGAGACTCTAAGAGATAAAGTGGAGGTGGCTACGATTATCGGAACTATTCAGTCTATGGCAACACATTTTCCGGGGCTTCGTCCGGAGTGGAAGAAAAACTGTGAGGATGAGCGACTCTTGGGAGTTGATATTAACGGTCAGCTGGATAGTCCTGTGGCACAAGATCCGGCCGTGCAAAACCGGCTGAGACAGGTGGCGGTAGAGACAAACAGGCAGTATGCCGAAAAATTGGGAATAAAACCGGCTGCTGCCGTGACATGTGTAAAACCCTCAGGAAACTCTTCGCAGTTATTTAATTGTTCTTCGGGGATACACGCTAGGTGGTCGCCGTATTACGTAAGGAACATCAGAGTCAGTGCACATTCATCTATATATAAGGTGTTGGAAGCGGCAGGAGTGCCAATGGATCCGGAGAATGGTCAGTTGACGGAGACGGCGAATACTTGGGTGATACATTTTCCGGTCAAATCTCCGGACGGTGCCGTGACTAGAAAAAATTATTCTGCAATCCGGCAGTGTGAATATTGGATGCAAAATAAAGTTAATTGGACGGAACATAATCCAAGCGTGACGATCACTTACCACACGGATGAAGTAATTGACTTGATTAAGTGGGTATGGGAACACCGTAATTTAATAGGAGGGATGTCGTTTTTGCCCGCCTTCGACGCAGCGTATTCGCAGATGCCATATCAGGAAATTAGTAAAGAGGAGTATGAAAAATTGAAGTCTAACTTTCCGGTAATTGATTTTAGTAAACTTTACCGTTGGGAAGAAGAGGACTATACGAAAGCGGCTCAGGAATTGGCTTGTGTGGCTGGATGTGACATCGATCCCAACGAGGGGAAAATATGATAGATCTCAGATGCCAAATGTGTGATAATGTGTGTGATTTTGATGTGATTTGAAGTACTTGCTGGGTGATTTGACAAGCGCAGAAAAATGATATTAAATGATAGTAGGTAATTGTGATTACTATCAGTCTTTTGTTGACATTGCTAAGTGTGAGTTCGTGCCGGTTTTTTCCTTGTTACCGCACTTTTTCTGATCCTTTTCAATTTGTTTTCTTGTGTTATTACCAATACTGTTGGGGCAATAGAATATCTTTATAGTTTTCCTATATCTGAGGGAATTTCACTGGCTGTTTGTTGTTTGGATGGATAACCCCTTCTGTATTTGACTAAAAAAATTGGTATAGTTAATTATGCCTATTTTGGGTAAGGAAGCAGAGCGCCAACTGACACCAGACGAAATTGCCTTGCAAGAAATTCAGGGTTATATAGACAGGGTTGAACGTCAGGCGGAAACACAACAGCCTCAAGCAATTAGACCTCAGCAGACGCAGATGACCTCTCAGAGCTTGCAGGGGCCTAGTGTCCAGGTGGCAGGAGGAGTGGCTCCGGTATCTATAAAGTCAAAAATCACGCTTCCTCTTGATCAGAGGGAAATTGAGAGTGGCTTGAAAAAGAATGTGTTGGAGGGACTGCGATGGCTTTCCGAGTGGTGCATAATGATGATTAAAAAATACCCGGGCAGAGTTTTTTATATGCCACCATCAGTAAATAAATGATAGACATAAATTTTTGGATTCAGTATTTTTTTGTCATACTGCTTGGATTAACATTGCTTGGGGTTACGATAATTGGATGCTGGATGCTGTTTGTGCTTTGGGTAAGAAATAGAAATCGGGAGCAGGTGAGTCTTAATTTTGTCTTGATGGAGTTGGCTGTGCCCAAAGACAATGAAGTGAAAGTGGATGCGGTGGAACAAATGTTTTCTTCTTTGTTTTCCTTAAAAAAAGGAGGTTTTTGGCAAAGATTCGAGCCTCAACAGCATTTATCACTCGAGATTGTTGGTAAAAAAGAAGATATTAGATTTTATATTTCTTGTCACAAAAAAAATGCAGAATTAGTAGAAAAATTAATTGCGGGTACGTATCCAGGAACTCATGTAAAACAAATCGATGAATACAATATTTTCTATAAAAATACGAAAGTTGAGTTTGCCGAACTAGCACTAAAAAACGAAAGCTTTAAACCAATAAAATCTTTTAAAGAACTTCCAGTGGACTCTTTGTCATCATTAACCTCAGCGATGGCCAAATTTGGCGATAATGAAGCGGTAGCTGTGCAGATTGTAGTCTCACCAGCAGACTCTACTTGGAGTAAGTCAGGGTTGGGATATGTGTCGAAACTAAAAAAAGATGAGTCTAACCCAGAAAAAGCTAAATTTAAGATGAATCCCCAAGACATGGAAGCCATAACTAATAAATGCTCCAAGGTAGGATTTTTGACCAGTATCAGAATAATTAGTGTTGCTCCTACAACTGAACAGGCGAAGGCTAACCTGAGTAATCTAAAGGGGACCTTTTCACAATTTGCCAGTAACCAAAATAATTTTTCCAGCAACAAGCTTTGGTTTAAGCAATCGTTTATGCTTGATTTTATATATCGATATCAGAACATGTGGGGGCTTAACTCGGTTTTGTCTGTGGACGAACTGGCTAATGTATGGCACTTACCCAATAAGACGATAGAGACTCCTCATATTTATTGGCTTACGGCGAAGACCGCACCGGCGTCGGGTGAGTTTCCCGAATCAGGATTGTGGCTAGGTAGATCCATCTATAGAGGCCAGGAAAGAAACATTTACATGGAAGACGAAGACAGAATGAGGCATATGTATATTATCGGGAGAACGGGTACCGGAAAGACCGAGCTCCTGAAATCAATGATTATTCAGGATATGAGAGCCGGTAAAGGGCTCTGCTTTATGGAACCGCACGGAGATGGCATTGAAGAGCTGTTGGAATTGGTCCCCCCTGAAAGGGCGGAAGATGTGATTGTTTTTGATCCGTCGGACAAGGAAAGACCGGTTGGTCTAAACCTACTTCAGGTAGTCAACTATGATGAGATGCACATAGTGGCATCTTCGATAATCAATTTGATGTACAAACTTTACGATCCACACCGGACCGGTATGGTGGGTCCACGTTTTGAACACGCCATACGCAATGCGATGCTGACCGTGGCTACTGTTCCAGGATCGACTTTTGTAGAGGTAAATCGGGCTCTGACTGACCAGAAATTTGTACAGGAAATACTGCCAAACGTAAAAGATCCAATAGTTAAACGTTATTGGACGGATCAAATTGCTCAAACAAGTGACTTTCATAAATCGGAAACTTTGGATTATATAGCTTCAAAATTTGGACGCTTCGTGACAAATGAAATGATCAGAAATATTATTGGACAGTCGACAAGCTCTCTGAACTTTCGGGAGGCGATGGATAATGGAAAAATAGTATTACTGAAACTCGCTAAGGGAATACTGGGGGAAGAAGACTCTAACTTTTTGGGTAACGTGCTAGTGCCAAAAATTTTGGCGGCGGCTCTCTCAAGGCAGGAAGTACCCAAGGAGCTTCGCCGACCCTTTTTCCTGTATGTAGACGAATTTCAAAATTTTGCGACACCGGACTTCGCCCAAATGCTTTCTGAAGTCAGAAAATACGGGATTGGTTTGGTACTTGCAAATCAGTTTGTGAGCCAAGTAGACGAACAAGTCAGAGACGCTATTTTTGGAAATTGTGGAACATTGATGACTTACCGGGTAGGTGTTCAAGATGCGGCGATTTTAGCTAAAGAATTTGAGGGAGTATTTAATGAAACAGATCTAGCTAATGTACCGGCACAAAATATTTATGTAAAAACGATAGTAAAAGGGTCGCCGGTGCCGCCTTTTTCGATGAATGTCGGCAGAGATTTGAAAGCCGAAAAAGCACAGGGAAGTCCAGAAATATCCAGAATGGTTAAGGAATTAAGTAGATTGAAATTTGGAAGGGACGTAGTTGAGGTAAGTGAAGAAATAGAGAGGAGAGCGAAGCTGTAGTAAAATAGGAGATCGTTTGGGCCGATAGCTCAGCTGGTTAGAGCGTCGAGCTTATAC
>LCJG01000063.1 GCA_000998025.1 Candidatus Collierbacteria bacterium GW2011_GWB1_44_6
TGGGTGGTGAAACTGGCAAACACGCGGCTCTCAAAAAGCCGTGATCGCAAGGTCTTGCGGGTTCAACTCCCGCCCCAGGCACAATGCCCAAACTGAACCATGATTTGGCCTACGCGGTCGGCCTTATCTGTACCGACGGATATCTTTCTAAAGATGGAAGGCACATTATTTTCACCTCTGTGGATAAAGACCTGATCGAAATTTTCAAAAAATGTTTGAATAAAACTAACCCTATTACTGTCAACCCTAAAAGCTCTCTTTCTAAACAGATTTGTTATAAGGTCCAAATCGGCGATGTTCAGCTCTATAAATGGTTACTACACACTGGCCTCTTTCCCAAAAAATCATTGACATTAGAACGAATTAATATTGGCACCCGATACTTTAGAGATTTTCTGCGTGGGCACTTAGACGGAGATGGCAGCATTATCAAGTACGAAGACAGATATCTTCAACATCTTAACCCGAAATATGTTTACAAAAGACTCTTTGTCTATTTCAATTCTGCAAGTCAGAAGCATATCTATTGGTTACAGACCACAATTACAAAACTCACAAAACTTAAAGGTTCTATAAGCTCGTATCAATCCAAAACGCGAGTAGGTACAAATCCGTACTACACGCTTAAATTCAGCACTAAAGAAGCCACTATACTTTTAAATTGGATCTACTACGACCCAGAAGTACCATGCCTTAAAAGAAAGTATGATAAAGCAAAGTCGTATTTAATCTAGCTGGAAGCTGATATCCTCCCCTCAACAAAATCCCAATTCACAATATCCCACCACGCTTTCACATAATCCGCCCTTTTGTTTTTATATTTCAAGTAGTACGCATGCTCCCAGACATCGATAGCAAGCAGTGGCTTAAGGTCGTCAACGAGCGGATTATCTTGATTGGCTGTCGAAAGTATTTCCAGTCCCCCATCTTTGTTCTGGACCAGCCACCCCCAACCACTTCCAAATCTACCGAGTGCGGTCGCCTCAAAAATTTTGAAAAATTCATCCACATTCCCAAAAGCTTTCTCTAACTGCTCCAAAAGAGTGTCTCCAATATGTCCCCCGGTTTGGTCATGCACTTCCAGAAAAAATCATGATTCCAAACACCACCGGCATTGTTTTTCACTACCGGAATGTCGGACGACAATAGTTCTTCCAATGTCTTTACTTGAAGATGTTCGTTCTCAGATAAAGCCTTATTCAAGTTGTCCACATAAGCCTGATGATGTTTGCCGTGATGTATTTCCATGGTCTCTTTATCGATCACGCTCTCTAGCGCGTCATAAGCGTATGGTAATGGATCCAACTTAAAAGGATATGTTTTTGTCATACATTTACTCTATCATATGAAATATATAATACAGACTACCCTGCTTTGTGTCCCCGATCTACTCCATAAAACTTCACCCTATCACCTCTAAATTTGAGGTCGACAGTACCCAAACTGCCATTACGATGTTTGGCAATGGCGAGTTTCATGTCCTCCAAATTGTTATCGTCTAGCCGATAAAGGAACATGACCACGTCAGCGTCCTGCTCGATACTGCCGGACTCACGGAGATCTGCAAGCTGCGGTGTCTTCTCTGTCCTGCTTTCAATTCCACGGTTTAACTGAGAGAGCGCCACCACCGGTATTTTCAGCTCACGGGCTAAGTTCTTTAAACCTTGTGAGATTGCCCCCACTTCTTGTACCCGGCTTTCGTAAGACTTGTCCCCCACCACAAGCTGCAAATAATCAACCACAAGCAGCTTGAGCCCTACTTGTGAGTGAAGCTTCCTTGCTTTGGTACGAAGTTCCAATATCGATTGTCCCGGAGTGTCATCGATATATAAGGGGCTATCTGCCAATACACCCATAGCTTCTGATAATCTGGCAAAGTCATCCTCCTTGAGATTACCCGTTTTCAATTTCCATGCGTCAATATTCGCTTGACCCACAAGCATCCTGTCGACCATTTCCAGATTACTCATTTCTAGTGCAAAGTATCCCACGGGCATCTTTCTTTCTACTGCCACATACTGAGCAATATTGGTGGCAAAAGTCGTTTTTCCTATACCCGGTCGAGCGGCCAGAATAATCAAGTTGCTATCCTGCATTCCGGCCAACATATGATCCAGATCCCCAAAGCCGGTTGGCACACCTCGAAGTCCATCGGGAGAATTGTGCAACGAATCCAAGCGGTCAAAGCTTTCGGCCAAAGCGTCCTTAATGGGTACAAAAGTTTTTTTAACGTGAGATTGTGACAATGCGTAGACCGACTGCTCAGCCTTGTCGAGTATTTCACCCAACGGTTTGCTTTCATCAAAACCCAACTCACCCATCTGAGCACCGGCGGAAATAAGCAATCTTTTTATATAACAGTCTTTAACTATTTGGGCATATTTGGGAACATGTGAAGCCACCGGAACTTCATTCGAAAGCGCGGAAAGGTAGGCTCTCCCTCCCACTCTATCTAAAAGCTTGTTTTTCTTAAGCCAGTCCGAGACAGTCAAGACATCTATTGGGTCTCGATTCTCGTATAATGCCGACATGGCCTCAAATATTTTGCCGTTGTTATCGTTATAAAACATTTCAGGTCTAAGAACGACCGCGATCTCTACAATGGCATCCTTATCAATTAAAACAGAACCCAGAATCGATTTCTCGGCGTCACCGGCATTGGGTGGAACTCGAAGGTTAGCCATTCATTAGCAGTATTTGAGTATCATCGGGCAGACTGCTCTCATCAATTTTAATTTTATGAACCGATTCACCTGCCAAAGGATATTTATTTTTTTCCAAGAATACCTCGAGCTTGGTCAGTTCGTCAATCTTGGTCACGTCTGTTTTGTAGTGCATGGGAATCGCATATGAGGGCTGAATTTCTTTGATTAAGTCCAAAGCTTCATCCGCATCAATAGTAAAGGTGCCCCCCACCGGAATCATTAGGACGTCGACCGAACCAAACTTTTCAATCTGCGCCTCGGAAAGCTTGTTCCCCAAGTCTCCCAAATGTACCAAGTGAATCCCATCAGCCACCACCGATATCACCAAATTTTTACCTCTATCTGCTCCGCTATTTTTGTCGTGGAAGGTCTTCATAGCCGCAAATTGAATACCGGCGATCTCGTATTCTCCCTCACGATCAATAACAAAAGTACTTTCTCTATTGATTGGTCCGGTAATGATACCTTGCGCATTGTGGTCTTCGTGATTATGGGAAATAGTAATCACATCAGCCACATCCTTTGACAGTGGCAAACCAACAAATTCACTCTTAAAAGGGTCCATATATATAACGTATCCATTTTTGCTTTTTAACTTAAAACAAGAGTGACCCAAATATGTAATTTCCATGAAACAATAATACCATAGCAGCAACCTGGACAAACTTGATTTTAAACCTTCAAGCTGTTATCCTTGCTGTCGAAAGCCTATGCGCAAAGAAGTACTCTTCGCAATTATATTCGGTATTATTCTTGGAGGCGTCATCCTCTTTGGTATCGACTTGGCCAACAAGTCTGTAAACAAATTTCCTCAAGATCAAACTTCCCAACCCGAATCGCCTTCGCCTACCCTCACTTCCACCAAAACAATTCTGGAAATAATCACACCTCAAAATCACTCAGTCACTACCGAAAAAAGTATTAATCTTCATGGAAAAGCCACACCAAACTCGACAATTGCCTTAATCTCTGAATCTGAAGATCTAATCCTAGACACCAGCCCCGAAGGAACCTTTTCGGCCCAAATAAATTTGATTGCAGGCGAAAATACCATCACAATCACCAACCTATTGAAAGACAACAAGCTAGAAACCATTTCTATCACAGTCATTCAAACAAACACTCTTCCCGAATGAAAAAAATAATTATTTACTTGCTCTCTTTCGTCATTGCGAGTTTCGTACTCGAACCGTGGCAATCTCAAATTCCCACCATATTAGCCGCCTCTGCCACACCCTCTCCCACTGCCACTCCATCCGCCTCCATCACCCCTTCTGAAACTCAAGACATTCAACAAAAAATCAAAAATTTAGTCAAAGAAAATCTTAGTGCCACCGAGACGAGTCTCAAAGATAAAATCAATCTTCAAACTTTAGTTGGCTATGTCGGTGAAATCAATTCCATAAATTCCGGAAACATTTCCATTGACTCCAAAGACGACAGCATGATTCAAATCACCACTAATGAAAACACGGTCTACTCCAAATCAGGTAGCAACATCAAGCTCTCCTCCCTCGCCCTCTCTGACAGAATTATTATCATAGGCACCCTCCTAAACGACAATATCGTATTGGCAAAGAAAATAGTAGTCGTCGAAGTTGATTCAAACCCCATGATCTCAGGCACTATCTATGCCACCATTGTCAGTTTAGATAGCAAGAAAAAAACGATCAGTCTAAGTATAAATGGAGAAGAAATTGTTTATTCTCTAACGAAAAAATCAGATATCAAACTAAGCGAACTTAAACCCGGTCAGAACATTTTTGCCATTACGAAAAAATACGAAGGCAAAGACTATCTCTCCCGCGCCAAAGTAATATAAAATGGGCTAATGCCCGCCCTGTCCAAGACCCGCTTCAAAGCCTATTCATTTTTGCTGCTAAACGCTGCCCTTTGGGGCTTCGGCGCACCCATCATCAAATACTCCTTAAACTACACCACTCCAGCCTTGTTTCTTTTCTATAGATTCATAGCCGCCAGTTTTATTTTCTTCCCCATTTTCCTCATCCACATTCAAAGACTAAAGAAGAAAATGAGTCTCAAACATCTCTTGCTTCTGGGACTCCTGGGTGGTCCCCTCACTTTAATCCCTTTTTACTATGGCATTAGTACCACCTCTTCTATTGAAGCCTCGTTGCTTGAATCAGTCAGCCCAATCTTTACCATCCTCGGCGGCGTCCTGCTACTTAAAGAAGTCCTCAAGAAAAAAGAAATTTTAGGAGTCTCGCTCGCAATCATTGGCACTCTTTTCCTGGCTTTGGAACCCATGCTCTCTGGAAACGGTTTTAGCGCACTATCTGTCAAAGGCAATCTTCTAATAATTATTTCCGACATCATCTGGGCTA
Organism: Candidatus Collierbacteria bacterium GW2011_GWB1_44_6; assembly: GCA_000998025.1. Taxonomy (GTDB): domain Bacteria; phylum Patescibacteriota; class Microgenomatia; order UBA1400; family MFAQ01; genus UBA10133. Next base: position 5,051 of record LCJG01000063.1, read on the forward strand.
CTTTTCTGTTGTCCTCCAAAAAAGATCATGTCGACCCCATCTCTCTCTCTTTTGTCTCTTTTGTCATTAGCATTCCATTTTTCTTTGCCATGGTGAGGCTTGAAGGTTCAGCTCTTCAAATACACCCTCAGGCCATTCCTGGGATCCTATATATGGCTGTGGGTGGCTCCATTCTCGCCTTCTGGGCCTACCAAGAAGGCCAACGCCTCATTGAGGCCTCCGAAGCCGCTATCTTTACCTATCTCAAACCCGCCTTTGCCATCCCCCTGGCTCTTCTCTGGCTTCGGGAACCTATTTCTCTTATCACCACCGTTGCCGCGTCTATCATCATCTTCGGCGTCTACCTCTCCGAAAAGCGCTAATTTCGTAATTACGTCAGCACCTTGGCAACAAATTCAGTAGGCGTCTGTAAGTCTAAGCTTAAGTGTAAACGACGGTGATTGTAGTAGTTTAAGTACTTC
>LCJG01000064.1 GCA_000998025.1 Candidatus Collierbacteria bacterium GW2011_GWB1_44_6
ATAACTGCTAATTTTCTAGAACTCTCCCTCATAAATTTCCTTAAGTGTTTCGTTTTGTCTCAAACGATAATGGTTCAAAGTCTCTGAATCCTTCTCAAACTTTTTCATAAGCTGACCGAGATGCAACCCGCTTACAAAGTGTGGAAAAATGACATATGAAGCTCCGGCTTCATACAACTCAGCTGCCTGGGAAGCAGACTCGGCATCTACAATCGCCGGGACTTTGATTCCCTTTAACCTCATCTCAGTTAATAAAGCCAAAGAGTCGTGGATATCTTTCACTGTCGAAATCACCATTTTTGCCTCTACCATATTTGTCAGTTCTATTACGTCTGGATCTGATGCATCAGCAAAGATTGCCTCCTCTCCTTTGACCTTTAGGTGCTTGATAATTTCCGGATTGAAATCAACAATCAATACTAATTCTCTATTTTTTTTCAAAAAGGACAATATGCTTCTGCCCGTCCTATCTCCGCCAAGCAAAATAATATGCCCACTCATAGTAACAGCTTTCCCCTCTCGTCTTTCATTACTAAATAATTTTGGAAATTTACGAGAAAATGATTTATAGAGTTTGGACGAGTTTGAAATAAGAATTGTAGACAGAACCATAGAATTACCCCAAAGAGAAGCACTTAACCCTATCGTCAAAACAATTAAGCTAAATTCCGAAATCTGAGTCATATTTAATCCCACCGCAAAAGCCACCCTTCTTTTTAACCCACTAAATAAAGCAGCAAAACCCGAGATCAAAAACTTCACCAATAAAATCATGGCTACTATATAGAGCACCAACAACCAGTTAACTGGCTCTACTCCCACTTCCAAGCCTAATAATACAAAAAATATTGTAAGAAAAATGTCACGCAACGTCTTTACTTTACTTACTATCTGGAAATGTCCCCAACTACTCGACAAGGAGATGCCGGCCAGAATTCCACCAATCTCTGGGGTTAACTTCAACACATTGGTAGAAAAATATACAGACAAAAAGAACCAAACCAAACTAAACAAAACTAAGTCTTCCGTAGATTTAACAAAGTACTTCATCAACCAAGAAATCACGTAGTGACCGACAAGATTTACAACAAATAGTATTAATAGAATTTTTGCGACAAGTATCTCCAAAGAAGAAACGCTTAGACCATCTTTAAAACCAGGAATCAAGGCCAGTAAAACAATCGCCAGTAAATCTTGGAGTAATAATATTCCTAAGCTCAATCTCCCCACAAAACTACTCAGATCTTTTCCCTCCGATAAACTTTTTACGACCACAATCGTACTGCTAAAGGTTAAGGCAATAGAAAGCATCGCTGAAGAAATCATATTTAGTCTAAGAATAAAAAAAGAAAAAGCCCTTCCAAACCAATCAAAAACAACAGCAAAGTTACCCCCAGAGTCGAAAATATTTTTAACGCATCCACGCTCTGATGACCTATGATACCCGTAGCACCAATGATAAAACCTGCCACCACCTGACCAACCAGTGAAGGCAATTTAAAAAATCTAAAAACCATTCCTAACACGACTGCTGCCACAAAAACAACCATCAATTCAACTATGAAAATATCCATTAATTCATTCTAGCACCTGTCAGACGGTGGCTGATTCTTATACTTGAGACAGAGAACCGAGAAACTTCTCACAGTCCTCGGGTAAAGGAGCCTTCACTAGGACTTCTTCTCCTTCAAAAGAGGAAAACTGAATCATTTCGGCATGTAAAAAATGATGAGACAAATACTTTCGGTCCTCACCAGAAAATTTTTTGTTTAAATACTTATCATCTGCGAAAATTGGCCAACCCAAAAATGACATATGGACTCTGATCTGGTGGGTCCTCCCGGTTTTTAAATTTATACTTAATAAGGTCAACGCATCCCCCCAATGTTCGTGGCCAGAGAAAACAAATCTATTTAAAACCTGCCACTCGGTAATTGCCCTCTTGCCTTCATAATGCACTTGCCACCTTTCTCTATCGAACAAGCTACGTTTTAGGGGTAGTCTCACCTCTCCATGGTCAGGCTCAACCCTACCATGTACCAAGGCAGTGTACGATTTTGCTATCTTTCTATCCTTAAAAAGTCGCAGATAATAGTGTAAAGGCTCCGGTGACTTTGCTATTATCAAACAGCCACTGGTTTCTTTATCGAGTCTGTGGCAAATTCCACTCCTCTGCAGAAATAATTTATCGCCTATCTGAGATCCTGAGACCTTCAGTCTCTTATCCGCCCAATCCTGTACCGTTTCTCCCTTAATTGACTCCGCTCTGTTTACGACTAAACCAACCGGTTTATTGATTACCAGTGTATCCTTATCCTCATAGAGAACCGGAATTTCCATCTTCTCAAGTATACCCGTCATTTCGAGCGTAGTCGAGGAACCTGCCCGTCCGGCAGGCGGGTCTCACTCCACAAATACCAAACCACACCAACAGTTATAAGCACATCGGACAAATTGAACCAAAAGACCAGTATGGGGAAGTAGAGATAATCCCAGACACCTCCCATGAAAAAACGCGGTAAAAGATTCCCTATCCCACCCCAAATCACCGATAAAATCCCCCACCGTTTATTCTTTTGGTAAATCAATGTCAACCATATGATTAAAAAAAGATACACAAATGGCGAGAGATAGTTATTCCCGGCAAATAAACCAAAGGATATACCCTCATTGAACACCCCCCATCCCCTGCTCCCGAAATAACTCTGCAAAAACACATCCACAAGTACTGTCATTGCGAGGAGTGTATTCACGACGCGGCAATCTATATAAATAATTTCCTAACTTCTTTTCTTTTCTATCCTTGTTTCACAAGACATACAAAACTCAGCCGTGGGATTTACTGCCAGACGATCCGTATCGATCATGCGCTTACAATTGGCACAAATACCGTACTTACCCAATTTTATCCTGGACAAAGTTTTTCTAATTTCAATTATGGATCTGGTGACTTGTCTCCTCATGGCCGAGGTTCTGTCGTGGTCAACATTCTCCGCAACGTCGGAATCTACCGAATTATCCTGATCACGGTTCCCGACCAGAAATGGATCTTCCTTCTTAAGCTCTTTTTTTGTCTCTTTAAGTCGTTTTTCCTCACCCTTAAGATAATGAATTAGAGGTTGTAAAACAGATAGCGGAAATTTTATTTTAGTTTCTTCCATGTTTAAGTATGATTTTTATATCTTCTGCCACTGTCCTGCCTGACCTAATATACACCAAAACAAAGCCCAGAACAAACAAAAGCAATCCCCAGAGCAGTTCGACAGCAATTATCCTTTTGAGAATTAACTTCTCAAGGCAGTAAGCTATCCCCAAAAATGAAATCGAAAAACCCGATATCAAACCGGATCTCGCCGATGTTCTTTTACCTCTGTACCACTCAAAAGTTCTGTATTTGTCTTCAATACTCCAAAAAAGAATATATATTAATAAATAAATTAAGGCCAAAACTAAGATCAGTGGATTCTTGGTAAGTAGTGATAACCCGGCGATAAAAACAGTTCCGCCGGATAGAACTCCTAGTGACACAAGATCCAACCAATCAAATAGCTTTGCTTTTATCCGTCTTAGAGACAAATACACTCCAAATCCAATCCCAAGAATAGCCCCCCAGCGGTCGATACCTGGATAATTAGTAAGTAATAATATCCTGGGGAAATGATTCCAAAAAACTGATAGGTTCAAGATAACAAAAGATATCCTGCCCACAATAAAGGCCCAAAACGCAGACATCACGATGGCATCCAAAATCTGGAAATCTTCAAAGTGAGCCTCTTGCGCTTTTTTGTAAAAAACAAAAGAACCCCAAAGAAAAGAAATTGCCGTTAACAACCCAAAACTATAAATTAATAGATTATTCAAATTTAGAACCGCTTCATTCATAACTAGAGTATACTAAAAAAACACATGCTATCCGTTGCTCATGGACCAACTGGCGCACTAATTGCCAGCAAGATACCCAATCCCTTAATTAGTATTCCCATAATCATTGCCTCACATTTTATTGAAGACTATATACCCCACTGGGATGTTGGGCAGGGACTAACTTCAAAAAAGAAACAGAAAAAAACCGCTTTTTTTCAGGAGCTTTTTTTTGATTTTCCTCTTTCTATTCTCATAATCTATTTTCTGTTTCAAGTAGGCAGACCATTCGATTGGCGCCCGTGGTTAGGTTGGTTCGTAGGGCTACTGCCTGACTTCATTGAATTCCCCTACCTCTTTTTGGGACATCGAAATCCTCTTCTTAACGGCTTTGCTAGATTCCACTCTATAGTTCACCGATCCACACCCCACAAGCTTTGGGGCTTGCTTCCACAGCTTCTGGTGCTTCTCCTGGTAGTTCTGTTAAAATAACCCATCTTTCGTTCATTAATAAAGGAGAAACGGGCATGAACCTATATCTTGTCTTTCGTAAAGATCACCAGCCCTTAGTCGTTATCGATCCCGGATTTGATTGTGACATGACTGAGGTGTGGGTTATAGCCGGATGCTCCGAAGACAATTTTGAGTGCAACACTTCAGATTGCCGGCTTATTACCCTTGCCATCAAACAGATTCTCAGTCGAGTTGAGGCTCTTGAGATGCTTCCGAGCAGGGTGTTCGCCTTTAACCTAATGGCCGACATCTTTGAATCCACACTCCCAGCCTACCTCATTTCAGAATGGAAAAATGGTCGCAATAAAGCAGCTCAACAGCTCCTCTCGAGTGCTTCTACTCCGACCGTAAATCTCTAAGGAGGATGTTATGGACAAATTCGTTCTTTTCTTTGGTCATTTTGATAAAGTTGGTGACACTTACCAGCTGATTCTAAACCCACTTGACACTCACCTTAAAGACGCACGACTTATTGCCGAAACTAGTTTCGACGAAGACTTGGACAATCTACGAATTCAAGAAAATTTGCTCGAGCTGGCCCTGAGGGACATGGCCGAAACAGTTCAGCGCAGATATACGAATCCACAGGTGGCCTTGGCAGAATTCGATTTTCTGGTTTCTAGATTTGCAGGGCTACCCTACCGTGGGGTATCTGCCCACCTCTTCACTGAATGGAAGAATTTAGTTCTAAGAGCCAGAATCGACCTCACCTTAAAACTCTACTAAAAAATTGATCTCGATACGAACCACCTGTAAAGGTGGTTTTTTGTGGCAAATGCCTTAATTTGCCCGGCCGGTATATTCTCCCGTCTCGGTATTGATCTTTATGGAGTCGCCAGGATTGATAAAGAGCGGCACCATGACAGTCAGCCCGGAAGCCGTCTTTGCCGGCTTCAAGACGTTGCTAACAGTGTTTCCCCTCGCCCCAGGATCACTCTCTGTAATTTTCATA
>LCJG01000065.1 GCA_000998025.1 Candidatus Collierbacteria bacterium GW2011_GWB1_44_6
CGGCTCAGCGCATCCTGGGGCTGAAGAAGGTCCCAAGGGTTGGTCTGTTCGCCCATTAAAGCGCTACGTGAGCTGGGTTCAAACCGTCAAATTGGCGGCATATTGGAGTAATCCAATTTTGCAAAACCGACTATATCGGTGAAGTCCTAATACACAATCAATCTGTCGTGTGCTAGGATAATACCGAGGGAAGTCGTAATCTTGCATTTATGGTAAATAAACTTTTTTGTTCGTATTTAGCTGGTTTTCTGGACGCTGATGGTAGTATTTATGTCCAATTGAAGAAAAATGAAACTTATAAATATAAATTTCAAATTTCCCCTTCAGTGGTATTCTTTCAAAAAGATGCCACCGGATTGGAAAAAATACAAAAACAATTAGCTTTAGGATATCTGCGAAAACGAAAGGATGGTTTAACTGAATTGATTGTTGGTGATAGATCTTCAATAAGAAAATTATTGATACTGGTATTACCGTTTCTGATTTTGAAAGTAAAACAAGCAGATTTAATGCTTGAGATACTGGATAAAATGGAAACCGTAAAGAGTGCTGATAACTTCTTGGAGATAGCTAAGAAAATTGATCAATATCGAGAGTTAAATTATTCTAAAAAGAGAACTGTAGATGCTAGGGTGGTTGGTATCCACCTGAAAAATTTGAGATTATTGACCCCGTAGAGACTTGTTTAATTAACTATTAAACAGACGGAGTAATCCGTAATACGTCGGTCTTCCTAAGTTTTTAGGAAGGTGATATAGTCCATGCCCTTAGTAATAGGGGGTTAACATGCGTAAGACAGGTTGGTCTCTATCCGCTGTCAGCGTGGGATTTTTGAGGGAGTTTGTCTCCAGTACGAGAGGACCGAGATGAGATGTCCCGTGAGGGACGAAAGAACCGTGATAGACTATCACGTTGATAGGCAGAGGCTGTAAGCAACGTAAGTTGTTTAGGTTATCTGTACTAATGTTCGAAGAGTAAATCAAATTAATACTCGCGCGACTACCTGCATCAATCTATTCACTATTCAGGGAATAAAAATATTGTACATTTAATATTTTATATTTCACATTTGTCATTGCGAGTTTCGTAATCGAACCGAAGCAATCCAGGATTTCTGGATCGCCACACTTCGTTCGCGATGACGAGTGGTGTGAATCACAAGGCAGAAAAGTATTTGTTTTTTCGAATATTTTTCTGTCCGGTGATTTGTGCGACTTGGAACCACCTCTTCCCATTTCGAACAGAGAAGTGAAACAGGTCAGCGTCGATGATAGTGATTGGGCAACTGATTGCCAACCAACCGAAAGGTTGGTTTTTTGGTGGCGATGATCAGCCTCGCTGAAACTGTCACAGGTTCAGCTCCGGCCTCGTCATCAATTTATAGTGTATTTACCAAAATCTTCCAAGGAATATTTTTGGTAAATGGGAATTGATTCCGACTTCGCCGGGCTACAAAGTGCCTCAGGGAAACGTGGGGCTTTTTGTTTGCTTGTTGACTACGCATGCAGTTGTTCAGGTTTGACAAATAGTTGTGTGTAGGGTAACATGTGAAGTAACAAAAGAAGTTACTAAAACTAACATAAAAGAATATGAACTACAATTTTAAAAAATTTGAAGAGACTCACGGAAGATACGAGTCAAGAATTACTGTTACCGGAAGTAAATCTATTGGTTTCCCTACTAGATTCTTCAAGGATAACGATATAGATAGCTATAAGTACGTCACTTTATTTTATGATGAAGACAAAATGGTTGTCGGTATTAAGTTTTTGAGCGATGAAGGAGAGCCTCATAAATTTACAATTGTTAAAAGCAAAGACGGGTATGGTGGGAGTATTATTGCATCAAGTTTCTTTGGAAAGTATGCAATAGACACAAAAAAATATAAGGGAAAATACGACTGGAAGAAAGAAATTACTCCATTTGGAGAGCTGTATGTAATTGAGCTAAAAGAAAAATGATCCCAGATCCTGCCCAAATATTTGATATCGTAAAAATTCTTCTTTTTATTCTGGTTCCGTGTTGGCCCTGGCTTGGTCCTGTGAAGAAAGAGAAAGATTGGAAAATTTACGCGATGATATTTTGCTATTTGTTGTCAGGAATCGTTTACTTGTGGGTGGATAATGTACGGCTAAGCAAAGAGGTGGCAGCGAACCAACGACAATTGGACACTACGAAGGGCGATGTCTCGTCATGTAAAGATGAAAGAGATCGGTGCTGGGCAAAAGACACAAAGGGCTATGGAACTGATAATTCTAAACCGGATAATATGAAGAGTGCCAGCGAGTTCGCAAGAGAATGGAATTGGGAGGGCATTTTTTATCGGTCCGGTGAGGACACCTTTTGCCCGTACAGGAAAGGTAAAAATTACCAGAGAATGATTTATAAATTTCCTTCTGTCTTGACGAATGCCCATTTGGTTGTCAAATATTCCATTGTCACTCGAAAAGAGTCCCCCGTGGACTATAACCAACGTGAAGTGTTTGGGGTTGTTGGCGAGAATGGTCGATATCTTTCAGAAATTGATATGCCATCAAGACTTGGACCTGGAGTTAATTTTAGAAAAGATAGTGGTAATGGTGACTTGGTTACGAGTAAGTCAGGCGAGAGTTTGCCTCAACCGATGAGAGATGGAGAAACTATAAACGTTGAATTCAAAACTCAGCCTAAGTTGAATCAGGAGCTGACGAGCATACTCGAGGTGAAGGGGTATATCCCCAGTGATTCCCAGTATGGCTCGCTGTCTAGAAGTTTTAGTAATGACTTTCTAGTCGCTGATACAAATCCGGAAACTGCCAAGGGGTACCTGTATTTTGGCAGTTACTTCGGTGGCTGTATAAAGATAATTGGTTGGAATGCATATTGAGTATCCATTTGGCACAAAAAACTCCGGCCAGAGGCCGGAGTCGTGGATAGCTAACAACTACTGGACGATGATGAGTCCGAGGTACTGATTGATCAGTTCGGGACCGATTTGTTCAAGAAGTATTTCGGCAGGATAGGCAAAAAATACAATATCCTTTTCAGAATATGCGCTCCAACCGATCATAACTTCTTTGCCTTTGGTTTCTACAGCGATCTTGTAGCCGACATGGGGGATGATCACTGGTTTTCGTGAAACAATGGCTTCCGCAACTTTTCTGGTCGGTACACCTTCGTCAACTATCAATTCTTTACCATCCGGATTGACGATGATCATATATGTTAGTGGCTTGGCGCCTACTTTACCGTGTGGTATGACCGTCTCCACTCTGATATGAGCTTTGGGTTCGGTGCCACGTAGCTTGGCAGAAAAGATATTCATTTTTCCTCCGTGATAGTTCTAGAAAGATCTTCCCCACATGAGTAGGGCAAGGGCGAGGCCTAAGCAGTACATTGTCAAGACGACGAGGATGACTTCCACCGGGCTGAAGGCAATGTAAAAGATGGCCGGGGTGGCAGCAAAGAGAATTTTTAGCCAAAGGTTGTCCGTCAACTTGGTGGCTAAGGCACCGAGAACGCCGACAAAGCCGGCTAAAACTGAGGGCATGACCATGAGCATGAAGAGCACGTCTTGGGCAGCAGGGGAAAAGAAAGATATGAGCATAGTGACTGGGTTATAAACGTGCCTAGGTTAGGTTCAAAAGTATAGGGGATTCTATCATATATGTTATGGGGTGTCAAGATTTGTGCCGAAGTTACTATCTCAAGGCTAAAACATGATAAAATAGGCAGGTCTAAAAGACAAGAAAGGAATTTATGATAAATGAAAAGTTCGCAAAAATCAGATGTTATTAAGAAGGTAGGAGGTTTATCCGTCATGGATAAACTTATGGAGGGAGCCTCGGGCTTCCCAGGTGCCTTGAAAAGAGGCCAAAAGGTAGAAGGTACAGTAACTGCCATCAGTAAGAAGATGGTGCTAATCGACATAGGTGCCAAGACCGAAGGAGTCGTGTCCGGTGAAGACCTGGCCGAAGCCTATGATGTCCTGAAGGAGCTAAAAGAAGGTGATAAAGTTAGTGCCTACGTCAAGTTCCCTGAAAACGATCAGGGTCAGATAATCCTCACGCTGAAACAGGCGGCCGATGAAAACCGCTGGTACAAGTACAAGAAGATCATGGAGGAGGAGAAGGAAGTGGACGTCATGGGTCTCGAGGTCAACAAGGGTGGTATGGTGGTCAAGATCGGCGAAATCCGTGGATTTGTACCTACGTCCCAGTTTGGCGAGAGATTCTTGGGCAACATGGACTCACTCCTAAACAAAACCTTCAAGGTTCGAGTAATTGAAGTAGATAAAGATCAAAATAGACTAATATTCTCCGAAAAGTTGGTTTCCGACTTTGAAGCTTTGGCTAAGAAAGGGGTGGCCTTGGAGCTCGTTGGGGTTGGGGATAAATTTGAAGGAACCGTCTCCGGAATTATGCCATTTGGAGTCTTTGTGACGGTCAATGTGCCGATGAAGGACAAGGATGAAGTGGCGAAAGTCGAAGGGCTGATCCACATCTCCGAAATCTCTTGGGAAAAAGTGGAAGATCCAAACGTGATGTTCAAGGTGGGACAAGAAGTCCATGTCCAGGTAATCGGTATTGATAAAGGAGCTGGAAAGCTAAACCTCTCTATCAAACAGATGTCTGGTGACCCATGGTCCGATATTGAAACCCGCTACGCGATAGGAACGAAACACTCCGGTAAAGTAGTTCGCATTGCGCCTTACGGTATCTTTGTCAACTTTGAAAAAGGAGTCGATGGCTTGATCCATGTATCGAAGAAACCGGCTGATAAAGAGTTTAAGATGGGCGAGGCCGTCGAAGTGTTCGTAGAGAACCTCGACGTCAAGGCTAGACGAATGTCACTAGGAGTAGTCCTGACCGAAGTGCCGGTGGCGTACAAGTAAAGATCTCAGATTTGAGATGACAGATGACAGGTTGGGGGCGGGCAGGTGCCCGCACCCACGAGGGATGGTATATGATAGATTTATTAAAAAGTAAAAAGATATGGCTAAAACAAAGATGATTGTAAAAGAGGA
>LCJG01000066.1 GCA_000998025.1 Candidatus Collierbacteria bacterium GW2011_GWB1_44_6
GGAAGCGAAGGCTGTAGATATAATTTGTGTGACAAAAAAAGCAATAGCGTGACTGGAACTCCAGATAAGTAATACGGACATGGGAAGTAAAAGATAATAGGAGACATAAATCCATACTGTCCAAGGTATTAACGGTATAAGATCATCTAGCTTGATTTTGAAATTGAATCTTGGCTTTTGGCGGTTCAGGGGGATGTAAAGTAGGATGATTGAAGATAAGATAAGTAGTAGAAAGACTTTCACAGAAAAGTATTATAAAGGATAGAATATTAGAGATGAAACTTATTGTAGCCATGGGGAACCCTGGGGAAAAATACAAAATAACTAGGCACAATGCTGGATTTTTGTTTGTAGACCGCTTGACCGGAGGAGCTGTTTTTAGTTCTGAAAAAAAAATGGAAACTGAACTCTATAAGAATGGAAATTTTATTTTTATTAAACCTCTAACCTTCATGAACGAGATAGGAAGAGCGGTGCGGAAAGTAATGGATTTTTATAAGTTGTCAATTGATGACATTGTGGTAGTTCACGACGATTTGGACTTGAAGATCGGTGAATATAAGATACAAAAAGGTATCGGTCCAAAAGTCCACAATGGGATTCTCTCGATAGAGCAAGCTTTGGGAGATAAGCAATTTTTGAGGGTCCGTCTGGGGGTAGATAACCGTGGTGAAGAGCGGTTTGGGTCTGGAGCTGACTATGTCCTTTCTAATATGAACGAGGAAGAACTGGAAACACTAGAAGAGGTAATGGAGGAAGCAGGAGACGAGCTAGCGGTAGCTCTCGGCTTGTAGGGAGAAGAGCTCTTTGTAGCGACCATTTTGTTTCATAAGTTCCGCGTGGCTACCGTACTCTACAGCAAGACCGTTTTCGAGAACCAAAATTTTGTCAGCTTTTCTCACTGTGCTAAAGCGATGAGAAACCAGAAAGATGATTTTATCTTTGGCGACCTTGAGAACGTCGGCAAAAATCTGCTCTTCTGACTCAGGATCAACATTGGACGTTGGTTCGTCAAGGATAAGAATCTGAGCATTCCGGTAGAGAATCCTGGCCAGAGCAACTCGTTGCCATAAACCCTTCGATGGTTCGACTCCGCCAGAGAACTCTTTGTCCAATGGATTTTTGTACTTTAACGGCAGGGAGTTGATGAAGCTGTCTATTCCAGTAAGCCTGGCAGCACGTCTTATTTCTTTATTGACCCTCTTTCTGTCTATGTCTCCGAAACGGATATTATCTTCGGCTGAGAAAGGGTACTGGGCGAAGTCCTGGAAAAGAGCGGAGATGGCATGTCGGTAGCTTTTGATGTTGTAGTTTTTAATATTTTGTCCATTGATGAGAATTTCACCTTTTTGTGGTTCGTAAAAACGGCAGAGAAGTTTGATGAGTGTGGTTTTGCCTGCGCCGTTTTCTCCGACAATTGCGATATTATCGGCAGGATCAATCTTGAAACTTACTCCTTTTAGTATCCAACCCGGAGATTGTGGATATTTGAACCATACGTTTTGGAATTCTATGCCCTCAGTTAAGTTTATCGCCAGAGTGTCACCCGTGTGTTGGTTTTCTTCCGGTAAAGCCATAAACTTTTCATAGTCGGCAATAAAAAGGTAGTTTTGATAGATATCGCTGGCTTGCCTAATTAGCCGACTAATGTTGGCAATGAAGCTACCAATGGCGGAACTGATGATCTGAGCAGTACCCAATGTTAGTGTTTGTATGATGGCTAAATAGAATAAGTAAAGACGAGTGCCACTAAGAAAGAGAGAAGTTGGTAGAGAGGCGACTTGACCTTTGATCGAGTATCTGACATCGATATTTTTCTGGGCCTGGAAATATTCCATGGCCATTTTGAGTCGCCTTCCCAGCAGTGTTTCTACGTGGCCGAGAATTTTATTTTCATACAAATATTTTCCCTTTGTGGCGAAGTCTTCCAAAGCCCTATAGACACGCCATTTGGGCGAGTATTCGGTGGAAAGATCATGCCAGGCTTGTGATGACCGGATATTAATAAAAATGTTTGGGATTGCTAATAAGATGCAGGGTAGGACAATTAGTGGTTGAAAAGTAAGAATTGGAATGGCAGTAGAGATAATGGTAAAAACAATTTCTGGTAACGTAGAAATTGGGGATACAAGCATCCAAATGGATCTTCCGGTACTATCTAAGACTTTTTGCAATAGGTCTCTGGTTTCGGGGGACTCGGAAGTCACAACGGGTAAAAGGTTAATTTTCCTGGATAAACCCAACTGTATTTTTTCGGATAGGGTGTCGCTGAGAATACGGCTTTGAATACGATCGATAGTTTGGAGTATTCTCTGGAGCTGGTCGATCACTAACCCGCCGACTGAAGCCCAGATCAAGACCCAGAGACTTTGAGAGATGTCGTGGGTAACAAGGGCACCTATAACTGCGTCCGTTATGACTTTGGTTAGTAGCAAAGAAGGAAGCACTAGAGCTCCGTATAAAGAGTTGGTGGCGGTAATCTTGAGAAAAGTCCATTTGTCCAGCTGCCAAACCAGTTTGATGGTGGATCGGTAGGTGGTAAGAAAATCTCTCAATTTGGACAAATATTTGGAGAATTGAGGCATAGATATGTTTATTATATTTGTTTCCAACTATAATGGACACATGGTAAATAAACCTGGCTTTAGTTCGATGACGAAAATTTTGGATAAGTACGAGATTGATGAGACAAAGCAGAAGAGAATAAGCCGCGAATGGCAGGATTACGCATACAGATTGGCTGTAGCACTAGACGATACCGCTCACACGCCGATATATATGAGGATTGCTAAAAGCACTCCCAGAGAACAGATTGAAAAAGCAAAGAGCTTTGTAATGGATGCCGGAGCTAGAAGCAAAGGAAAGATGTTTATGTGGAAACTCAAACAGCTCAAGGAGGAAGAGATAGGTGAATAGAAAAGTAGTAATTCTGTCGGTGATGTTGTTTTTTCTTTATTTAGGTGATGGAATACTGAGCGATTGGGTGCCGTCATTTATTCAAGGCTCGACTAAGAGCTCTATCACCATGGGATTGATTATTTCCTTTTCTTCAGTTGTGGGTTTTTTGGCTGACTTAGTATTTCCGGGATTATTGAAAAAACTTAAAACAAAAAAGTTGATGCTCATGGCAATAGGTACAAGCCTTCTGTTTTGTGGGATTTTGTTATGGATGATTGCTTGGCCTATCTTACTGTTGTTCTTATTTTCTATGGCAGTTTGGGGTTTGTACTATGAGTTTTTGGGGTTTGGAAGCCAACAATTTGTTTCTGAGTCAGTACCGCTTCAGTCCAGATCCGGGGTATGGGCTATCATGGGGGTCTTTAGGAGCTTGGCTTATTTTTTGGGTCCGATAATTGGCAGTTATGTGGCCTTGAGTATAGGGAATTCGGAAACTGTTTGGGTAGCCGTGGCTAGTGTGATCGTGGGACTATTGATTTGGTTATCTTGGGGGAAAAGAAATACAAATTACGCAACAGAAATAACTAAGGAAAGGTTTTTGATCTGGCAAGAGGTGAAACGCTGGAAGACGCTTTCTGTTCATGTCTGGCCAATATTGGTAATAAGTGTGGTGATGGGAATAGTAGACGCTACCTTCTGGACTACCGGGACAGTGCTTTCGGATAGTATGGCTCGTGACAACTGGCTGGGTGGTATGTTTTTACCTGCTTATATGCTTCCAATGGTTTTTGTGGGCATAATTGTGGCCAAGTGGGGAATTTACCGGGGAAAGAAGAAAATAGCGGAAACTTTTATGCTGGTTGCGCTTGTTTCTTTATTGTCCGGAGCGGCTCTTTCAATTGCCTGGCCGATGACTGAAGCCGTCTACTCCGACATTACAGAGAGAATGGGATACGAAGGAAAACATATGATGGGGCTATCAAGCTCAACCCTAAGCTTGGCTTATATCATTGGGCCGGTGATGGCCGGAGGCATTGCACAACTAGTAGGTGAACGATTGACCTTTTCTGTAATGGGGATTCTGATGGCTTTGGTAGCTTTGATATTGCTAATAGTAACTCCCAGAAAATTAAGATTGCCGCAATCTGAGATACAGGCTTGGGACTAAATGCTAGAATGATTATAGTTATGAGAGATAAGATTTCTTTACATCAGTTTGTATTATTTGGTGCTTTACTAATTCTTGTTCTGTGGAAGATTATTTCCGGTAACTTTAGCTTTGACCTAAATTTGCTTTGGTGGTTGTTGGGGTCGATTGTTGGATTTTTATTTGTATTTACCGATCGTTTTGTATATAGCTTTCTGATGAAGCCGAATGAGGCTTTGGGGATGAGATTGAAAGAACTTTTTCAGGGTAGGAAATTTAGTGAGGCCTTAATATTGCTTCTTAACGAGAGACATGAACAGAAAGAATTGATAATGAGGAGCTTTCTTTTTGTGATGGTTTGGCTGGTACTCGCTTTCTTAACCGTAACCAGTATTGCGAGTCCTTTTGGTAGGGGGTTTATGCTGGGAATGGGTGTTCATTTATCTTTTGATCTTATCTATGATTATTTCTGGAATAAAGAACGATTTGAGCTTTGGTTTTGGCAGATAAAAAGAGTAGTCAGTTCTGAAGAGAAAAGATGGTTTGTAATCGTGGTTTCTTTGGTATTTGTCTTTTTGGCCTTTTCTTTTTAGAATTTGACATTGGATACCAGGGGGGGTATAGTAGATATATGACGACAGAAGAAAAGAAAAAATTGCAGGTGGCACTAAAGAGAATACAAGGACAGGTGGGAGGGATAGAGAAAATGATTTCTGAGGATAAAAAGTGTGAGGCTGTAGTAACACAAGTGGTGGCCTCGATGAGCTCGCTCAAGAGTGTTGCTAAAGCCCTCTTGGCGGATGCGGTGGACAGCTGCAACAAAGAAGATTATGCTAAATTATTGAAGAGATTTCTATAAAATTTAATATTTATAATAAACAAAATGGATGTAGCTAGATTTACAGATCAAAATTTTAACGAGGAAGTGCTCAAGTCGGAGATGCCGGTACTGGTAGACTTTTATGCGGACTGGTGTGGACCATGCCGACTGGTCTCCCCCATAATTGAGGAACTGGCAAAAACGTATGAGGGTAAGATTGCGGTAGGAAAAGTGGATGTAGATGCCAATTCGAAAGTGGCTGGAGATTACGGGGTGATGAGTATACCCACGGTAATTCTTTATGAAAAAGGTAAAGAGGTGGCGAGACAAGTTGGTTTTGGAGGTAAAGATGCCTATGTACAAATGATTGAGAAAGTTATTAAGTAAATTGAAATTTTTCTCATTTTCGGCGTTTCGAACCGCGCAAAAAGCTGTGCTCGACCTCCGTCCCCAGAGTACTGGTGCGGATCCGCTCCGCGCGGCTTTTTGCTGGCGCTTCTGCAGCGCCTATGAAAATTAGAAAAAGATTTGCTTCAACAATAGGTCAAGAAAAAAATGTTTTTTTAACAAAAAATAAAATGATAGAAGAAAAAAAGTGGGATGTAATTATCATTGGTGGGGGGCCGAGCGGGTATACAGCGGCTCTTTATTTGGCACGTGCCACGCTGTCGGTATTAGTTTTGGCTGGGACAAAAGCCGGTGGACAACTGATGAATACGACGTTGGTTGAGAATTATCCTGGCTTTAAGGACGGGATTATGGGGCCAGACTTGATGCTCACCATGGAAGCCCAGGCCAAGAGCTTTGGAGCAGAAGTGAGATATGAAAACGTAACGGGAGTGGATTTTGCGGGTGAGGTTAAAAAGGTTTGGGCTGGAGATCCTTCGGCTAGCTCAGGACTGGAGATCCAT
>LCJG01000067.1 GCA_000998025.1 Candidatus Collierbacteria bacterium GW2011_GWB1_44_6
AATAAAGTAAGAACCCCCCAAATAAATATAGGAAAAAGAAACCAAGCTACTCTTTCGTGTTCAACAATACCCACCCTTTCATTAGGATGACCAGCAAAAAAAATAATATTAAGATCAACCGTTTCCAGTACTCGTTTTGTTATTTTGTCAACAGCTATTAAGTATTTATTAGCTGTTAATCTACCCCTCCAACCTGTAAACGGTTTCATTCCAACCTCTATCTGTCTTTCTCTCTGGTGATGCACCTCTCCAATCACTGCGTCAGTTCTAGAAGTATTTAATATTTCATTTCCTACCAATAGCACAAACAACAAAGCAACAAATACCCAAACCTTCTGCCAGCGTCTACTCATGGTTATATTTTAGTACAATAAAGTCGTATGGTAAAAAAGGGTTTAATCATTACCTTAATCTTGTCCCTTTTATGACTGATGGGAGAGTCGGAATAAATCAGAACTTAGGTTCGCCTTCTTATAACCTTGATGTAACAGGCACAGGAAGATTTACCAGTATTACCGATACCGGCCTCGCCATTAATTCTGCAGTCTACACTGACGGTTCAAGTGTCTTAACTACGACAGCACCTACATCTGGAACACTTGGTTACTGGAGTAGAACCGGAACAACACTTTCACCTAGTACAGCAGGGGACGCAGTCACTACCTCAGGAAATATTTCTACCTCTGGAACGGGAACAGTTACTTCTGCTGGGCTTCTGACTGCGAGTAACGGACTGACTTTGACGACAGGTGCGCTAAATCTAACCGGCACTTCAGGAGCACTAACTTTATCAGGACTGGGTGCATCATCGGCAAGTTTTGGAGCAAACAATATTTTATTTACCTCAGGCAATTTCAACACAACCGCAACCGGAATTAACTCAACTAATATTGGTGCAACCACTGCGGGATCTGGTGCTTTTACAACACTATCTTCAACAGGAACGACAAATTTAGGTCAAGGAACCGGAGTGGTAACAATAAATTCTTCAGGTGCGCTGAACATGACTGCCGCTTCAGCATCGACATTTACGTTGGCAAACGTTTCTGACTCATTGAACTTTGATACGAATACTCTTTCTCTTGACGCTCTTAATGACCAGGTCGGTATCGGAATATCAGCCCAAAATTATAAACTTTCGGTGGTCGATAGTCAGTCAGGTGACATCGATGATGATGCGGTAGTGTCTTTTGTAAATACTGATGCAAGTGCAAATGATAAAAGTGTTCTGAGACTTGGTGTGGGAGATACGGGGGGGACAAATAACCGGTTCATAACTTTTTATGATAGCGCAACGACGGACAATGACGGTCAAGGAGAGGGAAGAATCAGACTAAACGCAGGTGGCACTGGTGTGGAGTATCAGTCTGGAGCGGCGGATGTAGCTGAATATATGAATATACCGGCTGCCCAAGCGGTCTTGCCCGGACACATAATCTCTCTGACTACGACTGGAAATGTCAAGGCAACGAGTAGTAACGATGTTCTCATTGGCGTCGTTTCAGACACTGCTGGGTTTACAGGGAATGCGGGGATTTCGACAGATCCTGATAATGATCCCGATGTACAGACGGTAGGCATAGTCGGTTTTGTAAGAACTTATATGACGGGCACTGTGGCGATAGGAGATCCTATCACTATCAGTTCGACCTCGGGAGTAGGTAAAAAAGCCACTTCAGCCGGTTACGTTGTCGGTAAGGCTGCTGAAGCTCATAGCGGCGTAGGTCCTGACAGAGTGTTAGTTTTTGTTCAGCCTGGTTGGTACGACCCTGATCCTCTAGCTAATATCGGTTCGGCTCCATTTACTGTGGCTGGTTCCGGAGATGTTTTGAATTCGAGCAGTGAGATTGTGACACGCATGGGAGGTTTTGAAGGTATCGTGATGCGGGATGCAACCATTTCTTCGACTTTGAAATTAAGAAATGATTTATTTACAGACCTAACCGGAAATGGTTTAACGAATTCTTCTGGATCACTAGGAATTAATTTGACTACAAGCGGAACCACGGGCTCGACATCCTCAAACTCAGGTTTGGAGGTATCTTCGTCAGGACTTACTATGTTAAAAGGCTGTGCTGATGGGGAAATACTGTCTTGGAACGACTCCGGCTCCGTTTGGCAGTGTACTTCAAATGGGACATCGACGGCATTAAATAATATTACCGCCGCTACAGGAGCCAACTCAATAAATAGTGGTGATAATGCTCAGGTATGGAACTGGGCTTTGACAACAGCAGCAAAGACAGCCTTTGAATTTGGAGAGAATGCTGCCTCTACAAATGGCGCAGGATCACAATATATATTAGGGGCGACGACTGATGCTTTGTCGACTGCTGCCCCATTCTTTGCCAGTGCGAGGGGGAATAAAATAATCGATACGACAGCTGCCGGTGGAATAACAATAGGAAATGCTACGGCGGCGCAAGCAATAACGATAGATGCAGGAACGGCAAATATCAATATAGGTAATAGCGTCAATGACAAATTTATTCAAATCGGAGATCCGGCAAATTTATCTATCTATGTGGACTCGATCACACAGGAGATTGGCATAGGAGATGAGGCTACCACAAAAATAATTGAAATCGGTGGCAGTGACGCTGATGGAGCAGACTCCATAGAGATTGCAACTGAAGGAACTTCGGCAGACTCAATTTCCGTAGGTAATGGTAATGCTGGGACCATTGTGGAGATAACGGGAGGGAATGACTGGTCTGTGTCTGCGGCTGGAGCCTTGACGTTGGCTTCTCTTACGAGAGGAACAGATACAATCACAGATTTTACCGGGAATGGCTTGTCTCTTTCTACTGGGGCTATAACGGTAAACGTTCCCACGGCGACTGACGGACTATCCGCAACTACTTCTTCAGGATCAGGCTTGGAAGTGTTGTCTGCCGGGCTGGCAATGTTGCAGGGATGTTCTACAAACCAGATCTTGAAGTGGAATGAAACAACTGATCTGTGGGCATGTGCTACGGATGAAACCGGTGGAGGGACCTCAACATTACAAACAGCATACGATAATGGCAACACGATCTTGACGACGACAGGGAGGGACATTGCTTTCACTTTGGCGGGAGGGTTGTTAACTCCGACGTCATTTACGTTGACGAACTTAAGCACCACTGGAGTTACGGGACAGTCGATCACGAACTTGACGACCGGTGTTTTGACCAATGGCTTGCTGATCACAGAGAATAGTAGCGGAGCGATGACCAACGGCTTAAATATCACCCAAACCTTGGGAACCTTGACAAACGGAATTTTTGTGACCGGAACCTTAACCAATATTCTGAATACCGATACGCTGGACATTACCGGTGCCGGAGCGATTACTGGAGCAACTGGAGTAACGTTAACTTCCGGAAATATCACGACTCCCGGAAATATTTCGACTACCAGTACGGGAACGATTACTTCTGCCAGCACCTTGACAGCTTCAAGTGGATTTACTATGACGACTGGAGCACTAAACTTAACCGCTACTTCCGGAACGATTTCACTAACAGGACTGAGTACATCCTCGATTACCAACGCGGCTGGGGGAGCGTTTTCGATTACTACCGGCACAACAGGGGCATTAACACTTGACTCGGGCACTACTGGAGCCATAAATATCGGTACCGGAGCTAATGCTAAAACAATTACACTTGGGAACACGACGACCACGACAGTGGAACTAACGGAATTAACTTTGGAGACAATGCCAATACTAAGACAATTGATATAGGTGGAGTAACCAACTCAGGTACAGATACGATAAACATAGCAACCAATGGTACTGCAGCAGATGTAGTCTCAATCGGAAATTCAAACGCTTCGACCACTCTGGCTATGACTGGCGGCAACGATTGGTCGATAACGGCCGCTGGGCAAGCAAACTTCACTACTACTTTAGGCAGCGGACTGACGAGCTGTACCGGAGCTAATCAGAAGCTACAGTGGAACTCTTCGACTAATTTATTTAGCTGTGCCAATGAAAATGTTTTACAGACCAGGTCGTTTAACGATCCGGCGGATGTTGCTTGGACCGATGATAATGTAACAGAGTTCTTCACAACACCTGCTACCAGAGCCAACATTACCCCAACTTCGGCGTCAAACTCTGTATTGGTCATGGTTGAGGTGGTAATAGCGGCTGGAGGGGCAGGTGATACTGATGCGGTAGGAACTATTCGAAGAGGCATTGGAGCCACTCCAACATGTGTAAACCCACCATCAAATCAGGTGGATGGTTCATTTGGAAAATTCTTTTCGAGCACGGGTGCAGATGGGACTGCCACCTTGGTATTTTTAGACTCACCGGCATCGACAAGCAGTGTTCGGTACACGCTCTGTTCAAGTGCAAATTCAACTTTGGGTAGTACTCCAACAAAAACAGATGCAACTATAACTTTAATTGAAGTTACGAACAGTACAGCTGATTTGGCTGAGATATATTCCACCAATGATAAAACAATTGCAATGGGAGATGTGGTGAGTTTGGATTCTGCTCTGAGAGCCGGTGTTAAGAAATCAACCGGAAGATATGACTCATCAGTGCTAGGAATTGTTTCGACAGCACCGGCTCTGACAATTGGTGGAACGGATGGAGAAGGTTTATCAGCTGTCCCCGTGGCTTTATCAGGAAGAGTTCCAGTTAAAGTGAGTGCGGAAAATGGTGCAATTAAAGCAGGTGACTTACTAACAACTTCTTCTACACCTGGAGTAGCTATGAAAGCTACCAAAGCAGGAGCAATCATCGGAAATGCCATGTCCGACTTTAGTGGTGAAGGAATCGGTTTGGTGCTTGCATTCGTTAAAAATGGAGAAAGTAACGGCAGCAAACTCGCTAATGTCATGAAGGGATTGGATGAGACAAGTGGTGACTACAAGTCACAAGTGCTGAATAACTTAGTACTGGAAAAAGAACAAATTGCTTCAACCTCGGCTAACATTTCGGAAATAATGACAGACAGAGTTGTTGCCGGGCTGGAAGTAATAACGCCAAAAGTAATTACCCAAGATATTTTGGCTTCAGGAATGTTTGTAATGCAGGATAAAGACGGGAACGAAAATGTAAAGATAACTTCAGACGGCAATGCGATCTTTGTGGGAACGATCAAAGCGGACAAGATCGAAGCAAATGAAATAAAAGGCTTCAAACTAATGGCGGATGAAATTACCACTCTCTCTGATAAAGTGGCCGGACTCTCGACTGCTTCGGGTGAAATCGTCGCCACACCGAGCGCCACACTCTCCATGAGTGATGTAATTAACAATGTCTTCAGAAGAGTAGCTGAGTTCTTTGAGAAGGTGATCTTCCACGGAGATGTTTTCTTTGCCGGCAGGCCGACATTCAACAAGGACA